>NZ_CP092415.1:0-270000 GCF_023716465.1 Flagellimonas marinaquae
CAATAAGCATTTAATAACCCTATAAATGCTTACTCTTAAATTATAAGCTAACCATTAAAACAAGGAAAAACTTCTATGAGTGCTACTGCTAATTCCGTATGGAACAACTGTTTGGCTTTTATCCAAGATAACATCCAACCGCAGGCATTCAAAACTTGGTTTGAGCCTATAAAGCCTATTAAATTAACAGATAAGGCTTTGAGCATTCAGGTTCCCAGTAAGTTTTTCTACGAATGGCTCGAAGAACACTATGTTAAGCTTTTAAAAGTTGCCATGACCAGAGAGTTGGGCAACAATGCAAAGCTGATCTATGTGATAAAAATGGAAAACAAATACGGTAACAAGGAACCCTTTACGGAGCAAATCCCAAGTTCCAACCGTACCGCTGTTGGACCCCAAGAATTGGATGTGCCGATCACCTCCAAAAGTCCCGAGCTAAAAAATCCATTTGTGATTCCCGGTATTAGGAACATTAAGATTGAATCCCAATTAAACCCCAACTACAATTTCGATAATTTCCTCGAAGGAGATTCCAACCGTTTGGCCCGTTCCGCGGGTATGGCCGTGGCCAACAAACCCGGGGGAACTTCCTTCAACCCATTGTTGGTTTTTGGGGGAGTGGGATTAGGGAAAACACATTTGGCCCACGCCATTGGTGTAGAAATAAAGGATAAGTACCCGGAAAAGACCGTTCTTTATATTTCTGCGGAAAAATTCACGCAACAATATATCGAATCGGTAAAAAAGAACACTCGAAACGACTTTATCCATTTTTACCAATTGATAGATGTACTTATTATAGATGATGTACAATTTCTATCCGGTAAATCTGGAACCCAGGATGTATTTTTCCACATTTTCAACCATTTGCACCAAAATGGCAAGCAGGTGATATTGACTTCGGACAAAGCTCCTGTGGATATGCAGGACATTGAACAACGCTTACTCTCCCGTTTTAAATGGGGATTGTCTGCAGAATTGCAAAGTCCAGATTACGAAACACGGGTTTCCATCTTAAAAAATAAACTCTACCGCGATGGCGTTGAAATGCCGGAAGAGATTATAGACCACGTGGCCAAAAACATCAAAACCAACATTCGCGAACTGGAAGGGGCCATTATTTCGTTGATAGCCCAATCTTCTTTCAATAAGCGGGAGGTAACTCTGGAATTGGCCCAACAGGTAGTGGACAAATTTGTAAAGAACACAAAGCGCGAAGTATCCATCGATTACATTCAAAAAGTGGTTTCGGATTATTTCGAAATGGATGTGGCCACCCTACAGTCCAAAACAAGAAAGCGACATATTGTACAGGCGAGACAGTTGGCCATGTTCTTTGCGAAAAAGTTTACTAAGGCATCTTTGGCAAGTATTGGGTCACAAATCGGAAAACGTGACCATGCAACGGTACTCCACGCCTGTAAAACGGTGGATAACTTAGCGGAAACGGACAAGCAATTCAGAAAATATATTGAAGATCTGAACAAAAAGTTCACCTAAACCCAACTTCACTTTCTCCTTATGAAAACCAAAGTATTGATGGTCTGCCTTGGCAATATTTGCAGATCACCTTTGGCCGAAGGCGTACTGCAATCCAAGGTTGACCCCGAAAAGGTCTTTGTGGATTCGGCAGGCACGGCAGGATACCATGTGGGCAACCCTCCCGATAAACGCTCTATTGCCGTGGCCAGTAAATATGGTATAAACATACAAGACCAAAAATGCAGAAAGTTCTCCAAAAAGGATTTTTTAGAGTTCGACCACATTTACGTAATGGACCGCAGCAATTTTTCCGATGTGGCCAGTTTGGCAAGCGACCAAAAAGAAGCTGCTAAGGTAAAACTACTTTTGACCGAAGTGGAATTGGGACATATCGAAGTACCCGACCCCTACTACGGCGGGGACGATGGTTTTGAAAATGTGTACCAAATGATCGATACCGCTTGTGAGGCAATTGCGAAAAAGCTAAATTAAACCCATGGAAGATGAAAAACCCGGTTTGGTAGTTGGCAAAATCTATTTGATCCCAACCACACTTGGAGACAATGCTCCCTTGGAAGTTTTGCCCATTTCGGTAAAAGGCACCATAGAAAGGATAGACCACTACATTGTTGAAAATGAAAAAACTGCCCGTAGGTTCATTAAACGAGTCAGTCCTAACAAGCCACAACCCGAACTTAAGTTGCAGTTACTGAACAAGTACACCAACCCTGAAGAAATACCATCCTTTTTAGATCCCTGTATACATGGGTTCGATATTGGTGTTCTTTCCGAAGCTGGTTGTCCGGGTATTGCCGACCCAGGTGCAGATGTAGTGCGTGTGGCACACGAAAAAAGAATACAAGTAGTTCCATTGGTAGGCCCCTCCTCCATTCTAATGGCCATGATGAGCAGTGGCATGAACGGGCAAAACTTTGCCTTTAACGGCTATTTGCCCATAGACAATGCAGAACGAAAGAAAATTTTGAAAAGTTTGGAGCGACTTTCCAGGGACAAAGGCCAATCCCAAATTTTTATGGAGACTCCCTACCGCAACAATAAAATGCTCAAGGAGCTGATAAAAACACTTCAAAAATCAACACGGTTGTGTATTGCCTGCGATATTACGTTACCTACGGAGTTTATCGCCACCAAAACCGTACACGAATGGGGGGAAATCGATTTAGATTTAGACAAAAGACCTACCATTTATATTTTACAAGCATAAAAAAAGCCCCGATAATTCCGGGCTTTTTGTTTCAATACGCAGTTTCAATTAAACCTTGGCATTTTTTTGTTGCTTGATATTGGAAATATCATAGCCAGCAAATTTTTTCATATAGTAGGAGATGCTACTTCCGTACGCATCGGTTACATCGTTTTGCCCATAAGATCGCAGATATTTTTTTACGTTACCGGCTCCGGCCAAATGTGCCGCAGCCAATATTCCGGATTCGGTAACTTGAATGCCACCGATCGTTTTGCCTTTGAAACGTTTGATATCTCTTCGCAAAATCCATTTGTTACGGGCAATGTTGGCCTCAAAAGCCTTTTCTTGAAGTTCTGGGTTCGACAGAAAATCATCCATATCGTAAACGCCCATCAAATTTAAGGTACTACTACCAAATTGGTACTTACCTAAATAACCCAATGTGTTTACTCTATGATATTTACCCTGGGATTCTTTGAAAGCGAGCGCTTCCTTAAAGCCATTAAAGGCTTTGCCCAAAAAAGGAGGTGTTACCTCATCCTCTTCTAAAAGTGCAATGGAGCTTTGTGGCGCAAAAATCTCCGAATTGGCCATAACCTTAAGTGAATCAGGAATTTCAACAGTTTCCTTTTTCATTACGGTGTAGGTACCAAAACTTGTCAAAACTACGATCATGGCAAGATGCAGTATAAAACCAATCCATCTTTTCATAATGTTCTCTTTTGTGATCTCGATACATATACGTATCAAAAATCAATTTGGCCGGCAAATATAGGGGGAGATATTTTAACGGGTACCCTAAAGCTCATAAAGATTTCTTAAATGAGGCTTAAAATCCGTTAAAGTGATGAATATCAACGGTAAAGAGCCCTATCTAAGTACCTTTTGTTGATTTAACCAACGGGTGTACTGCACTTTATTTCGGTTGTGCTGCGCCAAAGTTTTGGCAAACATGTGGTACCCAAAGTTGGAAACGTCTGCCACAAAATAGAGATAATCGTGCTTTTCTGGATTCAAAACGGCATCTATCGAGGTAATGTCCGGCATGGTAATCGGTCCCGGTGGAACACCTGCATATTTATAGGTATTGTATGGAGAATCCATTTCCAGATCACGAAAGAGTACTCTTTTTATAATTGTATCATAGTTACCGGTCTCTTTTTTAATGGCATAGATTACGGTAGGATCGGCCTGGAGCAACATCCCTCTTTTGATTCTGTTCAGGTAAACCCCGGCAACACGAGGTCGCTCATCCACCTTTGCGGTTTCTTTTTGTACAATGGCTGCCAAAGAAGTAACCTCGTTTGGCGTAAGACCCAAACTTTTGGCCTTTTGTAGTCGGGTATCTGTCCAAAAGCGGTCATATTCTTTTTTCATCCTGTCCCTAAAACCCTCTGCATTTGTATTCCAGAAAAATTCGTAGGTATTGGGAATATACATGGCCAACTTGGTATCTTCATCAAACCCTTGCTCTTGCAGAAAACCGGGATCATTGAATGTTTGTAACAACGATAAGCTATCTGCCTCTATTTGCTCAGCGACCCGTCCCGCCAACAAAGCCAACGATTCTTGGTTATTAAAGGAAACCTGCACAGGAATATTGGCACTGCGCAAGGTATTGATGATGTCGTTATTGTTCATCCCTTTTTTGAGTGCATATTTTCCTGCTTTTATGTTATTGATATATCCCTTGCGTTTGGCAACAGCCTCAAAAGAAGACATATCTTTCAATAAAGGCTCAACGGAGGTGGTAACATCGGAAAACGAAGCATCCGAAGCAATGTAAACATATGCTTCGCTATTATTGAACTGTGTATTGGGGCTAAAAATGGCGCTATAAATCCGATATGCGATAAAACCACAAATTATCAGTCCAAGTATGGCCGTGGCCCAAAGTACTTTTTTAAGATTCATTGGTGTTGATCTTTTGAAACATTATTTCGTTTTTGAACCCTTTATGGGTCCGTATCCATTCTTTTTTGATGCCTATTTCCTTAAATCCCAACTTTTTGAACAAGTGGATACTAGCGAGATTATCTTCCAAAATATTGGCATATAATTGATGCATATCCAAAACGGAAAATGCATAATCGCACAATAGTGATAATGCCTCCGCTCCTACACCCCTGTTTCTATAACTAGGTTCGGCAATAACGATTCCGATTCCCGCCCTCCGATTTTTGGGATCAAAATCAAAAAGATCTATCAGTCCGATACATGGATCATTTTGATCGCCAATGCAAAGCCGCAGCTGTTTAACATCGTAAATATCCCTGTGGGCATTGTCCAGATAGGATTGGAGCACTTTCTTGGAATACGGTTTTAAGGTACCGCTCACCTCCCAGACCGATGTATCGTTTTCCAATTTGTACAGAAAATCCAAATCGGTAGGCTCTAGCGCGCGCAAATAAATATGTTCTCCTTTTATATTGAGCATACAATGGTTCCTTTAAATACCTGTTCGGCAGGTCCTTCTAAAAAAATGTTGGTGTATTTACCGTTATGCTTTTCAAAATAAATGGTAAGATCACCTCCAATGGTCTCAATATGTATTTGTTTAGCGGCAGTCTTACCTAGCTCGAACATGGTTAGGGCCACTGCGGTGACCCCGGTTCCACAGGAATATGTTTCGTCTTCTACGCCACGTTCATAGGTTCTTACCCGAAAAGCATCTTCCCCTTTTTGTTCCACAAAATTGATATTGCTACCCGACTCGCCATAAATACCATATCGAAGTTTCTTTCCCTCTTTGGGCACATCAAATTTTTCCAGTTCGTCAACAAGCTGCACATGGTGCGGGGAACCCGTATCCAAAAAGCTGTGGTTGGGCTTTTGATGGATTTTGTCCACATCGATCATTTTTAGCTTCACCTGGTTTCCGTTTATAGTTGCGTAATGTAGTCCATCCACTGCGTTGAACGTGGTCTCTTTTTTAAATATGCCCAGATAATGTGCAAAAGCTACCAAACATCGCCCTCCATTGCCACACATACTGCCCTCTTTGCCGTCGGCATTAAAATAAACCATTTTAAAATCCGACATATTGTCATTCTCAAGCAGCATCAAGCCATCTCCACCTATGCCAAATCTTCTATCACAAAGTTTTGAAATCAGCTTGGTATCGTTTTTGGGGAAAATATGTTGACGATTATCGATAATTACAAAATCGTTTCCCGTTCCTTGGTATTTAAAAAAGTGCAGTTCCATGATTATCTACAAAGGAACAAATATAGGGGATTCTTTAAGGTTTTTTTTGTAGTTAAAACAGCGTTAAACCAACTTGATCAAAAATTGAATTATTTTAATTTTGACAAAGCTAAATGTTAAATAATTATTGAATTATGAAGAAAATAGCGAGTTTACTCTTGGTTTCCGTATTTGCAGGAGCAATTACCCTGGGAGCCTACAAATTATTTTTTGAGAAGGAAAGCTATAAATGGGTCACTTCTGAACAAGAGACTCCATTTTTGTCCACTAGCAATCTAGATACTTCGGCAAGAGGTGCCGGAATCAATGAGGTCGACTTTACCTTGGCTGCCGAAAAAACAGTGCATTCCGTGGTGCACGTTAAAAACATGACCATTAGTAGAGGCCCTTCCAGTATTGCGGAATTCTTTTACGGCTACGAACGTCAGCAAACCCCACAGGTGGGAACAGGATCAGGGGTAATTATTTCCCCGGACGGTTATATAGTGACCAACAATCACGTAATAGCCAATTCCAGTCAATTGGAAGTTACCTTGAACAATAACAAAACATATGAAGCTGAAGTAATCGGGACGGATGCAGATTCGGATATCGCCCTTATAAAAATTGATACGGACGATGCGCTTCCTTATTTGGCCTTTGGTGATTCCGACCATACCAAAATCGGGGAGTGGGTGCTGGCAGTAGGCAACCCGTTTAACCTTACCTCAACCGTCACAGCGGGTATTGTTAGTGCAAAAGCCCGGTCTTTATCACCTACCAGAACACAATCCTTTATCCAGACCGATGCTGCCGTAAATCCTGGAAACAGTGGTGGTGCGTTGGTAAACACCAACGGGGACCTGATCGGAATCAATACTGCTATTACCTCTCAAACAGGTTCTTATGTTGGATATGCCTTTGCAGTACCGAGCAATATCGCCAAAAAAGTAGTGGAAGATATAATGGAGTTTGGCAATGTGCAGAAAGGACTTTTGGGCATATCGGCGGCAAATACCAAGTCCAAGGCCGCAATCGAAATGGGACTAGATCAATTGGAAGGAGTATATGTTGCAGGGGTCGAAGAAGAATCCGGTGCTGACGATGCAGGTTTGCAGGAAGGCGACATTATTAAAAAAGTGGACAATATAGATATTCAAAAATTCTCGGAACTTACGGGGTACCTCTCCGCAAAAAGACCCGGTGATGTAGTTAGGGTAACGTTAGAGCGCGACGGTGAAAGTCTTGTAAAAAATGTTACCCTAAAAAAACAGAACAGTGTTATCCTTCCCGCAACTTCGTTCAAGGTGATGAACTTGACAAAAGAGGATAAAAAGAAATTTGGCGTATCCAAAGGCGTAAAAATAATCGATGTCCCACAAGGTTATGCCCGATACGACCTTACCAATAAAATAATTATTGAACTGGATGGTGAGCCTATCAGCAACATAGAAGATGCCAAAGAAAAATTTGGTCAGATATCCAGATACGGTAGAACCAGTTTTACCATGATCAATGCAAATGGAGAAAAAGAACACATGATACTTCAGTAAACTGAGGGTCACACTTTTAAAGCGTCTTTAAAAAGACGCTTTTTTTATGTCCAATAAGTTTTACGAAAACGTTTGAAATATCTAATTTTGCCGAAAATTAAACTACACAACTGTAACCATCATCCATGAGCAACAACAATTCGTACGAAAAAGAGCTTGCGTTCCAAGCGGATAGAAGAAAGGCAACCACGGAATTTATTAAAATCATTAGCGATTTATGGTACGACAAGGCCATAGAAGTCGTACTCTTTAAAAATCAGATAATCGATAAAAACGTGAGCGACATCATCAACCTGCACGAGTATGCCGGTGAATTTGTCCAAAAGCCGATGTCGATCTTTGATTCAGTAGAAATTCTTAGGGCAATCAACGACCTCAATCTGCCTCCAGCCAAATTGGATATTGGAAAACTAACGTACGAATACAACAATAACCAAAACGCCCATTTGAACGTAAAGGCCTTTGTGATAGATAAACTAAAGGATGCGGAATCTTCCAAGGCCATAAAACCTAAAGATGTTGTACTCTATGGATTCGGCCGCATTGGACGCCTAGTGGCCAGGGAACTTATGGCCAAAACAGGACGCGGCAGTCAGCTGCGCTTGCGTGCCATTGTGGTTCGTGGAGAATTGAACAAGGAAATCTTGGAAAAAAGAGCTGCACTTTTAAAAACGGATTCCGTTCACGGGCCATTTACCGGAACGGTGGACATTGACGAGGAAAAGCAAGCCTTGGTGATCAATGGCACAACAGTAAGGATCATCAGTGCCAATCAGCCGGAAGATATAGATTATACCAAATATGGCATTACCAACGCCCTGATCATCGACAACACAGGGGCCTTTAGGGACAATGTTGCCCTTTCCAGGCATTTAAAATCCAAAGGGGCGAGCAAAGTATTGCTGACCGCTCCTGGTAAGGAAGTACCTAATATTGTTCATGGCGTAAACCATAAGGATTTTAATCCGGACAAAACCAAGATTTATTCCGCAGCGTCTTGTACGACCAACGCCATTACCCCAATTTTAAAAGTGGTGGAGGACTCTTTGGGCATTAAGAAGGGACATCTGGAAACCATACATGCCTATACCAACGACCAAAATCTGGTGGACAATATGCACAAAAAATACCGTCGTGGCCGTGCCGCCGCCCTAAACATGGTAATCACGGAAACCGGTGCCGGCTCAGCCGTGGCCAAGGCGTTGCCCTCCTTACAAGGCAAGCTAACGTCCAACGCCATTAGAGTTCCCGTACCCAATGGATCATTGGCCATTCTAAACTTGGAAGTAAAAAACAAGACTTCCAAAGAGGGTATAGACACCATCATAAAAAAATATGCTTTGGAAGGAGACTTGGTAGAGCAAATAAAATACGCCCTAAGCAACGAACTCGTATCTTCGGATATAATTGGCACCACTGCTCCATCCATTTATGACAGTAATGCCACAATTGTTTCGGCAGATGGTAAAAATGTGGTTCTATATATTTGGTATGACAATGAGTACGGGTATTCCCATCAAGTAATACGATTGGCAAAATATATCGCAAAAGTTAGGCGTTATACCTACTATTAGTGGATGACGAATTGTTCAAAGAACCGGTTTTCTTTTTCATAATTAGGTATATTGGCGTAATTTCGTCCCGCCCTTAATCTAAAATTTAATACGAGAACATTATTGAACATGAAGCAATTACGCATTTTATTCAGCCTATTTTTACTTATTCCATCATTTTTGGTCCATGCGCAGGAAGAAGAACCTCCTGTCCAAGAAGCCGACAACACCCTGAGAGGGCAGTTTGAAGAACTGGAAAGAAAGTCTGGAAATTATCGGGCCAATGGGATCCGCTATGAAGTAATCAAGCTATCCGAGCTGTACGAAACCAAAAACAATATTTTTGACTCCATTGATACGGCCAATAAAACCATAAAGGACCTGTCCGCCACTATAGATGCGAACAAGTCCGAAATCGAAGATCTAAACGAGAAATTACAGGATACCACAAACAAGCTGAACAACGTTACCGAAGAAAAGGACAGTATCTCCTTTTTTGGGGCACTGATCAGCAAAGGCACCTATAATTTTATTTTATGGGCCATTATTTTTGGTCTTTTACTGCTATTGCTCTTTTTCATTTATCGATTCAGAAATAGTAATTTCCTTACGCAGCAAGCCAAATCCGCACTGGCCGATTTGGAAGAAGAGTACCAAAACCATAGGCGTCGCGCACTGGAACGTGAACAGAAAATTAGCCGGCAACTACAGGATGAGCTCAATAAGCAAAAAAAGTAAACCATAAGGCTCCCTAAAATAGGAGCCTTTCTTTTTTATGCCCGTTAGGATAGCTTTCATTACTTTTGGCAGGAATAAACATTCATACAAAAGTCCATGCGGATAGACATTATCACAGTTCTTCCAGAGCTTTTAAAAAGTCCTTTCGAAGCATCTATTTTAAAAAGGGCCATCGAAAAAGGACTGGTAGAAGTACACATGCATAATTTAAGGGATTATACCACGGGCAATTATAAGCAAGTGGACGATTACCAATTTGGTGGTGGTGCAGGCATGGTGATGATGATCGAGCCTATCGACAAATGCATCTCAAAACTAAAATCCGAAAGAGAGTACGACGAGATCATTTATATGACACCGGATGGCCAAACCTTGAACCAGGGAATGGCCAACCAGATATCCCTTAAAAAAAACTTGATCATACTCTGCGGACATTATAAAGGAGTGGACCAACGGGTAAGGGATTTGTTTGTAACAAAGGAAATCTCGGTGGGCGACTACGTGCTCTCCGGAGGTGAATTGGGCGCTGCCATTTTGTGCGATGCGGTGATTAGACTGCTGCCCGGTGTACTTAACGATGAAACTTCGGCGTTAACCGATACTTTTCAGGATAACTTATTGGCTCCCCCGGTCTATACCAGACCTTCAGAATACAAGGGCATGGAGGTTCCAAAGATATTGCTGAGCGGTAACTTTCCAAAGATTGAAAAATGGCGGGAAGAACAAGCATTGCAGCGCACCCGCGAAAGAAGACCTGACCTTTTGGAATAAGATACTATGGAAAATTACGATGCATATTTTATGGCCGGAGGTGCTCTCCAAATATTGGGAAAACTAATTATTGTGTTGGCGAGCGGCATTCTTTTTTCCAAGCAAAGAAATCTGGGCACTACACTTATGCTTCTGGGCAGTGTGCTTTCCATTGTATTTTCCCTCGGCACTCTTCTCCTTACCACATTCTCGGCCCAAGCAGGACCCGAATCGGTTATCAAAGCCAATGCGTTGGGTAGTTTGTTGACACCCCTCCCCTACATTCTCTTTGCGATCGGTTTGTTCTGGTTCTCCCTAAAGCAGGTGAAGAAACATCCCAAAAATCAATAACAGGTTCAAAAAGCAAAAAACCACTTGCTATTTCTAAATATTGCATTACTTTTGCAATCTCAAAATCAACCTCTGACGAAATCCGTGAAAGTTGGTCTTGTCCAAAACAATTAAAAAGACAAAAATGGAATCCTTAGTAAAATTTGTTGAAGACGAATTTGTTCCAAAAAAAGAATTTCCAAAATTTTCAGCTGGTGATACCATCACTGTTTATTACGAAATCAAGGAAGGTGAAAAAACACGTACCCAGTTCTTTAAAGGTGTTGTGATCCAACGAAGAGGAAGTGGCGCCACAGAAACTTTCACCATTCGTAAAATGTCCGGTACCGTTGGGGTGGAAAGAATTTTCCCAGTGAACATGCCTGCTTTGCAAAGAATTGAAGTAAACAAAAAAGGTAAAGTACGTAGATCAAGAATCTTCTACTTTAGAGGTCTTACCGGTAAAAAGGCCCGTATTAAAGAGATCAAGGGATAATCCATATTCCGTACAACATGAAAAAGCACCTGTTACAGGTGCTTTTTTTATGAACAATTGTTAATAACCACGGTTCATATCGTGTTGATTTTTAATCGTTTAAAAAGTTGCGCGATACAAATTTTCCCTCTACTTTAGACAAAGATATGATTGGGATACCATCACAATGATATCTATTTAAAGTTGACGTTCTTTAAAACTATGTATTCCCTTTTAATTGGTAACACTACTGATCACAAAAGGATTTTCGATTGGAGGAAAGCTTAGGCAATTCTTCAACGGAAAAAGTAAATTTTATGTGCGAATGAAAGAGCAATTTTTCATTTTGATAAAATTTAGGAATGCCATAGTATCACTTTGCAGCATGTAGTTAATTGAAAAATTAGAAGCATGGCAGAGTAAACGTCGAAGGGACTTAAAAAATGTAATCTAACAGATTACGACAGTTTTGGCAACAGAACAAATTTTTGGTCCTATCTGAAAGCCATATCCTTCTTAAAAAAGAGGATATGGCTTTTGTTTTTAATAAATTCACAACAAAAGAACCTACTTTTTACTCTTTTCCATTCGTACTTCAACGTCCATAAATCGTATATTTGCAACCGCTCAAACAAATTCAGATAAATGGCAAAACTATATTACACAAAAACAGATGAGGCTCCCGCCTTAGCAACATTATCATTCTTGCCCATTGTTAAATCATTTACCGAGACCGCCAATATCGCAGTAGAGACCAAGGACATCTCCTTGGCCGGTAGAATTGCCGCTGTGTTCCCCGAACTATTGACCGACGACCAAAAAGTTACGGACGACCTGGCAATCCTTGGCGAACTCGCAAAAACACCAGAAGCCAATATCATTAAGCTTCCGAATATCAGCGCCTCCATCCCTCAGTTAAAAGAGGCCATTGAGGAACTACAAGCAAAGGGATACAAACTTCCCGATTACCCGGACGAACCAAAGACCGACGAAGAAAAGGTAATCAAAGCAAAATACGACAAAGTAAAAGGTAGTGCGGTAAATCCAGTGCTTCGAGAAGGGAACTCGGACAGACGTGCTCCAAAAGCCGTTAAAAACTACGCAAAGGCTCATCCTCACACCATGGGCAAATGGTCTTCAGACTCCAAGACCCATGTGGCCACCATGTCTCACGGCGATTTTAAATCCAACGAAAAATCAATGACCTTGTCACATGCTGACAATATCCGCATTGAGTTGGTCGGCAACGATGGAGAGACCACCGTACTTAAAAACAATCTTTCGCTTTTACAAGGCGAGGTTATCGATGCCACGGTTATGAGCAAAAAAGCATTGGTGGAATTCTTGACAAAAGAAATTGCCGATGCAAGAGAGAACAATATTTTATTGTCCTTGCACTTTAAGGCAACAATGATGAAGGTTTCCGACCCAATTATATTTGGCCATGCCTTGGAAGTATATTTCGCGGAACTGTTCAAAAACTATGGGGAGACCTTCGATAAATTAGGGATAAACCCGAACAACGGTCTAGAATCCCTATTGGATAAAATCGGAGAGTTGCCCGAAGCGCAGCATAAAGAAATTGAAAAAGCAATCAAGGGCAGTATCAATAACGGTCCTGACCTGGCCATGGTAAATTCCGACAAGGGAATCACCAATCTACATGTACCGAGCGATGTAATCATTGATGCCTCCATGCCTGCAATGATCAGAAACTCCGGTAAAATGTGGGACAAAAATGGAGAACTTCAGGATACAAAAGCTATAATTCCAGATAGCAGCTATTCCGGTATTTACCAAGCAACCATCGACTTTTGTAAAGAGCACGGTGCATTCGACCCGACCACTATGGGTACGGTGCCCAATGTTGGGTTAATGGCACAAAAGGCCGAAGAGTACGGATCACACGATAAAACTTTCGAAATAGAGAAAGCAGGTACGGTAAAAGTGATCAATGCAGCTGGCGATACATTAATAGAACATGCCGTGGAAAAAGGTGATATCTGGAGAATGTGCCAAGTTAAAGATGCACCCGTTCAGGATTGGGTCAAATTGGCCGTTTCTCGTGCAAGGGCCACCGACACCCCTGCGGTATTCTGGCTGGATGAAAACAGAGCACACGATGCCGAACTCATTAAAAAAGTAAATCTATATCTAAAGGATCACAATACCGATGGTCTGGATATCCGAATCCTTTCCCCTATCGAGGCTACTAAGTTTACCTTAAAACGCATGAAGGACGGAAAAGACACCATTTCCGTATCAGGTAACGTATTGAGGGATTACTTGACTGACCTGTTTCCAATTTTAGAGGTAGGAACCAGCGCCAAAATGCTCTCCATTGTTCCATTGATGAATGGTGGAGGACTGTTCGAAACAGGAGCAGGTGGCTCAGCCCCTAAACACGTAGAACAGTTCTTGGAAGAAGGACACTTAAGATGGGACTCCCTTGGCGAATTTTTGGCCTTGGCCGTTTCCTTGGAATTTTTTGGGGAAAAGAACAACAACAAAAAAGCCCAAGTTCTTGCCGACGCTCTCGACAAGGCAACGGAAGAGTTCTTGAACCAGGACAAATCACCATCCAGAAAAGTTAACGAACTGGACACGCGCGGCAGCCATTTTTACCTATCGCTATATTGGGCCGGGCAATTGTCCCAACAAAACGATGATACAGAGCTTAAAGAAATTTTCTCGAAAGCGTACAAGGACCTATCTTCCAATGAAAGTGCCATTGCAAAAGAATTGATAGATGCTCAAGGGTCACCCGTGGATATTGGAGGGTATTACCTGCCAAATCCGGAATTGGCATCCAAAGCAATGCGACCTAGTGATACATTCAACAGGATTTTGAACTCCATTGGGCAATAAAAACAACATATAAACATACAAAAGGGTGATCTGATTAAGGTCACCCTTTTATTTTTGTGGTGGGATATGTTAAAAAACCCGAGTTCACCATTTTCATTTTTCTTCTTTTGTGGAAATGTGTACTTTTAAAAAAACCAATCGAATGCCCAGACATTTACTTGCACTATTGCTCGCCCTGTTTGGGCATTTTTTTGTGCTCCAAGCCCAACAGCGCTACACACTGAGCGGTACAATTTCCGAAGCTACCAGTAACGAGACCCTGATCGGAGTAACCGTGGCCATTTCCGAGCTCAAAACCGGTACGACCACAAACGAATATGGTTTTTATTCCATCACCCTGCCCAAAGGGCAGTACCAGGTAATCGTTAGTTATCTCGGTTTTCAAGAAGTAATAGCGACCATAAATCTCGACCAAAATCGGAAGCAGGACTTTAATCTTTTTGAAAAAGCCGAAGAATTAGAGGAAGTTGTGGTCACGGAAGATGTAGAACGACTGGATATCCGTAAACCACAAATGAGCGTGACCACTTTGGCCGCAAAGACCATAAAGCAAGTGCCCGTGGTACTTGGCGAGGCAGATGTTATAAAATCCTTGGTGTTGTTGCCCGGGGTCACAAATGCCGGTGAAGCCTCTTCCGGATTTAATGTACGCGGTGGGGCCGCCGACCAAAATCTGATTTTATTGGATGAGGCGACCGTTTTTAACTCTTCCCACCTTTTCGGGTTCTTCTCCGTTTTTAATCCGGATGCCATTAAGGATGTCAAGCTTTTTAAAGGAGGAATTCCCGCTAGGTATGGTGGTAGGGTCTCATCCGTACTCGATATTTTTCAGAAAGAGGGTAATAGTAAAGATTTAAAAGTAAACGGAGGTATCGGTGCGGTAGCCAGTCGATTGCTCGTGGAAGGACCCATCCAAAAAGATAGAGCAGCCTTTTTAATTGGCGGTAGAGCTTCGTACGCCCATTTGTTCTTGCCCTTGTTCGACATCAACAGCAAGGCATACTTTTATGATCTGAACGCAAAAATCAATCACAGAATAAACGAAAACAACAACATATTCCTATCCGGGTACTTTGGCCGCGACCTTTTTAATGTAAACGAGCGATTTGTTAATGTCTATGGGAATGCCGTCGGAAATTTACGCTGGAACCATTTGTTCTCCGACAAACTGTTCTCCAATCTTTCTTTGATCTATTCCGATTATTATTATGGTTTAGAGCTTGATTTTGTGGGGTTTGAATGGGATTCGGGCATTCGTAACTTTAACATTAAATATGACCTCAAACACTACTTGAACGACAAGTTTCAATTAAATTATGGTGTGAACGGTATTTACTATGTGTTCAATCCCGGAAAAATTGTACCCAACAGTCCCGACTCAGGCATTCTGGAAGAACAGTTGACCAAAAAATATGCAAATGAAAATGCTGCATATATCGACGTAGAACAAAAAATAACAAACAACCTAAGTATACAATATGGGCTAAGGGCCAGCCAATTCAATCGTTTTGGACAAGATGAATTTTACGTATACGAGAACAACAACCCAGTTGAATTTGACCCTTTTACCCTTACTTACCGTGAAGGGGAGGCAATAGATACGATTAGTCCCGGGCGAGGAGAAAACCTCAAGACCTTTTTTAATCTGGAGCCCAGAATTTCCATGTCCTATTCGTTCAAGGAAAAAAACTCCATTAAAGCAAGTTACACCCGATTGGCCCAGTATCTGCACTTGTTATCCAATACCAACTCCCCTACACCCTTGGATGTTTGGACACCAAGTGGCCCTTTTGTAAAGCCGCAATTGCTGGATCAATACGCCGTGGGATATTTTAGAAATATAAAAAATGGTGAATACAGTTTGGAGACCGAAGCATTTTATAAGGACATCCAAAACAGGATAGATTATATAGATGGAGCCAACCTTATTGCGAACAAGGCTATAGAAAGGGTAATACTGAACGGAGAGGCAAGGGCATACGGATTAGAGGTCCTGTTCCGAAAAAATGAAGGACGGTTCAAGGGTTGGCTGGCCTATACACTCTCCAAATCGGAACAAAGAACCCCTGGCAGGGAGCTAGGGTTCGATTCTGGACGTTCCAATCTGGAGACCGGAATCAATTTTGGGGATTGGTACAATACTCCGTATGACAAAACCCACGACCTTTCCGTTTACGGAAGCTTTGACCTAAACGAAAAATGGAATATCAATGCCAATTTTGTTTATCAAACAGGGCAACCTACCAACTATCCCATTGGTCAGTTCGAGTTTGAAGGTGTAAATGTTCCCTATTACGGTTTGCGCAATAAAGAACGGTTACCGGATTATCATCGATTGGATATTTCCGCCACCCTAACACCCAAACGGAACAGCCGCAAGAAAATACAATCCGAATGGGTATTTAGTATTTATAATGCCTACAGCCGTAAAAATGCGGCATCCATCAATTTTAGGGAAAATGAGGATACTGGACGTAACGAAGCCGTTCGTACCGCTATTTTTGGCATAGTTCCGTCCGTAACCTATAATTTTAAATTCTAGTGATATGAAAAGGATTATAACATACATTTTTATCACTTTAATTATTGGCGCTTGCGAAGACCCCATCGATGTGGATCTACCCGAAGTGGAAGCACGACTGGTAGTTGATGGACTTTTACGTGTTGACAAAAGTGAAGAATTTGTGGACGTAAGGATCACCATGCGCGAAACCAGTCAGTTTTTTGATGAGAACCAACCCACACAAGTGGAAAATGCAGTGATAAGTTATGGGGTTCTAACAGACGAAGGATTATTTGAAACGCTATCTTTTTGCAACCTGACCGAGGAAGCACCGGGTACAGGAGTATATGTTCCAGACCCAAATTTTACAACAGATCAGCGAATTAGGACTGCCTCGGCAGAGCCAGGTGTTGTGTTTATCCTACAGCTTACACACAAGGACAGGAAGTACTTTGCGCAGACGGAATATGCACATACGGTGCCCATAGACAATTTGGAACAGGGTATGGACACATTTATAGATGAAGATGAAACCGAAATAAAGGTAACATTCACCGATGATGGTACTAAGGACAATTACTATGTGTTCGATTTTATGTACAATGAGTTTTTGGTGATCGAAGATGAATTCTTCCAAGGTCAACAATTTGAATTCTCCTATTTCTACGATGATGAAATTTCTGCCGGCGACGAGGTAACCGTGAGTATTCTAGGCTCTACAGAGGAATTCTACAACTACATGGATTTGGTTCTTGAGCAGACCCAGAACGATGGTGGGGTTTTTCAAACTCCGGTGGCAACGGTTCGTGGCAATGTGTTCGATATTACCGGACTGGACAATATCACTATTTTGGATAATGTGGAACGGCCCAACGACTATGCGCTGGGTTTCTTTGCCGTGGCACAGGAATATACTTCGAGCCTTATTGTCCAATAGCATTTTAGAGCAGTACATCGAGGATCAAAATCATTAAAATACCGATTACACCTTGAATGAGTGTACCCAAAGTATGACCTCTCAGGGCTGTTTTTACGTTCATATTGGAAAATTGAGAAACCACCCAAAAATAGCTGTCGTTTATATGCGAAACTGTCATGGCCCCAGCGCCTATGGCCAAAACTGTGAGTGCTTTTTCCGTTATGGAAATCAAACCAAAGGTCTCCAATAAAGGTGCTATAATTGCGGATGTGGTAATTATGGCAACAGTGGACGAGCCCTGGGCTGTTTTGAGCACCGCTGCAATCACAAAAGCTATCAGCAGACCACCAATACCGCTACTGGACTCCAAATTTATGATAGAAGCAATGTCCATAGTCCTTAAAATGGCTCCAAATGCACCTCCGGCCCCAGTAATCAGCACTATGGACCCTGCTTGCCTAAACGCTTCGGGAACCCAATCTTTTTTTTGTTCTGACGAAAATTTACTGCCTAGCGCAAAGGCAAAAATTACCCCGACCAACAATGCAATTACGGGACTCCCTATAAAATCAAAAGTAAAAAACACCCACCCTTCCCCCAACGGTCTTGTTGGGTAGTTCACAATGGAATTCATAGCGATCAAAACAATAGGCACCAATAAAGGCAGGAAAGCTCTATATGGTTTTATAGTAGCGCCAAGCTCGCTTTTTTCCACCACTTGCTCCTTATGCTCCTCCTCGTTCAAAGTTTTTCCTATAAACCGCGCCCAAACGTAACCAGAGATAGAAACAGGGACCGCAACCAAAAGCCCTAGAATTAAAACTGTACCTAAATCAGCTTCTAAAATGGCGGCAGCGGCCAAGGGTCCCGGTGTTGGCGGCACAAATACGTGCGCCGAATACAATCCGGTCGCCAACGCAATGGCAAATACCAAAGCAGGGATACCAGTTTTTTTACTTATGGCCTTGTTCAAAGATGAAAGTATTATGTATCCCGAATCACAATAAACAGGAATGGATATTACGAATCCCGCCAAATTAATTGCCAAAGGAGACCTTTTAAGCCCGATTACTTTTAAAATACTATTGGCCAAAATCTGGGTACTTCCGGTTTTTTCCAAATAAATCCCTATTACGGTTCCAAAAGCGATCACCAAACCTATGCCCGAAAGTGTTTTCCCGAAACCTTCCGCCATGGTCGACATTATTTCTTGAGGTGCGATCCCCAACAAAAAACCAGAGGCCACCGCAGCAATGGTCAAAGAGAAAATTGGGTGCATTTTAAATTTTACGGTGGCAATAATGATAAAAAGGACGACAACTCCGAGAATTAGTAGCTCCATGCTTAATTTATTGGTTCGATATCCTTTAAATATAAGCTAATATTCCTACTTTGGTACCATGAGGCATACGAACAAGGAACTTCTGGTAAAAGGAATAAAATCGTTTGGTTACACTGTACTGGCCATGTTCATGGGACCTGTTTTAATTTATCAGGCCTTTAAGAATGAAGGGCATCCATTCTACTGGCCTGTTTTAATTTTAGGTGCCCTCTTTGCCATTTTGGCCATTTATTTGGGATTTAGATCGGTAGGCATTGTAATGGAAGCCATATTTGGAAAAAAGCCCAAAGATTAATTCTCTGCACTTGGTGGTGTGTTTTTCCATTTATTGGTCAATTGGGCATAATCGTAATCCAAAACTGATTTTTGTCGCTCCAATCGACTGGCAGCAAAAGCCCTTTGCAAAATATCCTCGATTAAATAATCCTCGTGGACAATTTCTGGCCTAAACTCTTCCTTTAAACTGATTTTGAACAAACTTGCTGTGGTATTGTACCAAAAGGCCCGCCAACCGTTACGCAGTTCTTTAACCAAATCAAAGGCTGTTGTCCCGGTTTGACGGTGTATCAACTTTACCAGAATTTGACCTTCGGTCCGGGTCAACTTTTTTAATTCTTCGGAAAATTCCCCTTCTATATATTTTTGGACCTTTCGGGTATAACGTCTTTGGTGTTTCCGTTTTTTGATGTGCTGTAGGCTATCGTTCAACTCCACCAATCGTTCAGCGGCCAATTTAGCGTATGGATACACTTTTAAGGTTTTTCTTCGAAGAATGTAATATCTGAGTTTATCCTTTTGGTCGGCGAATTCCAGTTTACCAAAAATATAAACTTCGTCCAAGGCAATTGAACTCATTAAAATAGAGTCCCCTTCAAATCGGACATAGTAGTCATCAAAAGCATCATTTACCGTGGAATCCAACGGTACCATAAGGGAATCCTTTGCAGGCTCCTGAGCAAACCCAAGAGCCGTAATTGCCATAAAAACAAAAAGTAAGCAGTTACGCAGCATAAGATTTTTTACTCAATAGTCTTGCCAAAAGTAAGGATAAAGGTATGATATGGTTATTAAATAAAAGTGAATATTCTTATTTTTGTAGACTAAATCATATTCATGGCAAAGAATAATATCATCAACGAAAAATCCCTCGAATTTCTAGAAAAATATTTAAACAACGCCTCTCCCACCGGATACGAATGGGAAGGTCAAAAAATCTGGATGGATTACTTAAAACCTTATGTGGACGAGTTTATTACGGACACTTACGGCACTGCCGTTGGGGTAATCAATCCAGATGCCAAATATAGAGTGGTTATAGAAGGACACTCTGATGAAATTTCTTGGTACGTTAATTATATTACTGAGGAAGGTTTGCTCTACGTTATCCGAAATGGAGGAAGCGACCACCAAATAGCACCATCGAAATGGGTGAACATCCACACCAAAAATGGTATTGTAAAAGGTGTTTTTGGATGGCCTGCCATCCACACCAGGAACAAAGCCAAGGAGGAGCCTCCAAAATTGGACAACATTTTTATCGATATAGGTGCCAAGAACAAGGAGGAAGTGGAAAAAATGGGCGTTCATGTTGGTTGCGTGATCACTTACCCGGACCAATTCCATATATTGAACAAGGACAAGTTTGTTTGTAGGGCCTTGGACAACCGTATGGGCGGATTTATGATTGCCGAAGTGGCCCGTTTGCTCAAAGAGAACAAAAAAGAACTTCCTTTTGGATTGTACATTACCAATTCGGTACAAGAGGAAATTGGACTACGTGGTGCAGAAATGATTACACAGACCATAAAACCCAATGTTGCAATCGTTACAGATGTTTGCCACGACACCACTACCCCAATGATCAATAAAAAGACGGAAGGAGAAACAAAGATCGGCGACGGTCCGGTGGTTTCGTATGCTCCAGCGGTACAGAACAAACTTCGTGAGCGTATTTTGGAAACTGCAGAAGCCCATAAAATACCCTTCCAGCGAAATGCCTCTTCCCGCTTTACGGGTACGGATACCGATGCCTTTGCCTACAGCAATGGCGGTGTTGCCTCCGCCTTGATCTCACTTCCGTTGCGCTATATGCACACTACAGTGGAAACGGTACATAAGGACGATGTGGAAAACGTAATCCGCTTGATTTACGAAACATTGTTGAATATAAAAGATGGGGAAACTTTTAGTTATTTTGATTAACTGAACCCCATCCATATTTTCAGCTAATAAAATTCTGTCACCCTGAAACATTTTCGGGGTGACTTTTTTTTATCTTTAGGTAATATGGATGAGCGCATCGACATTTTGGACGAACATGGAAAACCAACGGGGAAATCCTGTTTAAAATCGGAAGCCCATCAAAAAGGGCTTTTGCATCCTACCGTCCATGTTTGGTTATACACTATAGATGGTCGTATTTTGATACAGCAACGGGGGAAAAACAAGGCCACCCATCCTTTACTTTGGGATGTTTCGGTCGCAGGGCATGTTTCCGCTGGCGAGAATGTTGTTGCTGCGGCCATAAGGGAAGTTAGGGAAGAAATAGGCCTGACCATAAACGAAACTGACCTGAAATCCCTGGGAACTTTTAAAGCTGTACATAAAATTTCCGAGGATTTTATCGATGCCGAGCTGCATCACATTTACTTGTGCCAACTCAAATCACCACTGGACCAACTTGTTAAACAAAAAAACGAAGTAGAAAATTTGGCCCTGATACCCCTGTTCAAGTTTGCCGAAGAAACTTGGGGACTGGCCTCCGTGGGTAAATATGTCCCACACGGACCTACCTATTACAAAACCATTGTACAAGAAATAAAAAAAAGAGTCTAGTTTAAAATATCCTTGGCAAACTTCGCCACAGCATCAATAGCATAAGCTTTATGCCCGCCGCTCTTCATTTCTTTAACCACAAAAGCATTTGTGTTCAATTCTTCTTCACCCAAAAGAATTACATATGGCACTCCTCTTTTATCTGCGTATTTAAATTGTTTCTGTACTTTGGTATCCGTAGGGTACAAATCCGCTCGTACGCCATTTCTACGTAGATCCGCCACCAATTGTAGAGCAGCTTGCGCTTCTTTTTTACCAAAGTTGAGGCACAGTACATCCAAAGATGTGTCCAAACTGTCCGGAAACAAGCCCAACTCCTCCATAACCAAATAAATACGGTCCAATCCGAAAGAAATACCAACGCCGCTCACATCTTTTAGTCCAAAAATACCGGTAAGGTCATCGTAACGGCCGCCACCGCCAATGGAACCCATTTTTACCCCTTTCGGCGCTGCAACTTCGAAAATGGCGCCTGTATAATAATTGAGACCACGGGCAAGGGTTACGTCCAACTTAAGCTTGGCCGATTGCAATCCCAGCAGGTCCACCGTTGCAATAATTTCTTCCAGTTCTGACACACCGAGCATGCCAATTTCGGAATCAGCAAGAATGGCTTTTAGCTTTTCCAATTGCTCGGCTGCGGTCCCCGACATATCGAACAAGGGCTGTGCTTTGGCAATAGCAGCTTCGGAAATGCCTTTCTGCAACATCTCCGCCTTTACCTTCTCCTCGCCTATTTTGTCCAATTTATCCAATGCCACCGTAAAGTCGACCAACAAATGTTTGGCCCCAATGATCTCTGCGATTCCGGATAAAATTTTTCTGTTGTTTATTTTGATGGTAGCTCCTTCTAATCCCAAATCCGTAAAAACGGCATCGTAAAGTTGAACAAACTCTACTTCCTGAAGCAGGGAATTGGCCCCAACCACATCGGCATCGCACTGGTAAAACTCACGAAAACGCCCTTTTTGTGGTCGGTCCGCACGCCACACAGGCTGGATTTGATAACGCTTGAAAGGGAAATCTATCTCGTTCTGGTGCATTACCACATACCGGGCAAACGGCACCGTAAGATCGTAGCGGAGTGCTTTTTCCGAGATTTTCGGCGTCAAGGTTGCTGAATTCTTGGAGCTGTAGGTAACATCATCCACTTTGGAGATAAAATCGCCAGAATTCAAGATTTTAAATATCAAACGGTCCCCTTCATCCCCATATTTGCCCATCAAAGTATCATAATTCTCAAAAGATGGGGTCTCTATCGGTTGAAAACCATAGGTTTCGAAATGCTTTTTAATGGTATGGATAATATAGTTGCGCTTGGCCACTTCTGCCGGTGAAAAATCTCTGGTTCCCTTTGGGATGGATGGTTTTTTTGCCATGTGGTATTAAATTCTCGTGCAAATATACGGTGTTAAAAAATTTATTCTTCATTGGAGAATTAGACAAAACTTCAAATTTAAAATCCTTTTCCAAAAACTATATGAATTGAAAATAAGCATCCATCAAATCAAACCACTCATCTATCAATTGACAGATGTAAAATGAGAGAATTTGTTTTCTCTTTGAACCTTTAACTGTTAAACCATACAACATGAAAACTTCAAAAATTTTATTTTTCAGCTGCTTAATTGTCAGCACTTTATTATTTTCTTGCTCTGGCGAAGATGGAGAACAAGGAATTCAAGGTGAAGATGGCGAACAAGGGATCCAAGGTGAAGTAGGACCTCAGGGGGAACAAGGACCTCAGGGGGAACAAGGAGAAAATGGCAATGCCAATGTAACCAAGCTAGAGTTCGATATTACACAAGCTGATGGCGGGGCAATCAGTATTGAAGTTCCTGAATTTACAACCGAGGCATTACAAAATCATGTTTTGTTAGTTTATTTAGAAGTTTCCGAGTTAGAGAAGAGTTCTTTTTACCATTTACCAGGCACAATTATAGGTCTGGATATTAGGCTAGAGTACCAATATACCGAAGGTCTATTTGGATTGATTGCATATAATATAGATGGAACTCCTACCGCTTTTCCAGAATGGGCAGAAAATATATCCGCTATCTTGCACATTGCAATGGTTGAGATCAACTCGGATTCTATGGCCGGTAAAAATTCCGCAACCAATAATTTAAAAAGTGCCGGAATAGATGTTGCCAATTACCACGAAGTAATGGAATTTTATGGATTGGAATAAGTTTTGATTAAACACCAAACTATGCAACCGAAAACAAAGGGCGGCCAAAATTGGCCGCCCTTTGTTACTATATTATATCCCATTCTGGGTTGTTAAAACCAATTCTTATATATGGTTAGGTTTAATCTTTAATAATTAAGTTCCGCTTCGCAATCAATGTTCCCTGATCTGCTCGAACCATTGGTACAGTTCTCCTTTAGTGATTACTGCCCCTTGCTTGATGAGTTCAAATTTATCGACATTCTTATCCTCGCCATAAGCTTTGGAAGCTGACAGGTATTCCACAAAGTCGGATTGGTAATTTCTTTTGAACCAACCAAAACCTACCTCGGTCCGAAGGTCGATTTCGGGATTAAGAATCTTCACAGAAAATAACTTCATTTCCTTATCCGTCAAGTGAAATAAATGCATGTGCCTTTCGGAAATGTTCTCCAAATACTCCACCTTGTTCAGAACACCTTCCCATATTAAATCGCTGAAAACATCAATCTCTTCTTCAGCCACATCGGGTTTCTCCTCTTTAATGGTCTTCCATTCGTCTGCGGTTATGGATTGTGTTGCCAAAAAGTTGATAAATTCCGGGTGCAGTTCTTCCAGTTGTTCCTTAGAAAGTCTTTTATATTTCATGCTGCAAAAATAAAAAAGGCTACGCAATAGCGCAGCCTTTACACTGTATTTCTGCAATAGTTAGTTAAATATATAGCGAACTCCAAATTGAGCCTGCCATCTGGACAACAAGCTTGTATCCGAGCTAAAGGTATCAGTAAAGTTCGTATCAAAAGTATATGTCGGAACATTGTTCTCGTCAACAGTAACTCCCAAAACCTGTTGATTTTGCGGAATTTCAACAATTCCCCAGTCAGAGCTGATCAAGTTTCCAATATTAAGAACATCAACACTTAATTGAATGGTATTTTTGTTGGTAATCTTAATATCTTGGAGAATTTTCATGTCCCATCTACCTCTCCAAGGAGCCAACGCTCCATATCTTTCGGCATATTCCCCTCGATTATCGCTTAAATAATCATCTTGTTGAATAAATTGTTCAAAGGCTTGGGCCTGATCGGCACTGGCAAAGTTCATTTGGCCAATTTCCGATGCAGTGGGTATATATAGAAGATCGTTTATGGCCGAACCATCGTTGTTGATATCTCCTCCATAAATATAGTTGAACCTTCCTCCTTGCGCGTACTCATAAAACGCGGAAATGGTGGTCCCTGTTTTAAAAGCCTTTGAAATAACTCCCACAAATCTATGGGTATCGCCATACCTCGAGTAGGACAATACATCATCATTGGCATTACCGGAAATTGCATTGGCCACAAAAGCATCTCCTGTTATTTCCGCTTCAATGGAATTAACATCCTTTGAATTTAGGTAACTATAGGCCAAACTCGTGTACAAGCCATTATCAAAAGTTTTCTGTGCCTTGAGGACTGCGTTCCAAATTCTACCTTTATCGGAATTGGAGAATACATAAGCATTGTTGATCAAATCACTGTCGGCGTAAACTGGCCTTGTATCCACTCCTTGCAATGTTTCAGATGGTTCCGTCAAGCCCCAGTTTTGTACGTGCGGGCCGTTTACATCTTTGGAATATGAAAGGTCGGCAGTAAGAATCAATCCACTGTCGAATCTATAATCTGCACCCAAGCTAGTTCTCCATACTTGCGGCCATTTAAAATCCGGGTCTACTACTTGATAAAAGAAAACATTTGGATTTGCTATTTGATTGCCCAACCAAACAAAAGGGAAACGTCCTGTAAACACACCAGTTCCTCCTCTTAACTGAAGGGTATTGTCCCCATTTACATCCCAATTAAATCCTAGGCGAGGCGATACCAACCACTGATC
The DNA here is from genome assembly GCF_023716465.1 of Flagellimonas marinaquae. Taxonomy (NCBI): domain Bacteria; kingdom Pseudomonadati; phylum Bacteroidota; class Flavobacteriia; order Flavobacteriales; family Flavobacteriaceae; genus Flagellimonas; species Flagellimonas marinaquae. The sequence goes on from NZ_CP092415.1 coordinate 25,787, forward strand.
CGTGGGCATTTTAGTGGAGTCAAAAAACACGGTCTCCCCATTATTAGGGTTAACATAGGGAATATCGGGAACATAGGCAGGGGCAACATTGATCACATCCTGAGCTTTTCTAGAAGAATCAAAATAAAGAGGACGATCAAAACGCACTCCATAAGTCAATTTAAAATTCTCCGTGGCATTCCATTCATCCTGCAAATAAAAAGCCAATTGCCCCACATTGGTTTCGGCCAGAGCCCATCCATTAAGGTTTCCCTCTCCATTTGCTTCCAAAGAATTGTTCGCTGCTATGGCTGCATTAAATGCACCTTGATAGAAAGCTACGAGATCGGCTTCGTTGGACGGATCTCTAAAATCTGCTATGGAGCCCGTTGGAAAAAAGACACCTTGAGCACCATAGGCGCCTAAATTAAATGAGTTATCGAACTCGAACCTTTCAAAGGAAAATCCGATTGTAAAGGTATGATCCCCTTCAAAAAAGTTGAGGTTGTTGGTAAGCTGAAACACCTTTTGATCCAAACGGTTATTAATGGAAAAAGGTTCATGACCTGCAATGATATAGTTAGAACTCCCATTTTCATCCAATAGTGTAATGGTTGGTGCCGGTGTGGATTTTGGATTTCGGAAATCATCAAAATGGGTGTATCCCACCTGTAATTTATTGATTGCTTGATCGGATAATGTAGAATTTAACTCCAGTTGAACCGAACGAATTTTATTATTGATTTCATAACCAGCATTTTCAAATTGCAATGTGGTTAGATTTGGCCCTCTGAACCCCAAAGCGGTCGGATGTGCGGGCTTTTCTTTGGAGGCGTTCAAGAAGTTGTAGATAATTGCCAATCTATTGTTTTCGTTTATGTTCCAATCCAACTTGAATATGCCTTTGGTCGATTCTTGATCAAAATTAAACCCTTCAAAACTTCCTGGATCGTAGAACTGCCCGTCTCCAATGGTTACCTGGCTTAAAATATTGGAAACCAATTCAAAATCCGAGGCCAACACTCGAGATTCATTTATTCCTCCTGTACCTCTATTTGGAACAAAACCTGCACTTCCCAAATCCGTCCTATCGTCTTTTTCAAAGTTGGCAAAGAAGAATAACTTGTTTTTTACAATGGGGCCACCTATGCTGATTCCGTATTGAGACTGGCTTAGGTCTGCCTTGAACACATCATCGCCCTTTACTTTACCTCCGGTAAGGTCCTCGTTACGGTAGAAACCATAAACGGTTCCATAGAACTCATTTGTACCACTTTTGGTTACGGCATTTACGGAGGCTCCCGTAAATCCGGATTGGGTAACATCATACGGAGCAATGCTTACTTGGATTTGGTCTATGGCATCGATGGAAATCGGATTGGCGTCCGTTTGCCCTCCTGGTTGCGCAGCATCCAGCCCAAAGGGGTTATTAAATATGGCCCCATCCAGTGAAAAGTTATTGAATTGATCATTTCTTCCTCCAAACGAACCGGCACTGGCAGTGGGCTCCAATCGGGTAAAATCGTTTGTCGACCTTGAAATTGTAGGCAAACGGGTCAGCTCCCTTCGTCCTACACTGGTTTCTGCACCTGTCCGGTCACTACCAAAGGTACCTCCCCTATCCGATACCACCACCACTTCTTCCAATTGTTGACTATCGGATACCAAATTGACATTAAGGTTGAATGTTTTACCGAGAGATAAAAAAACATCATTTTGCGACTCTGCTTTAAATCCAACATAAGAAATGGAAACCTCATAAGGTCCTCCTACTCTTAAATTAAGGAGGTTAAAGCGTCCTTCCTCGTTGGTTATGGCTCCATAACGTGTGCCAGTCGGTGTGTGCACGGCCACCACATTTGCACCCAATAAGGGCACACCCTGATCATCCGAAACTGTTCCTCGAATATTGGATGTGGTAACCTGTGAAAAAGCAGAAGTGGATACCAATAAAAAAAGCAGTCCAAAGAGTTGAATTTTATTCATAACGAGTTAGTTATTAGTTTGTTCGATTACAAACATAGATAAAAAAAGTGCTGGCCGACCATAACTCTTTATGATTTATTAACGAAAATTTAAACATTAAAATCCTACTTTTTAACAATTCAATGTTCGAAAATGCTGCTCTATCCGCTATGTTGACCTTAAAATATCAAACAGGCCATTATTGGGATACATTGATCAAAATAAAAAAGCCCTCCAAAATAGGAGGGCTTTAATAGTATTATAATCTGAAGTTTATTTTGCTTCCGCAACCACTTCAAAAGGGAATTCTACAATAACTTCCCTGTGCAATCTGATAATGGCTTCGTAAGGACCAACTCTTTTGACAGCTCCACCTTTAATATTGATGAATTTTTTGTCAATTTGGTGCCCTTCTTTGTCCAAGGCAGCGGCAAGATCTATGTTGGTTACAGATCCGAACAATTTGTCGCCTGCACCAACTTTTGCAGCAATTTTGATTTCCAATTGCTTCAACGCATTGGCAACCTTGGTTGCTTCATCTATTACCTTTTTCTCCTTGTGAGCTCTTTGTTTTAGGTTTTCTGCCAAAACTTTTTTGGCAGAAGGTGTAGCCAAATCGGCCAAACCTTGAGGGATAAGGTAGTTTCTGCCGTAACCGTTCTTTACGGTAACGATATCATCCTTAAATCCCAAATCCTGTACATCTTCTTTTAGAATAAGTTCCATTCTCTGGTGTTTTTTATTTCAACATATCGCCAACATACGGCATTAACGCTAGGTGACGGGCACGTTTTACGGCCTGTGCCACTTTTCTTTGGTATTTCAATGAAGTACCTGTAAGTCTTCTTGGAAGCAATTTACCTTGCTCGTTTACCAATTTCATCAAAAAATCCGGGTCTTTATAGTCTATGTACTTAATACCAGATTTTTTGAACCTACAATACTTTTTTTGCTTGCTGGTCTCAATATTAAGCGGGGTCAAATATCTGATTTCCCCGTCTTTTTTTGATTTTGCTTGTTGCTCTATAGATGCCATACCCTTATGCCTTTGCTTTTAATTTAGTTCTTCTTTTTTCCGCCCAAGCAATAGCGTGCTTGTCCAATTTAACGGTCAAAAAACGCATAACGCGCTCATCTCTTCTAAATTCCAATTCGTAAGGTCCAATGGCTTCGCCAGGTGCTTGGAATTCGAACAAGTGGTAAAATCCACTTTTTTTGTGCTGAATGGGATAGGCCAATTTTTTAAGTCCCCAATCTTCTTTGGAGACCATTTTGGCACCATTCTTAATCAAGAAATCCTCGAATTTCTTGACTGTTTCCTCTATCTGCGTTTCAGACAGAACGGGATTCAAAATGAAAACAGTTTCGTAATGGTTCATTATACTATATTTTTAAAGGAGCGCAAAATTAAGAATAATTCTTTCCTCTTGCAAGAAAACCAAAAAAACTTCGTTTAAGTACAAGAGTTATCAACACTGTTAAACCTAGTAAACCTAAATAACACATATGGTAATTTACACAACAAAATAGACCATGTTTACATCTTTTGTTGCTCCTAAACGTCTTTTTTGTGTACTTTGCCGATGATTTAAAACCCTACAAATCACCCCATTCATGAAATTAAAAAGTATAATTGTAGACGATTCCTCCATGCAGCGCATGGCCGTGGCAAAATTGGTCAACAATCATCCACATTTGGCCTTGGTTGCCGAGTACAGCAACGCCATTGAAGCCAAAAATGGTTTAAAAAACCACGATATCGATCTTATCTTCTTAGATGTTGAGATGCCGATCATAAGTGGATTTGACCTTTTAGAGGCCCTAGAGAACCCTCCACAGGTAATTCTGATCACTGGAAAACCTGATTATGCACTGAAAGCGTTTGACTACGACGTAACCGATTACCTTCACAAACCCATAACTTTGGCCCGTTTTGAAGCTTCCGTAAAAAGAGCCGTTGCCAAATACGAGCAAATGAACCGGGTGGAAGAAGATGAAGAACACATTTTTGTAAAGAGCAACCTTAAAAAACGTAAGGTTATCTTAAACGACATTAAATGGATAGAGGCACTGGGAGATTACATTAAATTGGTGACAGATGAAGCCAATATCGTAATTCTATCCACCATGAAATCTTTTGAAAAGCAATTGCCTGCCGAAAAATTTCTACGTATCCATAAATCTTATATTGTGAATCTCGAGAAGATAGAAAAATTCAACAGTAAGAACGTTGAAGTAGGGGGCAGACAGATTCCTTTGAGCAGAAATAAGAAAACAGAGCTCGCCGAAGCACTGGCAAACGTATAATCTTATATGTGGTCCACATTGTAGACCAATCTGATACTTTTATACTTAGAAATAGCATTAAAGGATTTTTCAATTCTTTTAATGCTATTTTTTGTTTGGGCCAATGGTTGTTTTCTTGGTATTTTTATCAATATATTTTTAAGATAGTCCCTTCGTATACGAGCTACAGGTGGGTATTCCGGCCCTAAAATCTGAGTTCCGAGCACATTGCGCAAAGAGCCTGCCATCCAATCCGCGGCCTCGTTCAGTTTATTAAAGTCCTTATCCTTCAAGGTTATTTTTATGAGCCTCACCAAGGGCGGATACTTAAACTGTTCCCTCTCGTAAAACTGTTCTTGGAACATTTTATCATAATTATTCGTAGTTACCTGCTGCAATATTTGATGATAAGGGTTGTACGTCTGAATCAATACTTTACCGCGCTTTTTGGTACGCCCTGCCCTACCCGCCACTTGGGTCAACATTTGAAAACTACGCTCGTGGGCCCTATAGTCGGGAAAATTGAGCATGGAATCCGCATTCATTATACCTACAAGGCTTACATTTCTAAAATCCAAACCCTTGGTCACCATTTGTGTTCCCACCAAAATATCCATCTCCTGATTCTCAAAAGATGAGATTATTTTCTCGTATGCGTATTTTCCACGCGTTGTATCCAGATCCATGCGGCCAACGGAAACATCTGGAAACAACTGACCCAATTCTTGCTGAATCTGTTCCGTACCAAAGCCCTTTTTATCCAAAGTTGGGCTCCCACAAGCCAAGCACGCTTGCTGCAAGGCCATGTGATAACCACAATAGTGACAGCGAAGTTGGTTTCTGTGCTGATGATAGGTCAGGCTAACGTCGCAATTGGGGCATTGGGCCACATGCCCGCAAGTGGTACACTCCACTACCGGAGCGAATCCCCTTCGGTTTTGAAAAAGAATAATCTGCTCCCCCTCTTCCAGCGCTTCCTCGATGGCCTTTATAAGCGTTTCCGAAAAATGACCTTTCATTCGGCGTTTTCTGGTAGCCTCCTTAATATCCACCAAATTGATATCGGGCATTAAAACATCGCCAAATCTATGTGCCATGGATGCATACCCATATTTTGCTGTCTTAGCATTGTACATGCTCTCTATACTCGGAGTGGCAGAACCTAGAACAATATTTGCACTATGCAATGCCGCGAGCACAACGGCCGCATCCCTGGCTTGATATCTTGGTGCCGGGTCGAATTGCTTAAAAGAATTCTCGTGCTCCTCGTCCACGACCACCAATCCCAAATTGGTAAAGGGCAAAAAAAGTGAAGAACGTGCTCCAATTACGATTCGAGCTTTTTCTGCATCATTCAATACATTGTTCCATACCTCCACCCTTTCGTGAATGCTATATTTTGAATGATATACGGATACCTGATGGCCAAAATATTGCTGTAATCGGTTGATCAATTGGGAGGTCAGAGCAATTTCAGGAAGTAAATACAGCGCTTGCTTTCCTTCATCCAGACATTTTTGGATGAGTTTTACATACACCTCTGTTTTTCCTGAAGAAGTTACCCCGTGCAACAATACGGGTTTTTCTTCGTCGAACCCATGCTGTATATCGTCTAGGGCCCGATGTTGATGCTCGTTCAATTCAATAGCTCCAACATCACCCGATCGCCCATCGAACTCCACCCGATCTTTTCGGATATGGTATTCTTCCAGAATATTTTTATCGATCAAGGCTTTGATTACCGAACGGGAACCCCCGCTCTCCTTTTCCAGTTCCGAAATAGGTATGGGTTTGGCGCTTTTGGCCCTTAATTGAAATAAAGAAAGTACCACTTGGCTCTGCTTGGGAGCCCTGTTTAGATCGTTCAGCAGTTCGGACAGTTGTTCTTCGCCTTCAAATTGCTCGGCGAGCTTAACATAGCGTACCAATTTAGGTCTGTATTGTTCGTATAGTTCTTCTTTTTGAAGCACAATACCTTTGTGCACCATGGCATTGACTATTTTCAACACATTTTTTTTATCCAGGATATCGCTGACCTCGGAGATTTTCAATGCGGTTTGATGTTGAAGTGCTTCGTAGATCAAAAACTCGTCATCGGTGAGTTGCAATTCGTCTACCTTTGCATTTTTGTTGGGCAAAATTAGGGTTTCGCTTTCCAACAAAAAGGCACTGGGCAGGGCGCTCCGAACAACTTCGCCCAACGTGCACATATAATAATTGGCCACCCATTCCCAATGCTTCAACTGCACTTTGTCCACTACGGGCCGTTCGTCCAGAATTTGATAAATTTCTTTGGGTTCGTAGGCTTCTGGGGCATGGGTATGCACTTTGTAGGCCAATGCGGTGTATATCTTGGTCTTGCCAAAAGGTACGGCAACTCGCATTCCCGCTTGAATAAAATCGGCTTCTGCTTCCGATATTTTATAGGTGAAAAGCTTTTCCAAAGGAATTGGCAAAACTACCTCTAAAAAATACTCCATAAATTATTCCTCGATTACCCTGTGCCATGTTTGTGTACGGTACAAAAAGGCTAAATATCCACGTACTTTTAGCCTATTTTTGTTCTCCTCGTCCAACCAGACCTTAGCTTTAAAAGTCATAGCTTTTTCAGGGTCGAAAAGGGTATCCCCTTTATATATGCCCTTGCTGTTCTTTTCAAAATCCTCCATGATCTTCATTCCAAGAACGGGCTTGTCCTTTCTTTCTCCTTCACATTTTGTGCACCTTGCATCTTTTTTGCCCTCTTCCAATATTTTTACCACTTTAGCGTGCATCAACCCATCTTCCTCGTAAATTTCGATGATTGCCTTGTTTACCCCATTTCGATCATCGATAGTTTTCCATTTACCAAAAACTGTTTGCGATAGGGTTATCTGGCAGCAGAGAAAACACACCAAACCGATCCATTTATTGTATGTCCTTCTGTTTTTCATGTCTTTTTTTTAATGAGTTGAGGGTTGCGTTCAGTTCAAAGCCCAATAATAAGATATTGGAATTTAACCAAATAAACACCATTAATATCAATAATCCACCCAAAGCACCATAGAGTTCGTTGTAACGAGCAAATTTTTCAACATAAATTCCGAACAGATAGGACGTCAATAAAAATAAAAGGGTGGTCATTAACGCACCTGCGGAAAAAAATCGGGCTTGCCTGCCTTCTGCCGTTCCAAAATAGTAAAGTATGGCCGTTGTGAAATAAGAAAGACTAAGAAAAAACAATATTTTGGCTACCTGTATTCCAATGGTGTCGCCTTTTTCCACATCATAGCCCAATGTTTTTCCTAAATATTCACTGGTGTATTCGACAATGTAGAATTCAAAATACACAAAGGCAACAGCACCTACGATCAATAAAATGGAAAGAATCAACCCAACCATCAGGGCATACGCATATTGACGAAAAAAATTACGCGTCAACTCCACATGATAGGAGTTCTCAAATCCTCCAAATATGGCATTCACACCGTTGGCCATCAAAAAGATGGACAATATAAATGCAGAAGACAATAACCCCCCTTGTTTTTGATCTTTGATCTGTTGATAGATTTCTCCGAAATAATCGCTCGTTGCCGATGGGAGAAAAGACTCCAAAAAGTCCAAAAACTGGGCGTCGAAATTCTCATTGCCCACACTTACGTATGGAATAATAAAGGGAATCATAGTTACCAAAAAAATCAGCAGGGGAAACAAAGCAAGAAAAATACTGAAGGCGATGGAACTGGCCCTCGAGGAAAGTGCTCCTTTGACAATTCCCATCAAATACATTTCGATCAAATCATAGAAGGAGAGGCCCTCAAAAGCTTTGAGCTTAATCTTTTTCAATACCTGTACAATCCAATTGACCACGGGTATCTTCTCCAACTGCTCTTCTATGGCTGCAGACATTTAAACGGCTTTTAAACTTAGGTCCATGTTGTGTACGGAATGGGTCAAGGCTCCCGAAGAAATATAATTTACGCCGCATTCGGCATATTTTCTCAGGGTTTCCATTGTTATACCTCCGGAAGATTCCGTAAGACATTTATTTCCTATTCTTTTGACCGCTTCGCGGGTTTGATCGTAATCAAAATTATCTAAGAGTATTCTGTAGACCCCTTCGGATTTTAATATCTCGTCCACCTCCTCTAAATTTCTGGCCTCCACGATAATTTTAAGGTCCTTTCCTGTTTCTTTAAGGTAATCCCTTGTTTTTTGAATGGCATTGGTAATACCTCCAGAAAAATCGATGTGGTTGTCCTTGAGCATGATCATATCGTAGAGGGCAAACCGATGGTTTTCTCCCCCTCCTATCTTTACTGCCCATTTTTCTAGGGCCCTAATCCCCGGGGTAGTTTTTCGTGTGTCCAGAATTTTGGTGCCCGTACTTTCCAAAATACTTACATATCCTTTTGTTTTTGTGGCAATGGCGCTCATACGTTGCATGGCATTGAGCACCAAGCGTTCGGCCTTTAGAATGCTTTGCGAGTTTCCTTCCACATAAAAAACGACATCTCCGTATTTAACGGGGGTGCCGTCCTCCAACAAAATTTCCGTTTTCAGTTGTGGGTCTACATAGGTAAAGACTTTTTTTGCAAATTCCACACCTGCAATAATACCTTGGTCTTTTACAAGGAGTTTGGCCTTTCCTTTTGCAGTTGAGGGAATACAGGCCAAGGAACTGTGGTCTCCGTCGCCAACGTCTTCCCTAACGGCATTGGCAATGATCAGATCTAGTTCTTTTTGAAATTGTGCTTCGGAAATCATTCAATTGGGATTTTAACGAAAATAATAAAAACATTGTTCCTTGTCCATGTACAAACCATGCTTAATTTTATGAGGAATGGATTATTTTTGGGCATGCAGATTACTTTGATCGCCATAGGAAAAACCGATAAGTCTGAACTTGAAGAACTTATAGCCATATACGAAAAACGGTTGAAGCATTATATCAAGTTTCAAATGAATATTATTCCAGATATAAAAAACAGAAAAAATCTTTCGGAACCCCAGCAAAAAGAAAAAGAGGGCGAACTTATCCTTGGTCAATTGCAACCTACGGACACCTTGATCCTTCTTGATGAAAAAGGAAAACAATACACCTCTGTTGATTTTGCCCAGTTCTTGCAGAAAAAGATGAACAGTGGCATTAAAAATCTTGTGTTGGCCATTGGTGGACCTTATGGTTTCAGCGATGCCGTTTATTCCAAAAGCGCCGGAAAAATCAGTTTATCCAAAATGACGTTTTCCCATCAAATGGTGCGATTGTTCGTAGTTGAACAAATTTATCGGGGGTTCACCATTCTCAGGAACGAACCCTATCACCACCAATAATTAATATAAAACCCTAAACTTAATGGTGTTCTCGATTTTCTTGAGCGCCTTGATCACTTCCTTATTGTATTCTTTGTCCAAATCGGTGATCACGTAACCAACTTCGCTATCTGTAGACAGATATTGTCCAGAAATATTGAGTCCATATTGTGCCAACACTTCGTTTATCTTGGCCATTATTCCGGGAACATTCCGGTGTATATGTAAAAATCGATGGACTCCATTTTGTTTAGGCAACCTAATATTCGGGAAGTTAACCGCATCTACGGTATTTCCAGAATTTATGTAATCCATTATTTTGTTGGGCACAAAATCGGCAATATCTCGTTGTGCTTCTTCGGTGCTACCACCAATATGAGGGGTTAGGATTACGTTGGACAATCCTTGCAATGGTGTTTTAAAGCTTCCATTACTACGTGGCTCGGATGGGTAAACATCTATCGCCGCTCCGCCCAATTTTCCACTTTCCAGTGCATCGGCCAAAGCTTCTATATCCACTACGAACCCTCTGGAAAGATTAATAAGTTTGGCTCCATCTTTCATTTGGTCGATTTCACGCTTACCTATAAAATTTTTATTGGCCTTGTTATCATCTACATGCAGGGTAACAACATCCGAAACATTGAGCAAACTCTCCAAGGTGTCACATTTTACTGCGTTACCCAATGCCAGCTGATCGTTAACATCGTAGTAATACACCTTCATCCCCATGGCTTCTGCCAAAACGGACATTTGTTTTCCTATATTCCCGTAACCAACTATACCTAAATTTTTTCCACGTACTTCTTGCGAACCGGCTGCGGTTTTGTTCCACTCGCCATTATGGATTTCCGTACTTCTGGGAAAAATGCTCCGCATGAGCATAATGGTCTGTCCAATGGCCAGTTCCACTACGGAACGGGTATTGCTGTACGGTGCATTGAAGACCACTACGCCTTTCTTTTTGCTGTATTCCAAATCGATTTGGGTGGTTCCGATACAAAAAGCTCCGACCACCAATAACTTATCGGCGGCATCCAACACTTTTTGGGTAACCTGTGTCTTGGACCTAATTCCTAGTACATGCACCCCTTTGATTCGCTCGATGAGGTCTTCTTCGGATAAACTGGTCTTGATCAGTTCCACTGAAAACCCTTCTTCCGATAGGTTTTCGAATGCAGCCGGGTGGACATTTTCCAATAAAAGGATCTTGATTCTGTTCTTGGGGTATGATAAGTTTCTTGGCAAATCGTTCACAAATAAAAATTCATCTAGGTTAGGTGCTACGTGGTCGGCATTATTGGCAGCCTTTTCTCGATGCACATTTTCGGTATAGGCGAAAAATTTATGGGCTATCCCGGCCTCGCGCATTACATAATCGCTATAGCCGTCGCCGATCACCTGGACCTCGCCATCTAAATCCAAGTTTTTTAAACATTCTATTTTTCCGTTGTGGGTGGCAAGCACGTTGGTTTCGTCGAAACCTGTTATATTGCCAGCTTCATCAAAAGTAAAGGTGTTTGCAAACACTCTTTCGGATGGAATGTTGTATTCTTTAACAATTGGGTCTATAAATTCCTTGAACCCGCAGGAGATTACATAAATATCTTCGGAATATTCATAAAAAAACTGCTTGTTGGCTTCTATGGATTTGGAAATTTTCTGACGCAGTTCGGTCACCAAATCTTCTAGATCTTTTTTGTTCGCATCCAGCAATCGGATTCTGCGTTCCAACGATTCCGTAAAAGATATGTCGCCATCGATCCCCAAATTGGTGATTTTTTGGATTTCCGACACTATTTCATCTCTCTTTGGATTTCCTTGCAGTGTCATTTCCGCCAAAACATCCAACGCCTCAACCCTTGTGAGGGTACTATCAAAATCGAACACATATTTGCGCCCTGTCTCTACCATGATTCGCTTCAAAAAAATTAAGGCATAAAATTAAACATTAATTCCATCCTTGTAATTGGAAGTTATCAAAAACCTTACACTTTTACGGATAAATCAAAAATCCATTACGATTTGTTTTAAATGCTACCCAAAAACCATCATTTTGCAGTTATGTGCAAATCAAAGTCCAGCTCTCAGTAACCTAAAGGTCAAAAAGTGGCTGTATCCTAATCAGAACCATCGCCGGGTTAATTTACAGTAGAAACGGTACTCCTTACCAAACTTTTGTTGGAGCATATCTTCTTCCGGTTGTATTTGAAAATGGTTCATATAGGACACAAAACCAGCCGACACAAGGGTATTAAAAGCATTGCCCAGCCAAAGGCCTAAAGCCAATAGTAGTAGCAAAAGCCCCAAATACATAGGGTTCCTGCTAAAATTGTAAACCCCTTTGGTCATCAACCTGCTGGTTTTTTGAGGGTGCATGGGATCCAAACTTGTTTTTCCCGTCCAAAATTGCAACACGGCCAATAATCCTACTATTACTCCTAAGACAAAAAGTATCCAAGCCAGTTGGTTCCTGCCAAAAAAATCAAACTCACCTACTGGCAAAAACCTATCCAGAAGGAACATTGTCCCTCCAAAAATCAACATCACCAAAGCTGGCGGTACTTTTAATTTCATACAAATAACTTAAAATCCGAAATTACTACTTTTGAAACTCAAAATAGAGACCTTTTGATTTGAAACTAGTTTTTGCCACACATAACGACCATAAGCTGAAAGAAGTTCAGCAATTGCTTCCGAAAAATATCCAACTACTGTCATTAAAAGATATTGATTGTTTTGACGAAATTCCCGAGACGGGGGATACATTGGAAGAAAACGCCAAAATTAAGGCAGATCACATTACCCAAACCTATGGTTTGAACTGTTTCTCGGATGATACCGGCCTACTTGTGGATGCATTAAATGGAGCTCCCGGAGTATACTCGGCCAGATATGCGGGGGGACAAAAAGATGCCTCGGACAATATGCAGAAATTGTTAAACGAGTTGAACGGAAAAAATAATCGGAAAGCACATTTTAAGACCGTAGTACATCTTAATCTAAATGGAGAAGTCCACGCTTTTGAAGGAACGGTCGAAGGCGTCATAACGGATAGAGAACAAGGAAAAGGAGGGTTTGGCTACGACCCCATCTTTAAACCAAATGGATTCGATAAAACCTTTGGCGAACTGCCTTCCGATGTAAAAAACTCCATTAGTCACCGTGGTAGGGCGATTCGAAAATTGGTGGAATTCTTAAAAAAGAACGCCACTTAGGTTGTAGCGATCAAAATAAGTGTACCTTTGCCGCTTTATTAACGCCGCCGGTATGGGCAAGGTGTTGTGATGGGCTTGAACGGGAAATACTATAATCGCTCTATACAACACAAACATATTTGCGATTAAAGGTATTACACCGCTATGACAAAATTTGAAGCCTTGGGGTTGGACAAACCCCTATTGGATGCTATTTCCGACCTTGGATTTGAATCCCCCTCCGAAGTACAAGAAAAATCAATCCCAATTTTATTGGAGCAGGAAACCGATTTGGTTGCCCTGGCCCAAACAGGAACTGGAAAAACTGCTGCATTTGGATTTCCTATGATCCAGAAGATCCAATCGGACAGCAGGACCACTCAAGGATTGATCCTCTCCCCTACACGTGAGCTCTGCTTGCAGATAACGAACGAATTAAAACTATACTCCAAATACATAAAAGGACTCAATGTGGTGGCCATTTACGGTGGCGCAAGCATTACCGAACAGGCCCGACAGATAAAAAGAGGTGCACAGATCGTTGTAGCTACCCCTGGCCGTATGAAGGACATGATCGGCCGAAATATGGTGGACATTTCCAAAATTGATTATTGTGTTCTGGATGAAGCCGATGAAATGCTGAACATGGGCTTCTATGAAGATATTAAGGACATTTTATCCAACACCCCGCAAGAAAAGCTAACATGGCTCTTTTCGGCAACCATGCCAAAAGAAGTGGCAACCATTGCCAAAAAGTTCATGTACAAACCTGTGGAAATTACAGTTGGTTCCAAAAATGCCGGAGCTTCCACAGTACAGCACGAATATTATGTTGTTGGAGGCCGTGATCGTTATGCAGCCCTAAAACGTTTGGCCGATGCCAATCCAGGTATCTTCTCCGTAGTTTTCTGTAGAACCAAAAGGGATACACAACGTGTTGCGGAAAAATTGATTGAGGACGGTTACAATGCCGGAGCACTACATGGTGATTTGAGCCAGAACCAACGGGATCTGGTCATGAACTCGTTCCGAAAAAAACAAGTACAGATGTTGGTAGCTACCGATGTTGCCGCGCGTGGAATTGATGTTGACGATGTAACCCACGTTATCAACTACCAGTTACCCGATGAAATAGAGACCTATACCCACCGTAGTGGTCGAACGGGACGCGCCGGCAAATCCGGAATCTCCATGGTAATTGTGACCCGCTCGGAGTTGAGAAAGATCAAGGCGATAGAGAAAAAAATACAACAGGATTTTATCTCCAAAAAAATTCCCGATGGTATTGAAATCTGTGAGATACAATTATACCATTTGGCCAATAAGATCAAAGAAACCAAGGTCAATCAAGAAATTGACAGTTATTTGCCCGCCATCAACGATGTTTTGGAAGGGATAGATCGCGAAGAACTCATCAAAAAAATATTCTCGGTAGAGTTTACCCAATTCTACAACTATTACAGTAAGACCAAAGATCTAAACACCCAGGATTCCGGAAGGGAGAAAGGTGGGGCGTCCGGGGATATTCCGTCCGAAGGATCCGTACGATACTTTATCAATGTTGGTGAACGCGATGGTTATGATTGGATGAGCTTGAAAGACTTCCTAAGAGATACCTTGAACTTGGAAAAAGAAGACGTCTATAATGTGGACACCAAGGATTCTTTCTCCTTTTTCAACACCGATGCACAACTTACCGAGTTTATTCTTCAAACCTTTACAGACTTTAAACTGGAAGGACGTTTTATAAATGTTGAAGTGTCCAAAAACCCGGGCGGTGGCGGCGGAAAAGGAGGTAAAAAACGTCGCAATCGAAAAGGCGGCGGCAGTAGCCGAAGAGGAGGCAACAAGTCCTACAAAGGAGGAAAAAAAGGAGGGTACGGCAAAAAAGGAGGCAAGAAAAAACAGGGCTTTTATTAGTTAATTCTATATTAAATGGCACGTCTCTGCTATTTATTTTTCTTTGTTTAGTACTTTTATAGCTACAAAGATTGCATGAGAAGATTACTACTTATACTATTGTCCCTAATCCCACTACTTGGTTTTTCTCAAATTGAAGATGATGAAAACCAAGTAGTAAAGGAGTTTTCCGCAACGGTGATCAATGCCCAGACCGAGTTTCCTTTAGAAAGTGTGCACGTGGTCAACCTTAATCAGGTCAAGGGTACCATTACCAATCCTGAAGGTAAGTTTACCATTCCTGCTGCAGTGAACGATACTTTGTATTTTTCCTACTTGGGCTTTAAGACCCAAAAAGTAAGGGTGACCAACGATATGATCCGTTTTGGGAATACCGAGATTGCGTTGACAGAGCTTGCCTACGCCCTTGAAGAGGTTATTGTAACCCCATACCAACTAACAGGCTATTTGGAAATTGACGTAAAAAATCTGCCGATCAACAATGCATACCAATACAGTATTTCTGGACTAAACACCAGCTACGAGGCAGGAAACAAAAGTCCTAGTGCAGTTACCAAGGTGTTGGGTGCTATTTTAAATCCTGCAGACCTGCTCAGAAATCTGTTTGGTAAAAAACCGCGGCAAATGCGAAAGCTCCGCCAAATTAAAGAAGATGACAACATTCGGGACCTGCTGGCTTCAAAATTCGATAGAGAAACACTAACCGAACTTCTTCAATTGGAAAAAGTCGATATCGAGGACATACTCAACAATTGCAATTATTCAAAATCCTTTATAAAAACAGCAAACGACCTTCAAATTTTGGACGCAATTTCCAGCTGCTACGAGGAATACAAAGTCCTAAACAGGAACTAATCAAGCGCTTAAACCAATAATCTGGAAACAACTATACCACGATAAATAATTTTTATCTTTACGTATAGAATTTCTAGCTTTAAACAAAATTCCGGTTCATGAAAAAATTGCTTGTTGTTTTGTCTATACTATCCCTATTTACTGGCTGCAAAAAGACTCAAAAAAAGCAGCAAGCCCCGCCAACAATTGTAAAGGAAACAACCAAGAAAGAAGCTCCTTTTGTATGGGAAGGTGCCAACGTGTACTTTTTGCTCACCGACCGTTTCAACAACGGAAATCCCAATAACGATGTAAATTTTGATAGAACCGAAGAGACTGGAGTGCTACGAGGCTTTGAGGGAGGTGATATCGTAGGAATTACCCAAAAAATAGAAGAAGGTTACTTTACCGATTTGGGCATAAATGCCATCTGGTTTACCCCGGTAGTGGAACAAATTCATGGAGCGACCGACGAGGGAACGGGAAATACGTATGGTTATCACGGCTATTGGGCCAAGGACTGGACTTCAGTAGACCCGAATTTTGGCACTAAAAAAGACCTGGAAAATTTAGTAAAGACCGCCCATAAACATGGAATCCGAATTCTTTTGGATGTAGTTCTGAACCATACCGGACCTGTAACCGAAAAGGATCCTGTTTGGCCTGATGATTGGGTGAGAACCGGACCCAACTGTGAGTTTACAACATACGAGAACACCACCGCATGCACCTTGGTGGAAAACTTACCGGATATATTAACAGAGTCCGATACCGCTGTGGAATTGCCCGACGCGCTTTTGGCCAAATGGAAAAAAGAAGGCAGGCTGAGCAAAGAGCTTGATGAACTTCAATTATTTTTTGAGCGCACCGGATATCCCCGTGCGCCCCGTTATTATATTATCAAATGGCTTACGGACTACATCAACGACCTAGGAATTGATGGTTTTAGAGTGGACACTGTAAAACACGTAAACGAAAATGCTTGGACCGATCTGTATACCGAGGCTTCCTACGCTTTTGAAACATGGAAGAAAAAACACCAAGATCAAATCTTGGACGACAATCCATTTTACATGGTCGGGGAAGTATACAATTACGGAGTCTCCGGAGGTCGCGAGTTCGATTTTGGAAATAAAAAGGTAGACTTTTTTGATCACGGGTTTAAAAGCCTCATCAATTTTGAGCTAAAAAATGATGCGGACAACAACTACGAGACCATTTTTAAAAAGTACAACAAATTGCTCAACACCAAACTTAAGGGCAAAAGTGTACTTAATTATTTAACATCGCATGACGATGGGGCCCCTTACGACAAGGACCGAACCAAGCCGTACCGATCCGCCAATGTACTTTTATTGACCCCAGGGGCATCCCAGGTGTATTATGGGGATGAAACAGCAAGAAGCCTTACCATTGAAGGAACACAGGGAGACGCCACCCTTCGCTCGTTTATGAATTGGGAGGATTTGGACAGTATTCCCGAGACACAGAAAATACATGAACACTGGCAAAAATTGGGCAGGTTCAGAAACAATCACCCTGCTGTAGGTGCCGGCAAACACAACCGATTGTCAAAATCCCCTTATGTATTTTCCAGAACCTACATAAATGGGGATTACAAGGATAAAGTGGCAATAGGATTGGATTTGCCCAAAGGAAAAAAGTCACTTTCTGTAAAAGGTTTCTTTGGCGATGGCACCAAATTGTTCGACACTTACTCCGAAACCGAAGTAATCGTAACCAATGGAAAAGTAGTTTTGGACAACGATTTTGACATTGCCCTGCTCGAACTTATAGAATAAAATCTATTGTCTGGAGTGAAGGGCCAACCGGTTGCCCTCGGTATCGCTAAACAAGGCCATATAACCAATGTCCGGGCTTATCTGTGTTTTGTTCTGTAATATTTTGCCCCCGGCATCCTCGATACGGCCCAGTTCGTTGTTTACATCCGCACTGGAAAAGTAAATAAGCACACCATGGGTTTCGCTAGGTGTGTACCAATCTTTATTTTGAATGAGCGACCCGGAAGATCCCTGTTTACCCTCGGTCCGCGGAAACCAGCCCATTTTGGTTCCGCCAAGGTCCTGTAATTGTATCTCGATCTGAAAGACAGTATCATAAAATTTTTTCGCCCGATCCATATCCGTTACCGGTATTTCGAACCAGCCCACCAAATTATTTTCCATATGCTATTGATTTTCCAAAATCTCTTTAAGGCTTGCCAATCCTTCTTCAAAATCCTTTCCCACAGCTTTGTCCATATTCATGAACAACATCATAATGCTCATCGGGAATTTGTTCTTTCCTGAAAATCCCCAGACCACCTTGGTGATATCAGCCTCTATTTCTTTGGTGGTAATATATGCATCCGCAGTGGATTTAAATGGCTTTAAGAACCTGAGTTCACTTTCTATACGTTCACCATCGACTATTTTGGTAATCTCCTGCTCCCCTTCCCCTACTTCTTTATTTCCATTCCAATAATTGGTTGCCCCTACTTCACCATCCGTTCCAGTAAACTCTTTTTGCATATTGGGATCTTTTTTGCCCCATGGAGACCATTCATCTTGATTTTTCAAGAATTTTAAATACTCAAAAACAACAGCCTTGGGCCTGTGAATTTCTATGGATCGGGAAACATCGTAATTTTTAGGTGCGATCATGGCAAGAATACCGATCAAAAGCACCAAAGCGAGGAGGATATATAATAGCAACATAACTGTAATTGATTGATTTACAATTAAAAGTACAAAATTATTTTACGTGTTCCGGTATCTTTTAATGATTCCCTCAACATCTTTGATGGATTTTTTGGTCCAGTCCAACCGCTTATCGAGAACTTCCATAGGGGTTAATTGCCAATCAAGATTGGAACTGCGTACTTTTTGCGCCAGTTCTTGAATAATTATAGCGGCGGAAACAGAAACATTTAGGCTTTCTGAAAATCCGACCATGGGTATTTTTAAAAACCCATCCGCCCGTTGCATAACCTCTTTGGACAACCCCTCCCGTTCTGTTCCAAAAAAAATGGCCGATTTTTTTTGCGGAAAGAAATCATGAAGCAGTGATGAATCGTCATGTGGAGTGGTTGCTACAATCTGATACCCTTCATTCTTCAGTTTAGAGATACAATCCGTTGTGGTTTGATATCGGTTCACATCCACCCATTGTTCGGCGCCCATGGCAATATTTTTGTCCATCCGTTTTCCAAAACGATCTTCCACCACATGTAGATCCTGGATCCCAAAAACATCGCAACTTCTTAAGATTGCACTAGTATTGTGCAACTGGTAAACATCTTCAACCGCTACGGTAATGTGTCGGGTCCTTTTTTGCAATACATCACAAAAACGCTGTTTACGTTCTTCGGTAAGGTACCCTTCCAGATAGTTTAGCAATTCATGGTCAAACATAAAACCAAGATAGCAAAAAATGGAAATTTGGGCTTTTAATGCCTTACAAACGCTTCAATTCTATGAATATTGAGGGCACTGTATAATTCGTCAAAATTGATAGTTCAAGGTTCGCATCTGATATTTTATTTATATTTTCATTTCCATTGAATATAAACAACGCGCTCTATATGAAAAATGCACCTATTGTTTTAATTCCGATTGTACTTGCGCTAGCATCTTGTTTGGACTCTAAACAAAAGAAAAGAGATTCATCTTTAGATATGGATGCCTTCCATACCGTGACCGTTAAAGGGAATTACAGTGTTGACATACCTAGATTTATGACAACCACTACAGGTCTGAACGAAGAAGCTTCATTACAATACCAAAGCCTACTCAACGAAGCTTACCTTTTGATCATTGATGAACCCAAATCTGGATTTAAGCAAGTTTATGAGGATTTAGGACAATACGATAAAAATCTATCCCTTTTGGAAAACTACAGACAGGCCAGGCTACAAATCCTTTCCAGAACCACAAAAGTAAACAGTAAGACCAACCCAAAACCATTTAAAATCAACAACTTGAATTCAATATACCAAGAAGTTGACGCTACATTGAGAAATGTGGACAACGAAATCTCATATTTTATAACATTTGTAGAAGGAAACGATCATGTATATATGATAATGGCATGGACTTTAAATAGCAAAAAACAAGAGCACAAAAAAACCTTTAAAACGATTGCCGAATCGTTTAAACTTATTCACTGATTCTGAGCCTGTACTCCGTGCATTTCATCTGATTTTTCATACTTTCTACCTACTGTCAGTTAGTTTCAATAGCTGATTTATCTACATTTGGGAAATTAATGTTCAATACACTTAGCCCCATGAAGAAACATTTACCCCTGAAGTTTACATCTTTATTTTTATTTCTTTTAACCCTCATAGCCTGTAGTTCAGAAGACGGCACCAACGGACTGGATGGCAGAGATGGCATTGATGGACTAGATGGAGAAAACGGTTTAAATAGTTTAGTAAATACTGCGGTTGAAGACCCCGGTACTAATTGTGCAAATGGAGGCTTTCGATTGGATTTTGGTTTGGACATCAATAGTAATGGAACACTGGAGGCGAGCGAGGTTACCTCTTCCCAATATGTTTGTAACACTGAATCATCAACAGGACTCAACAGTCTTATTAATACCGAAATCGAACTACCCGGAGAAAATTGCTCCAATGGAGGATATAAATTGGATGTTGGTTTGGATAGTAATTCAAATGGCACTTTGGACAATGATGAGGTGACCACCTCCGAATACCTTTGCAATGGCGACGCCAGTGATTTTTCTTATCAAAGTTATGCTTCTCTAATAAGCCAATCGGGCACCAATGACCCTACCGAACAAGTCCTGGAAAACAACATCAACATCACTATTACTTGGACACGGGAGGCTCAGGGCATTTACACAGGAACACTCGATAGCCCTATCGACATTAGTAAAACCGTTATCTTTTTCAGCACCCCAACCACCCATACAAGTGTTAGGGGAACTTTGGAAAGTACTACGGAAATAAGATTGGAGCTCCAAAACGGAATAAACGTTTTTGCGGACAATTTTGATAACCTCTCCTTTGAACTAAGGGAATACGAATAAAATACATTACAACGTCAATACCACTTTGTACTAACACAATAAAACATGAAAAAGTTAACCCCACTTTACACCGTATTCGCTCTATTGCTTGGTGCAATTGCATACGGGCAAAACTCTTTCCCTGCGTCCGGCACTGTTGGAATTGGGACATTAACCCCCGACACGAATTATGCCATGGATATTAACGGCTCTTTAAATGCCACGGAAATAAACGTAACCAACCTATTGGTTGGCGGAAGCCCTATGCAAAGCTCTCCATGGAACCTGAACGGAAATAATATATTTTATTCAAGTGGAAATGTAGGTATAGGCACCAATACCCCTAGTTACGAATTGGATATTGCAGGTACACTTAACGCGACCAATATTTTGGTCAACGGTACTCCTTTGGAAAATTCCAGTTCACCTTGGACAACCACTGGCAGTGATATTTCATTTACCACGGGAGATGTGGACGTTGCTACCTTGAACGCCACGGAAATCCTATTGAACGGAACCCCGCTTGAAAACAACGAATCACCTTGGACAACCACCGGCGGTGATATTTCATTTACCACGGGAGATGTGGATGTTGCTACCTTGAACGCCACAGAAATCGTATTGAACGGAACCACATTGGTTTCTTCTCCATGGACTGTTTCTGGCAACGACCTCTCATATACATCTGGAAATATTGGCATTGGAACTGCTGCTTCAGGATATGCTTTGGATGTGGCAGGTACGATCAATGCCACCAACTTTTTGGTAAATGGGTCACCTTTGTCTTCTGGCTCTTCACCATGGACCACATCCGGCAATGACATTTCCTATGCAACTGGAAATGTGGGAATCGGAACCTCCAACACACAAGGATATATGTTTGCCGTAGCTGGAAGCATGGTCGCCGAATCTGTTAAAGTGGAACTTGAGGGAAATTGGCCGGATTTTGTGTTTGAAAAAAATTACACTCTTTTAAGTTTAAAAGAAGTTGAAGCATTTATCAATAAGAATGGACATCTACCCAATGTTCCAAGTGCCGAAGAGGTAAAAAACAATGGTATAGATCTTGGGGAAATGGACGCAACTTTGTTGCAAAAAATCGAAGAGCTCACCCTACATTCCATTCAGCAGCAAAAAGAAATAGAAAGCTTAAAAGAAATTAACCAAAAGCTATCCGATCAGAATAAAGTACTCTTATCGCTACAGGAAAGATTAGCAAAGTTGGAGTCAGTAAAACAGGAGTAAAATAACACATCGTTAAACATAAAAAGGGCCGCAGATAGCGGCCCTTTTTTATTCTCGATCAGTAATGAATTACTTGCTCAAATACATTTTCCTTCTGGAATATAGGTTATAGAACTCATCATCTTTTAAACTGTCGATGAACAAAATACTCTCTCCTGTACTTTTCATCTCGGGACCCAGATTTTTATTTACGTTAGGGAACTTATTAAAAGAGAAAACGGGCTGCTTAATGGCATAGCCTTCCAATTGTGGATTAAAATTGAAGTCCTTCACCTTTTTATCTCCCAACATTACTTTTGTGGCATAATTCACATAAGGCTCTTTGTATGCCTTGGCAATAAATGGTACTGTACGCGACGCCCTAGGGTTCGCTTCTATAATATAAACCGTATCATCCTTTACAGCAAACTGAATATTGATCAAACCAACGGTATTAAGTGCCAACGCAATTTTTTTGGTATGATCTTTTATTTGTTGCATCACAAACTCGCCTAAATTAAAGGGTGGCAATGTTGCATTGGAATCACCTGAATGGATTCCACAAGGTTCAATATGCTCCATAATCCCAATAATGTACACATCCTCACCGTCGCAAATGGCATCTGCCTCTGCCTCGATAGCGCCATCCAAGTAATGATCCAACAGCAGCTTGTTGTTCGGTATCTTGCGCAACAAGTCCACCACATGGGCTTCCAGTTCCTCTTTATTGATCACAATTTTCATTCCTTGGCCACCCAATACATAAGAAGGCCTTACCAATAATGGGAATTTCAATTCCTCGGCCAAATCCAAAGCTTCGTCCGCTGTTTCGGCCACGCCAAATTTCGGGTAAGGAATATCGTTGTTCTTCAGCAGGGTGGAAAAACTACCTCTATCCTCGGCCAAGTCGAGGGACTGGAAGCTGGTTCCGATGATGTTGATACCATACTTGTCCAGTTTCTCGGCAAGTTTGAGCGCGGTCTGTCCGCCCAACTGCACAATTACGCCTTCTGGCTTTTCGTGAAGGATAATATCGTAAATATGCTCCCAGAACACGGGTTCAAAGTAGAGTTTATCCGCGGTATCAAAATCGGTGGAAACGGTTTCCGGGTTGCAATTGATCATAATGGTCTCGTAACCGCATTCGGCAGCCGCCAAAACTCCGTGTACACAGCAGTAGTCGAACTCGATTCCTTGTCCTATTCGATTGGGACCAGACCCTAAAACAACAATCTTTTTCTTGTCGGTCACCACACTATCATTGGCCATGTAGCGTTCTCCGGTCGGTGTTTCGATTTCTTCTTCGAAAGTAGAGTAATAATAAGGTGTTACCGCTTTAAACTCCGCAGCACAGGTATCCACCAGTTTGTATACTCGGTTGATGTTCAAGTCCATACGTTTGCTGTGCACTTCGCTTTCCCAGCAATCCAACATGTGGGCAATCTGTCTGTCCGCAAAACCTTTTTGTTTTGCTTCCAACAACAGTGCTTTTGGCAAGCTTTCTATGGTGTATTTTGATATTTCCATCTCCAAGAAGTGCAATTCCTCGTATTGTTTAAGGAACCACATATCTATCTTGGTAATCTCGTGGATACGTTTTAATGGTATTCCCAGTTGAATGGCGTCATAGATTACAAAAACCCTATCCCAGCTGGGTACACGTAATTTCTCAATGATGGTTTCGTAATCTTTGTATCCTTTACCATCGGCTCCCAGACCATTACGCTTAATCTCCAAGGATTGTGTAGCCTTGTGTAGGGCTTCTTGGAAGGAACGCCCAATTCCCATCACCTCTCCTACCGACTTCATCTGGAGTCCCAAGGTTCTGTCAGAACCTTCGAATTTGTCAAAGTTCCAGCGTGGTATTTTTACGATTACGTAGTCCAATGTTGGTTCGAACAAAGCTGAAGTCGACTTGGTAATCTGGTTGTCCAACTCATCCAACGAATAACCAATGGCCAATTTAGCAGCGATTTTTGCAATCGGATACCCCGTGGCCTTGGATGCCAACGCAGAGGAACGGGAAACCCTCGGGTTAATTTCAATGGCTATAATGTCTTCTTTTTCGTCCGGGCTAACGGCAAACTGTACGTTACATCCACCGGCAAAATCCCCAATGCTGCGCATCATATGGATGGCCATATCACGCATTCGTTGAAACGTCCTGTCCGATAGGGTCATAGCGGGAGCCACCGTAATGGAATCCCCTGTGTGGATACCCATCGGATCCATATTCTCGATAGTACAGATGATGACTACGTTGTCGTTTTTGTCACGGAGCAGTTCCAATTCATATTCCTTCCACCCCATTAGGGCCTTATCGATCATCACTTCGTGAATTGGGGACACTTCCAACCCATGGCTCAGTTGACCATCAAAATCCTCCGGGTCGTGAACTATGGCCGCACCTGCTCCACCAAGGGTAAAAGAAGCTCTTATTACCAATGGAAATCCAAATTCTTGGGCAATTTCCTTTCCTTTTAGGAACGAGGTCGCCGAGGCCTGGGGAGGCATGCCTATTCCAATTTTCAGCATTAATTCCCTAAACTTTTCTCGGTCTTCGGTTATGTTGATGGCATCAATGTCAACCCCGATGATTTCCACTCCAAAATCTTCCCATATCCCTTTATCATCTGCTTCGATACAAAGATTCAGCGCTGTTTGCCCGCCCATAGTCGGTAAAACCGCATCAATATTGGGATGTTTTTTAAGTATTTCGATTATCGACTTAGTGGTCAACGGTTTAAGGTAAACATGATCTGCCATAGCTGGGTCCGTCATAATGGTGGCGGGGTTGCTATTTATCAAAATGGTTTCTATACCATCTTCCCGTAGGGAGCGAAGTGCTTGGGAACCGGAATAATCGAACTCACATGCCTGACCGATGATGATCGGACCAGAACCAATAATCAGAATGGAATTTAAATCTTTTCTTTTGGGCATTTTCTTAAGGGGTTTCTCGGTTATCTGCTTATATGTCAAAAAAAAGGTGTTACCTAGAAAAGTAACACCTTTAATTTAAATAATAAATACTATCATTATTTTTTATGTCTTGGCTCAGAGGAAACAGTTAATCTTTTTCTTCCTTTGGCTCTTCTTCTCGCAAGAACTTTTCTACCATTGGCAGTCGCCATGCGCTCCCTAAAACCATGCTTGTTTCTTCTCTTCCTTTTGGATGGTTGATACGTTCTTTTCATTTCCGAACTGTTTTATGGATTTGTTGATGGGAAGTTACTCTTCCCTAAAAAATTCTGGGCGCAAATATACAAAGACTTTTTACTTTGGCAAGCCCAAACTTAAAATATTTAATTAAGTTTTTAGTACTTTTGCCTGCGTTTAACTAAAGGTAAAAACTCTAGACCACATGTTCAATAAAAATATCAAGCTCGTTATTGCCGTTCTTATTATAGCCTATGCCGTATTTCAGTTTATTGAGGGCAATATTGGCAATGGAATTGCACTGATCTTGCTCTCCCTTGTTTTCATTTTTCTTTATTTCCGGAACGAGTTCATTCTTTTGGCGTTTCTTAAAATGAGAAAACAGGATTTGGACGGTGTACAGGGCTGGTTGGATAAAATTAAGAACCCGGAATCTGCATTGATAAAAAAGCAAGTGGGATATTACAATTATTTGCACGGTATCATCTACTCCCAGAAAAATCTGACCCAGGCCGAAAAATACTTTAAAAAGGCCCTAAAATTTGGTTTGACCATGGATTACGATGTGGCCATGACCAAATTGAGCTTGGCCGGTATTGCCATGCAAAAGCGCAGAAAGCGTGAAGCGACACAATTGTTGCAAGAAGCCAAAAAATTGGATAAAAACAATATGCTTACCGATCAAATCAAAATGATGCAGCAGCAGATGAAAAAGATTTAATTTTTACTTTATCTTTTTTTTTTGGTGGTATTGCACACTTGATTTGGGATGCCTCCGCTCCATGATTTGTTATTAAAAGGCCCCTTAAAAATTTCTGTATTTCGAATGCATCTTTTTTAAAGTTCTATCGTCTATTAAGTGAACCATAAAATTCATTCACTTATGAAAACAGGTAAATCTTGTAATTGCAATTGCGAACCTTGTAACAACGGAAGATGTTCAGATTGTACATGCAACAACTGTACGTGCACCAATTGTAATTGTTAAACCAAGAATCAGCTTGAATTATGATGTTCAAGCTGATTGTTTATCTTTAAGTATGACCACAACACAGATTTGGGAGACATATTCACAAGACATCAAACGTTTTATTCTCAGTAAAACCAAAGATGAAACTGTTGCAAATGATATTTTACAAGACACCTTTATAAAGGTACACACCAAGCTGCACACCCTAAAAGATGGCAACAAGCTAAAATCTTGGTTGTTTTCCGTAGCGCGATATACTTTAATGGATTATTTAAAAACCAGTAAAGTAAAAATTGAATTTAATGATTTTGATACAGAGGATGTTCCTGAAACCCATGAACATACCGAAAAAGATTGTTTAAGAGGTATTTTAGTTAATCTAACTAAAAAATACAGAGAACCTATCTTTTTGGCCGATATAATGGGCTTAAAACAAAAAGAGGTTGCAAAAAAATTAAGTTTACCGTTACCCACCGTAAAATCGCAAATACAACGTGGACGACAAAAAATTGCCGAAGGCTTTATGGATTGTTGTGGTTACGAAATGAGTGAACAAGGCTATCTAGTAGGCCAATTACAGGACAAAGAGGATTGCAAAATTTGCAAGTAGACCCGAATAAAACTATTCTTTTGTTTTGCTTTGGAGTGTTAGGTATTGAGATAGATAACCCCAAACAAAAAGCAATTTACCAGTGTAACCAAAAATATTAGGGCCAATACCAATTACTTCCCCACATTCCCCACTCGGTAATATCCTTTGTTCGGTATTTCTATGGTGTACTTTTTGCGGGAAACATTGTTTAAATGAGGTTCGCGCAACCAAGGGTTGTGTCGTTTTAATATCTTATAGTTTATTTCGTACTGTTCTGCGAAATCCGCCCAATTGGATACCGCAGTATCAATTTCAACGGTAAAAGTGGGCACCTTTTCGTACATATCGTCCTGATCTAACTGAAAACCATATTTCTCTGGATGGGATAGAATTTCTTTAATGGCCAAAATGCGGAACACATAGCGGCCTGTCTCCTGCCCCAACAATAGATCGTAATAATCGTCCACTTGTTGAATATCCATATATTTTTGAACCCCGGCAGGTCCGGCATTGTACGCGGCAGCGGTAAGGGTCCAGCTACCAAAACGATTTTTCCATTTGTTTAAATAGTCGCAAGCGACCTGAGTCGCTTTTTCCACATGATAGCGTTCATCCACATTGGAATTGACCTCCAGACCGTACTCCTTGCCCGTGGCGCGCATTATCTGCCAAAAACCGGTAGCCCCTGCTGGGGAAACTACATTTTGCAAACCACTTTCGGCCACGGCCAAATATTTAAAGTCATCCGGGATTCCGTTCTTTTTAAGAATGGGTTCAATGATTGGAAAGTATTTGTTGGCCCTTTTCATCAATAAAAGGGCATTGGATTGCCAATAGGTGTTCACCAAAAACTCCCGGTCCACGCGCTCCATGATCTCTGGATCTTCCTGTGGAACCGCTTCTCCGGCAAAATTCAGGTCCTCAGGGATTTCAATGGCGCTTATTTGATATGTATCCGCAACATTTTTGTCCGATTCCGTTGTTTCAACTTCTTGCAATTCTGGTTTATCATCCACTTCATTCGACTGCACGGCAAAAATCAAAGTGCTCACTACGGCCATTAATCCAATAAAGGCCAATATGTTTTTTACTTGTTTCATGTCTTCCCTAATTTATTATCAATGTAAAGATACTATTATATAGACGAAATTATTCCAAAATAATTGTGGAGAGGTGCTCATTGAACCAACGAGCACGGTGAATGATCATGGTATGTGTGCCATTTTTTACCAAAATGCAGTCCTTTATATGGGATGGTGGAAAAACTGCATCTTTCTCCCCTTGAATATGAACCGTATTTTTTAGCGGAGTTTCCTGTTTCCAGTTCACAATTTGATCAATGGACCAATCAATATAATATTTGTCGCGAACAGACAGATATTTTTCGTACAAGTGCAAACGCTTGGTCACGGTTTCGCCAAAGGCATATTTGGCCAACAATTCCACATTGTTCACCAAACCCGTTGGTAGCAGTTTGTGGACTTTGGTGTACTTGGCAAAAATCATTCTTTTAGGTAGCTCGTGCTTACTTTTTACCGACGATACCACGATCAGCTTTCGTACGGGCATGATCTTGGCCATCTCTTGTACCAACATACCACCAAATGAAACCCCCAACAAAACTGGGTTGGGTTCGTTTATTTTTTTGCACATTTTTTTGGCATATGCTTCCAAATCCATTCCTTTTTCGGGCACGAACCACTCCAAGGTATGGCAAGTAAATTGGTCTTCCGGAAGCTTGATCCCCTCAAAAATCGAAGAATTGGCAGCCATTCCTGGCATTAGGTAGACATGGGTTTTGTTATCGGTCATAGTACACCAAATATCGATAAGGACTAGGAAATTAGCAATATTTTCACTACTTTTGTAGCCCTTTTGCAGCCGACCCCACCTAACCGATACAATATTTATATGATGGGGGAATTAGAGATACCTTAAGGTATTTCTGCGAGTCATTAAAAAAACAAGTTCTATATGACAACATTGGAAATCACTGACAATAGTTTCCTACGCCAATTTGAAACTACCGTCAATGGGCATTTAGCCAAAATTGAGTACTCTTCACAAGAGCGTAAAGTATTTTTGACCAAACTGGTTATTCCGGAAGAAATTACAAAAGAAGGCTTTAAAGAGGATTTTATTAAAGCTGTATTGAACGAAATCCAAGAGAAAAATCTAAGAGTTGTGCCTACAAGTCCGCAAATTGCAGGTTTCTTAAGAAAAAACAGGCAGTACAAGGAAATGTTGCCCGTAGGTATCCGAATCTGATTTGATCAATGATCAAAAACATCCAAGCCTCCTTTTTTAGGAGGTTTTTTTACGCCACAATCTCACTGGAAACAAACTTGAAGCGAACCAGTCCATCCGCGTCGATATCTTCTAACTCTACTTGGTGCAAGGTGTTCACCAAAGCAGGGTCCCAAGGAGCCTTTACCTTGATGTAGTTTTCGGTAAATCCATGAATATAGCCTTTCTTGTTCTCCCCTTCGAACAGTACGGTCCGTACAGTACCCAATTGGCTCTCGTAAAAAGCCCTTCTTTTTTTGGCAGACAGTCCCCTTAACATTTTACTCCGTTTGTTGCGTACCTTTTTGGGCACCACATCTTCCATTTCGGCCGCTACTGTATTGTCCCTTTCAGAATAGGTAAATACATGCAGGTAAGAAATATCCAAATCGTTCAAAAAGTGATAGGTTTCCAAGAAGTGTTCGTCCGTTTCCCCAGGGAACCCAACGATCACATCTACACCAATACAGGCGTGGGGCATAGCAGATTTGATGCGTTTCACCCTATCCACATACAAATTGGACAAATATCGACGTCGCATCTTCTTTAAAATATCGTCGCTCCCACTCTGCAAAGGCACATGAAAATGGGGAACGAAGGAGTTGCTCTGTGCAACAAAATCGATAGTCTCGTTCTTTAACAAGTTTGGTTCTATGGAAGATATGCGCAATCTATGGATGCCATTGATGGTATCCAACGCTTTTACCAAATCCAAAAAGGTATGCTCATGCTTTTTATTGCCAAACTCACCTTTCCCGTAGTCGCCAATATTTACCCCGGTAAGTACGATCTCCTTAATATCCTGCGAGGCTATTTTTTTGGCGTTGTTCAATACATTGCTCAATGTATCGCTGCGCGAAATGCCGCGTGCCAAGGGAATAGTACAATAGGTACATTTGTAATCGCAGCCGTCCTGCACCTTTAAAAAGGCACGTGTGCGGTCGCCAATGGCGTAGCTCCCCACATAAAAATCGGCATCTTCGATTTCACAAGAGTGCACTTCGCCCTTATCGTTCTTGGTAAGGTCGTTCAAATAGTCCGTGATCTTGAACTTTTCCGTTGCACCCAGTACCAAATCAACACCATCCACCTCGGCCAATTCTTCTGGTTTTAACTGGGCGTAACAGCCCACAGCCGCTACAAAAGCATCGGGATTCGACTTTTGGGCCTGTTTTACAATAGTTTTAAAGCGTTTATCCGCATTTTCCGTTACCGAACAGGTATTGATTACGTATACATCTGCTTCATCCGAAAAGTCCACACGCTGAAAATCCTCCTTTTCAAAACCTCTGGCAATTGTAGAAGTTTCGGAGAAATTGAGTTTACAACCCAATGTGTAAAATGCGACCTTTTTGCTCATTTGCCTGCCTTACTTTTAGGGGGCGCAAAGATAACGATTTGTTGTGAGTTATCGAAAATGATCGCATTGTTGATAACCCAACTGTAAAATGCCCGCTGTCAACTGTTTACTGCCTACCAAAAAATAGAAAAAAACATAAAATTAGTTAACTTGAACCATAAACTAAAATCAACTCAATGAAAATCAGATTACTTCTAATAGGATTGATCGTATTGACCTCCTATTCTTGTAAAACCGAAACCAACTCATCCTTGGCAGATCATCAAGGAGAAGAAAATTATTCCGTGATCATAAGCGATACCAAAGTTGGGTACCTAAAAGTGAATACCATTGGAGATACCATTAATATAGATTACGACTATAAGAACAATGGCCGTGGACCAACAATAAAAGAGACCCTTGTCCTCGACTCCAAAGGCTTCCCGGTTAGCTGGGAAGTAACAGGTAACACCACATTTGGAAATGCAGTGAACGAAAAATTCTCCATGGAGGGCGATGGTGCTTCATGGACCGACGCCACCGGTTCGGGCAATACCGTTTTAGATACCCCAACGCTTTATGTAAACCAATTTGGCAGCCCGTACACCGCAGTCTTGGCAGCTCGATTATTGATGGATGCACCCAATAACACCTTACCCGTGCTTCCTGCCGGTAATCTTACTTTGACCAAAATGGAAGAGGTAAATGTACCGAATGCATCAGGTGACGGTGAATTGGCCTTGACCACCTATGCCCTATCCGGTGCCGAAATGAATCCATCTTACTTTATTGTGGATGAAAACAACAAATTCTTCGCCGCTATCTCACCACGATATATTGTAATCAGGGATGGATACGAAGCCGAAGAAAAAAGTTTAAGGGAACTTGCCGAAAACTATTCTGCAGAACGCTACGAAAAGCTACAAAAAGAATTTGCCCACAACTACACTAAAAAGGTACGCATTGCCAATGTTAAGGTTTTTGATCCTAAAACATTGTCTTTGACCGACCCTGTATCCGTTGTGGTGGAAGATGAAAAAATCACGACCATAGAAGCTGCAGATGCGACTGGCGACAACGAAGTTCTTATCCAAGGAAACGGTGGAACCCTAGTTCCTGGATTATATGAAATGCACGCCCACACGGGGGACAATGGTGCCTTATTGAATGTTTTGGCCGGAGTTACCTCTTTCAGAGATATGGGCAACAACACCGAAGTACTTAGCAACCTTATCGATAAAATCAATTCTGGTGAATTGGCAGGTCCACGGATAACCCGACTCGGATTCATCGAAGGAAAAAGTCCATACAGTAGCAATAACGGTATTTTGGTGGAAACAAAAGAGGAAGCCTTGGCCGCAGTGGACAGTTACGACAGCCTTGGCTTTTATGGTATAAAACTGTACAATAGTATGAACGGCGAATGGGCGCCTGCCATTGTAGAAAAAGCACACGATCAAGGCTTGTTCGTTACAGGACATGTTCCTGCATTTTCCAATGCCAACGATATGCTAAGAGCAGGCTACGACGAGATGACGCACATTAACCAAACCATGCTTGGATGGGTACTGGAACCCGAAGAAGACACCCGGACCCTATTGCGACTCACCGCCATGAAACGCTTTCCCCAATTGGATTTGAACAGCGATAAAGTACAGGAAACCTTGGACCTGTTCGTGGCCAACCAAACAGCAATGGACCCCACATTGTCCATACATGAACGCCTAATGCTCTCACGGAACGGCGAAGTTACGCCTGGCGCCTTGGATTATGTGGACCACATGCCGCCCAATGAACAGCGAAGCCTAAAAGTAGCCCTGGCTCAAATTGCCGACGATCAAGAGGATAAGGCCTACCGGGATGCCTACGATAAAATTGTGGAAACACTAAAATTAATGAAAGATAAAGGAATACTCATTGTTCCTGGAACCGATTTGGGCGGTGCATTTAACTTACATCGCGAACTAGAGCTCTATACTGAGCAATTGGGCTATACTCCCGCCGAAGTACTTAAACTTGCCAGCTATGATATGGCACAATACCTAGGGCATGAAAGTTTGGGAAGCATAGAAGTTGGTAAATTGGCCGATTTCTTCCTAGTGCCCGGAAACCCTGTGGAAAATATCAAGGCCGTAAAAAGTATCGCCATGGTATCTCGCGGAGGAACAATTTACTACCCCTCCGAGGTATATCCCGCCTTTGGCATAACCCCGTTTACCGAAAAGCCCCAGATTTCGGAATAAACTAATTATTTATAAGTTTCAAGGCCAGTGGGACAATCTCACTGGCTTTTTTCTGCAGCAGGTCCCAAAATTTTAAACTAACCACCGGAATAGATACAAATTCCATTATTTTTTTGTTACTTGTAAATACTTCCCCCGCATACATGGGCATTGAAACACATTGCCTCATAGCTATACCTAAATTATGCACAAAATGAGAAAAATGGTAATGGCACTACTGCTGCCACTCTTTGCTTTCGCTCAAAACTATGGACCGCCTATTATTGATATGCACCTACACGATTATACCCCACAGACATATTTCGTGGCCCCGGCCCGTGATGGTGTTTTCTCGCCCAAAGATTATGAAACCTTCAAAACTGAGCTAATTAAGGCCTTAAAAGAAAACAACATTACAAAAGCTGTTGTAAGCACTATTGGGGGAGCCAACACCTTGGATGATGAAGGCATTTTGATTCCTGGCTACTACACCAACTCTCCGCCAAAAGACACTGTGGCCTTCAAAGCATTGATAACCTCTGGCAAACTCAAAGTCTTTGGGGAAATAGGCGCTGTTTATGATGGTTACACCCTATCCGACCCCGAGTTTGAACCCTATTTGGACATTTGTGAGCGCTACGATATTCCCGTTGCAGTGCATACGGGTGGCGGTCCTTCCGATATTACGACCCGATGCTGTCCCAACTTTAGATTAAAATTGGGAGACCCTCTTACCTTGGAAGATGTTCTGGCCAAACACCCAAATCTACGTATCTATTTGATGCATGCCGGAGAGGTGTTTTATGAAAACGCTCTTCGTCTAATGCTACAATATTCTCAACTATATTCGGATTTGGGAGTGATATTATGGGTGGATGAACAACCAAAGGACTATGCAGAACAATTTTTACGTAAAGCCAAAAAATATGGCCTTATCGATAGGGTTATGTACGGCTCGGACCAAATGGTGTGGCCACATGCCATTAAAAAAAGTATCGACCAATTGAACAGTTACGATTTCTTGACCGAAAACGATAAAAGAAAAATTTTCTACGAAAACGCAGTACGTTTTTTACAATTGGAGGAGTAGGTATTTGACACCTACATTTTAAACCATCCTATCTTATTAAAGCTATCTTGAACAGCATGGCTAGGTCCGCCGGCAGAAAGAAACAATAATCATGACCTTAACATTTTAATTTGAACCCTCGCCAACAGGTATATATCCCCTAACACCATCCTATTCACCAAGCTAAATTCAATTTTAGACTATTTAGGACATCCATGTAACTTGTGGTCAATCTATCAGCCTGTTAAAAATAACGGTGCTGTTGTTTAAAGAGCCCTATACCAACCCTGCTTTTTTTTAATTTTAAAGCGTTAGGAACACCGGTTACCTCCGACAACATAGGTGTTGATCATCAATCAAAAAAACAGATATACAATGAAACTTTCACGTATCCCATTGATAATTGGCGCGTTACTCTTTATGCGTCCGATAAATGCCCAAACTACACAAAATATCCCTTTACATCCCGATTATTGGACTCCGGCCCAAGGAAGCTCGGTAAATTTTGAAAATTTTGATGGTAAAGAGACCATTATAGTCAACGGCACTGCTTTTGCCAAAGGATTCGAATTTTCCAACGGCGTTATGGAAATGGAAGTGTACGCCAACCAAAAACGTAGCTTTGCGGGCGTAGTCTTCCGTAAATCAGAAGGAAATTTTGAAGAGGTGTACATGCGAATGCACAAGTCGAGGCAAGTGGATGCGGTACAATACACCCCTACCTACAACAACGAGAGCAACTGGCAGTTGTATCCTGAATTTCAAGCGAATGTCGCCTTTAAGACCAAAGGTTGGAATCTGTTCCGGATAGAGGTCGAAGATTTAGGCGCCACCTTGTTTATCAATGGTGAAGAGGTGATGCGGATAGATCGATTAAGATCCGGCAATTTAACAGGGGAAATTGGTCTTTTTGCCCTATTCGGAAATAGGTTCGCCAACTTAAAAATTACCAAAACCGGTGAGGCTGTGGTTAAAGAGCCATATCCTATACTAACTCCCGAGAAAGGTATTATAGGCGAATGGGACGTAACTGAGGCCCAACCTTACATAGATGGCGAAATACGCTTCGAAGATTTTGAAAATGCGAAGACCACCACTGTTTACACTGAGCAATCTGGCATATTGCCCATTTCCAAATATTTGGCAAAGCCTACATCGGGCAACTTTGAACGCAACCAAGAAGCTTATACAGTAGCATCGGCAACCATAGCGGTGGATAACGCCCAGACCCGCTTATTCTCGTTTGATTTTAGCGATAAAATCATTGTGTATTTAAATGGGGAAGCCATTTTTTATGGCAATAATGCCTTCAGGTCAAAAAACAATCAGTTTCAAGGGCATTTAGGCCTAACTGCCAACAAAATTCCGCTTAAACTTAAAAAGGGGTTTAACACCCTGCACTGTGTGGTTATCGATAGAGCCAATGGTTGGGGACTAACGGGAAAGTTGGAATAAGGATTAAAAATTCCGCCATTTTTGGGTCAACTCAAAGACATGTTCCAAAATTTTGGCCTCGGTCCCGTTGAACTCCATATTGCGACGTTTCATCATGGCCTCGGCCACCTCAAATGCCTTATTGGTCCTAAAAGTGGTGTAGCCCGATGCACCTCCCCAACTAAAACTTGGGATAAAGTTTCTAGGAAAACCACTCCCGAAAATATTGGCGCTTACGCCTACCACAGTTCCGGTATTGAACATTACATTGATACCACATTTGGAATGGTCGCCCATCATTAAGCCACAAAACTGAAGCCCTGTTTTTTCAAAGCCTTCTATTTTGTAGTTCCACAGGCGTACAGGTGCGTAGTTGTTCTTTAGATTGGAGGTGTTGGTATCCGCCCCAATATTGCACCACTCCCCCAATACCGAATTGCCCAAAAAGCCATCGTGTCCTTTGTTGGAGTTGGCGAACAACACGGCATTGTTCACTTCCCCACCTAATTTACTTCCTGGCCCCGCGGTTACGGCACCATAAATTTTTGCTCCCATTTTTAAGATGGCGTTATCGCAGAGTGCCAATCCTCCACGAACGGTACAACCTTCCATCATTAAAGCGTTTTTGCCAATATATATGGGGCCGGTGGAAGCATTCAAAATACAGAAATCCACTACAGCGCCTTCCTCTATAAATATATTTTCAGGGTTTTTAACTTGGTTGGTATCGGGTATGGGCTCACTTTTTCTGCCTTTGGTAACCAAATCGAAATCAGATTGGAGGACAACCGCATTATTGGAAAAGATATCCCATGTTTTCCGAATGGCCAAAACACTACCAGTAAACGGTACAGCGATATAACTGGAAGCCTCAAATTGCATTTCGGGCCTATCGGTTACATAGGCAATATACCCATCGTTATCCATAAGCACCTCCCCCATTTTAAGTTTTTGAACAGCCTGCACCAAGGCACTGTTCGGAAGATAACTCCCATTGATCACTATATTTTGATCATTAGTCCTTAAAGGAAACTTTTCGGACAGGTAATCTTCGGTTCGAAAACTAACTGGGGCCTTTAACCATTTTTCCCATTTTTCGGCTATGGTCAAAATACCTATACGGATTCCAGCTACGGGACGCGTTAAGGTAAAGGGGAACAGGTCTTCGCGGTGGTTACCGTCAGAAAGGATATAGTTCATTGCTCAGCTTTGAATAATGTAAAAATAAAAAACGCCCTCGAAAACCATCGAGAGCGTCCATATATTTCGTTGAAAAGTTCGACCTACTCGGCCTTCTTCTCTTCTTTCTTGAATTTTTTGTACTTGTTCTTGAACTTATCGATTCTACCAGCGGTATCTACCAATTTAGTCTTACCAGTGTAGTACGGGTGCGAAGTTCTTGAAATTTCCAATTTTACCAAAGGATATTCAACACCATCCACAGTGATGGTTTCTTTCGCTTCAGCAGTGGACTTTGTAATAAAAACATCCTCGTTGGACATGTCTTTAAAAGCAACCAATCTATAGTTTTCTGGGTGTATATCTTTTCTCATCGTCTTAAATGCTTAATCTCAGAATTTTCAGGGTGCAAATTTAATGATTTCTTTGATATTGCCAACTTTAAATCACTAAAAAAATAAAAGTAAATTTATATGTAACAAATTTAGGCAATATTGCACTAACCAACTATAATCAAAACAAATTTTAAAAAAATGGAAGAACAACAAGTTAAAACGGGAAAATTTGCACTTAACTATGGGCTTTTGTTAGGTGCTATTTTTGTGGTGTTCGGCATAATGCTCTACACCCAAAAAATGCATTACGAGATGAGCACCGCGGTAATGGTAATCTCCATTGTACTCATGGCAGCTGCTATATTTATTGCCGTAAACTCCTTTAAAAAGGCCAACGGCGGATACTTGGCCATTTCAGAAGCTTTAAAGGTTGCTGTTGGAGTGGCCCTGGTAGGCACCATATTGTCCCTTGCATATCAATATGTTCTAACAAATTTTATTGAACCCGACTTTATGGACAAGGCCATGGAAATTGCAAAGCCCAAGGCCATGGCCCAAAACCCGAACATGACCGAGGAACAATGGGAGCAAGGTGTGGAAATGCAAAAAAGCTTTGCTTGGATACAATATCCCGTTGGGTTGATCATTAACTGTGTGATCGGATTGATTATCGGTCTCATTACCGGATTGATCTTGAAAAAGTCCAAAGCGGAATACTAAAACAAAAAATGCTACTTTTGGAGGGAATTCCAGAATCGAACAATGCAGATTTCCATTGTAATTCCTTTACTTAACGAGCAAGAATCGCTAATAGAACTTCATGATTGGATTGTGCAAGTGATGCAATCCAATCATTTTTCTTATGAAATCATCTTTATTGATGATGGCAGTACCGATGGTTCTTGGAAAACTATTTCCGAACTGTCCGAGCAAAACAAAAATGTAAAAGGGATACGTTTCCTTAAAAATTTTGGCAAATCGCAGGCACTGCACGCCGGGTTCAAAGCCACCGCAGGCGATGTAGTGATAACTATGGACGCCGACCTACAGGACAACCCAGAAGAAATTCCGGATATGTACCGAATGATCACCCAAGAAGGGCGCCATGTGGTATCGGGCTGGAAAAAGAAACGGTACGATTCGGTTATCACCAAAAACATACCCTCCAAACTCTTTAATTGGGCAGCCCGGAAAACCTCCGGTGTAAAACTGCACGATTTTAACTGTGGCCTCAAGGCCTTTAACCAAAATGTGGTAAAGACCATCGAAGTCTCTGGGGAAATGCACCGCTACATTCCTGTATTGGCCAAAAATGCAGGCTTCTCGGACATTACCGAAAAAGTGGTACAGCATCAAGCCCGAAAATATGGTTCCACTAAATTTGGGGCAGAACGCTTTATTAATGGTTTTTTGGATTTGATTACCATTTGGTTCGTATCAAAGTTTGGTCGAAGGCCCATGCATCTTTTTGGAGCCTTGGGGGTGCTCATGTTCTTTGTCGGGTTTGGTTTTTCCCTGTATTTGGGGATCGATAAACTATTCTTGAACCCGACCGGACGTTTAATTACCCAAAGACCGCAGTTTTACATTGCTTTAACAGCAATGATCATTGGAACACAACTTTTTTTGGCCGGTTTTATCGGAGAGATCATGGTGAGGTCACGAAAAAATGACACCCGTTACAATATCTCCGATAAAATTAACCTTTAAGCCATTTTCAAACCTTATAAACTTTGTATTTTTAAAGAAGCAAACAATTCTAAACACTATGGATTCCATTACAAAGACAGCACAGACTTGGTTGACCGATTTTTTTGACAACGACACAAAAAAAGAGATCAAACACCTTATGGAAAAAAATCCAGAAGAGCTCAAAGAGCGCTTTTATAAGGATTTAGAGTTCGGAACCGGTGGAATGCGCGGTGTAATGGGCGTTGGAACCAATCGAATAAACAAATACACCTTGGGCAAAAACACCCAGGGACTCAGCAATTATTTAAAAAAGTGCTATACCGATAACGATATTCAAGTAGTGATCGCATACGATTGCAGGCATAATTCCAAATCCTTGGCAAAGACCGTGGCAGAGGTATTTTCGGCCAACGGTATTCGAGTTCACCTATTTTCAGATCTGCGAACAACTCCAGAATTATCCTTTGCGGTCAAATATTTGGGGTGTCACGCCGGAATTGTACTAACGGCCTCCCACAACCCACCGGAATACAATGGTTACAAAGTTTATTGGGCAGATGGTGGGCAGATCGTACCACCACAGGATGGGGAAATCATAGCCGAGATCAATGCACTTTCTTTTGAGGATATCAAATTTGTAAAAGACGACAGTTTGATAAGCATGATAGATGAAGATGTGGACGAAGCCTTTTTTGAAGCATCCGTTAAAAACGGAAATTTTGGAGCAAAAGGAAAAGATGACTTTAACATCGTCTTTACTTCCTTGCACGGAACATCGATCACGGCCATTCCGGAAGTATTGAAGCGTGCCGGATACAACAATGTCACCATTATAGAAGAACAAGCAAAACCTGACGGAGATTTCCCTACCGTTGAGTCGCCCAACCCGGAAGAACCGGAAGCTTTGTCCATCGCCATTGCCAAAGCTGAGGAAATCGGTGCGGATATGGTGGTCGGAACCGACCCGGATAGCGACCGTTTAGGTATTGCTGTAAGAAACTTGGATGGGAAAATGGAATTATTGAACGGGAATCAAACTATGGTGCTGATGACCAAATTCCTGTTGGACCAATACAAGAAAAAAGGGTTTAAAGGCAACGAATTTATTGCTTCCACAATAGTTTCCACCCCAATGATGCAGCAAATGGCCAAAGCTTATGGGGTTGAATACAAAACTGCGCTCACAGGGTTTAAATGGATCGGTAAAATGATCAAGGATTTTCCTAACTCTACATTTATTGGTGGAGGTGAGGAAAGCTTTGGGTTTATGGTTGGTGATTTTGTACGCGATAAAGATGCCGTCACCTCTACCCTTTTGGCGTGTGAAATTGCCGCCGATGCCAAAGCCAATGGTAGCTCTTTCTTTAAAGAATTGATCGATGCCTACGTTCAGTTTGGCTTCTACAAGGAAAAATTAATATCCATTACCAAAAAAGGAATGAGTGGAGAAGAGGAAATTAAACAAATGCTGAAAGATTTCAAGGAAAACCCCGTGGATACGGTGCAAGGCTCAAAATTACTGTACATTGAGGATTATAATACGTCGATCGTTAAAAATGTACAGACCGGGGACGAGTTCACCCTACATTTGCCAAAGTCCAACGTATTGATCTATGAAACCGAGGATGGCACCCGGATTGCAGCAAGGCCTAGTGGCACGGAACCAAAAGTAAAGTTCTACATCAGTACAAATTCAAAATTGGAGAATGCAGCCGATTATAAATCCGTAAATTCGCAGTTGGAAACCAAATTGGAAGGTATCTTATCCGAGCTGAATTTATAAGTGAATGAACTACTTTAAAAAGATTCTCCGATTTGCGAAGCCATATCGCAAATACGGTTTTCTAAATATATTTTTCAATATCCTTTATGCATTGTTCAGTGCGTTGTCCTACGCCGCGCTGATACCAATGCTCAATGTCCTTTTCGACAAGACCAAACGTGTAAGCGAGCCACCGACCTTTCAAGGTATCGGTAAATTAAAGGAGTATTTTGAAGGTTATATGAACTATCAGGTAACCCTTCACTCGGGGGACGACCCCATGAAAGGACTGTTCTTGGCCATTGGCTTGATCCTCTTTTTGTTCTTTTTTAAGAACATCTTCAATTATCTGGCCATGTATTTTATCACATTTTTGAGAAATGGGGTACTTAAGGACATACGAAACAAAATGTACCAAAAGATAGTAGATCTGCCCATCTCCTATTTTTCAGAAAAGAAGAAAGGGGATGTTATCGCAAGGATCACATCAGATGTATTGGAAATCCAACACTCCTTTCTATCTATTTTGGAATTGATTGTAAGGGAGCCGCTTACCATACTTTTTACCATCATTGTAATGTTCTTGATAAGTGCCAAGCTTACCATTTTTGTTTTCATATTTATTCCCATAGCCGGAATGATCATATCCCGGATAGGTAAATCCTTGAAGAAGAAATCGGACAAGGTACAAAAAGAGCAAGGTGAATTTCTTTCCATTGTCGAGGAGACTTTGGGAGGGCTTCGGGTAATTAAAGCGTTCAATGCCGAATCCAGATTCTTTAAAATATTTCAGAATTCTACCTCGCGTTTTTTCAAATTCTCCAATTCACTGTTAAATCGGCAAAACCTATCATCACCCACTAGCGAATTTCTTGGGATCGTTGTTTTTGGTGTATTGCTATGGTACGGAGGGCGAATGGTTCTTTTGGAAGGCTCTCTGGACGCCGCATCGTTTATATCCTATATGGGACTGGCATTTAATATTTTAACACCGGCCAAAGCCATCAGTAAAGCATCTTACGGTGTTAAAAAAGGAAATTCCGCAGCAGAACGTGTTCTGGAAATATTGGAATCGGAAAACCCCATCAAAAATATAGAGGGTGCCGAAAATAAATCCGATTTTAATACGGGAATTGAACTAAGGAATGTTGCCTTTAAATATGAAGATGATTATGTGCTTTCAGCATTTAACCTAAAGGTGGACAAGGGCAAAACCGTGGCCTTGGTGGGTCAATCTGGAAGTGGAAAAAGCACAGTGGCCAATTTGGTGACCCGCTTTTATGACGTAAACCAAGGTGAGATTTTGATAGATGGCACCAATATAAAGAACATAACAAAAAAATCGCTCCGTGGACTTATGGGCTTGGTTACACAAGATTCCATATTGTTTAATGATTCGGTAAAGAACAATATAGCACTTGGTAAAGAAAATGCCAACATGGATGAAATTATGGAAGCGGCCAAAGTTGCGAACGCACACGATTTCATAATGGAGCTGCCCCAAGGTTACGAGACCAATATCGGTGATAGCGGCAACAAATTGAGCGGTGGACAAAAACAACGGCTATCCATTGCAAGAGCCGTCCTTAAAAATCCACCCATAATGATCTTGGACGAGGCCACTTCGGCATTGGATACCGAAAGTGAACGTTTGGTGCAGGATGCATTGGAAAAAATGATGCAGAACCGCACCTCGGTAGTAATTGCACATCGACTCTCTACAATACAAAATGCGGATATGATCGTAGTGATGAGCAAAGGTGAAATTGTAGAACAAGGAACAC
Organism: Flagellimonas marinaquae; assembly: GCF_023716465.1. Lineage (NCBI taxonomy): Bacteria > Pseudomonadati > Bacteroidota > Flavobacteriia > Flavobacteriales > Flavobacteriaceae > Flagellimonas > Flagellimonas marinaquae. The sequence continues at coordinate 67,341 of NZ_CP092415.1, forward strand.
ACGAGGAATTGATGAAATCTGCCAAAAACTACAAGAAACTGGTAGAGATGCAATCGTTTTCCTAGTAGGAAGGCGAACACGGGGGTGGATCATCTAAATTTTTAAATTAACTAGACCTTAGTGGCTATATACCAAATTCTGAGGCAAAAGGATTGTTCACATTCGCTCGTTAACTACGGCTACATTGAAACAAGGGCTGGATTCTGGACCGCAGGCAGCCAACTGCTAACTGCTAAACAAAAGATTTATCACCTTCGTTCAAAACGACACTGGCTTCCACACATTTCCTCTTTTAACCGACTCTGCACCTTCAGCCAAATTCCAAGTTACTAATTGGTTCTTAAAATTATTTATTGAACAATTAAACCTTTTCCCCTTACCTTAGTCCTAGCATCAAACAACAAGAACATTGATCGCTGAGGAAACCCTAGTACAAGAGCTTAAGCAGGAAGAAAGTCGAGCGCAGGCCTTTGAAGTATTGGTAAATACCTACAAAGAACGTCTGTATTGGCATATTCGGAGAATTGTGCTTAATCACGACGACGCAGATGACGTACTCCAGAACACTTTTATAAAAGTCTATAAAAACATTGATAACTTTAAAGGTGAAAGTAAATTATACTCTTGGATGTACAGAATAGCTACCAACGAATCGCTGACCTTTTTAAAACAAAAGTCCAAAAAAATAGGGATAAGCGATCAAGAGTTAAAGGACCGAATGGTAGATAATCTTCAGGCAGATGTTTATTTTGAGGGCAGTGAAATCCAGTTAAAGCTGCAAAAAGCATTGGCTACCCTTCCAGACAAGCAAAAATTGGTGTTTACCATGAAGTATTATCAGGAAATGAAATACAGTGAGATTTCCGAGGTGCTGGAAACTTCGGAAGGCGCTTTAAAAGCAAGCTATCACTTGGCCGTTAAAAAAATTGAAACGTATCTTAGAGACAATTAAACCTTTGACCATTTTGAAAGTCAAACAAGAGCAATGAAAAAAGACAAAAAAAATAGTTTCAATACACCCAAAGGGTATTTTGAGGACTTTAATAGTCGTTTGATGGATAAAATCAAAAAGGAAGAAGCGGGCCACACCGAATCCTTGATTCCCAAACATGATGGCTTTAGCGTTCCAGAAGGCTATTTTGATGAAATAAGTTCCTCGGTAGCATCAGAACTCAATACAAAAGAAACCAAGGTAATCCCATTAATAGCAAACAAAAAACTCTACTATACCGTAGCCGCGGTTGCTGCCATTTTTGTACTGATTTTTAGTCTCAACCAGGGTTCCTCGGCAGAACCGATCTCTTTTGATGATCTGGCAAGCTCGGATATTGAAGCTTATCTGGAGAATACCGATCTTGAGATGACCACCTACGAAATTGCGGAAATTATCCCTTTAAAGGATATTGAACTGAACAATATTTTTAACGAAGTTCTGGAAGATGACGCCATTTTGGATTATTTGGACGAAAACGTAGACGAAATTGAACATTTATATTTAGATGACCTTGACTATGAATAAAAGAACACTCATATTTAGCACCTTACTTTTGGTTACCATGGCCATGCATGCCCAAGGACCAATTTGGGAACGTGTAAAGACCTTGAAAGTTGCCTTTATTACCGAACGTATTGATCTAACAAGTGAAGAGGCACAACAATTTTGGCCGGTGTACAATGAGCACGAAGAGACATTGGAACGCATTCGTAAAAAAGAACGGTTTGAACTGTTCTCCAATATTTCCAATGCACAAAATCTCACAAACAGTGAGTCCGAAACATTGTTGGACAATATCATGGCGCTGCAACAAGAAAAACTAAAGGCCGAAGAAAGTTTTTTGTTAAAAATGCGAAAAATAATTCCTGCCCAAAAGGTTCTTCTTTTGCTTAAGGCAGAAGAGGACTTTAAAAAGCAAATGATACACCAATTCCGTAAACGTAAGGGAGGTGGCGGATAACTTAATTTAAAAACAAGAAAGTAAAGAGGGGTCCCTATAAGGCTCCTCTTTTTTGATTAAACCTTTTTGTAAATCTCGTGTCTTATGTACAGAAAACCATTAAAATCCGATAATATGAAAAGTTTGAAGACATTTTTAATGATAGCAGTAATAGCAGGCGCACTCACCTCCTGTAAAGCGCAAACAACAGTCGTAAAGGTCTACCCAAAACATGGCACAGTGGTCACGCACATATCCAACCCAAGGACAATTGTGCACAAAAAGACCAATTATTACTACGCTGATGGAGTTTGGTACAGAGCTCAAGGAAAAAAGTATATCGTTACGGCCGTACCCGCCGGAGTCAAAGTAAGGACATTGCCCCGGGGCAGTAAAGTAGTATATAGAAATGGACGTCGATTTTACCAATACCGGGGAGTTTGGTATAAAAAAAGAGGGCGCAATTACGTTGTGGTAAACGTTTAACCCTATTTGGTTTTTGTTTGTTTTTTGGTTGATGAGCGGCGATTGATTCGCCGCTTTTTTTTTACCGGAACAACAACTTGGCAATTCTCTTGTTCCCAGCTGCAAAAGCTGTGGAATCATTTAAAAACCGAAGAGTAAAAAAAGGCTCTTCACTCAATTCCTTCCAGCTCTCACCCCCATCGGAGGAATAGGAAATTCCCGTAAATCCGGCTGCAACCAAGGCTTCCCCATTGGAATTGGGCACAAACTGCACACAACTCTTATAGCCGGGCTCGTGACCATCAGCAACCAATTGCCATGTCTTGCCACCATCAATGGTTTTGACCTTATTGGCCTTATTGGATTTGGGTTGGGTGTAGTCCCCACCTATGGCAAACCCAATATTTTCATTAAAAAAATCCATGGCATAGATACCCTGGGTCGGTTCGTCCGCTATTATTGGGGTTTCCTGTACTTCCCAGGTCATGCCCTTGTCATCGGAAAAGTAGACCCGTCCTTCGGTGGTACCGACCCAAGCTTTATCTCCTTTTACGGCAATGTTACTATTGCTCGCCGCAAATGCCCCCTCGCCTTCTACTCCTTCGGGCAGATCCGAGCAAGGTACTTTGGTCCAACTGTTCCCCCCGTCCCTTGTAATGATTACAGAAAGGCAACCGTCCACAGTATCCCCAACCGCAATCCCTTCCATGTTGTTCCAAAAAGTAAGGCTATCATAAAAAACGCCTTCGCCCTCCTCTTTGTAAACCACTTCCATTTTTCCTTTATCCCCGGTTTTGTACAACAAAGCGGGACTTTCAATAGAAAGCATAAAAAAATCCTCGGAGGTACTGCCTACCGCCCTAAAACTAGGGGTCAGCGAATCGTAGGTCTGCACATTACTGCGAACTTGCAACGAATTTACGTCCACCGTACCATAAACACCATTGCTTCCCGCAAAGGCCAGTGTTCTGCCATCCAAAAATGTAATAGCACGAATGCTGACGGAATCATTAAAAACTGGAGTTATTTCAACGGAGGTAAAGGGTAGCTTTTTATGTTCTTCTGCACAAGAAAATAAAACTAGAGCCATTATCAGGGAGCATATGTATCTCATTGTATTTATTTTCTTCAAAAGTAAGGAGAAATCATACCTTTGCAACCTTATTCTACAAGATGCGTTTACACAGAAACTTGGTATTTGCCGTAATTGATGCCCTACACATGATTTTTAACGAAGGGGAATATGCCGATAAGGTAATCGAAAAAGTATTGCGTTACGACAAACGTTGGGGTGCCCGCGATCGCGGATTTATTGCCGAGACCACGTATGATATAGTTCGATGGAAACGCCTATACTCGGAAATTGCCGAGGTACACGAACCGTACAGCAAACCACATTTATTTCGTTTGTTCGGGGTTTGGTGCGTGCTGAGAGGTATCCGGATTCCTGATTGGAAACAACTGGAAGGTACTCCGGAACGTCGCATTAAGGGCAGGTTCGATGAATTGTCCAAAATTCGCAAATTCAGGGAATCAATTCCTGATTGGATGGACGAACTAGGTGAAAAATCGTTGGGTTCCGAACTTTGGACCAAAGAGATAGCCGCTCAGAACCAACAAGCAGAGGTGATTCTAAGAACAAATACCCTTAAAATACCAAAACCTCAACTGAAGGCTTTTTTGACTAAAGAAGATATAGCTACCGAGTTTATAGATGGCTATCCAGATGCATTGAAACTTGTGGAACGCAAAAATGTTTTTGTTACCGAAGCATTTAAAGATGGATTGTTCGAGGTACAGGACGCCTCTTCCCAATTGGTTGCCCCATTTTTGGAGGTAGAGCCCGGTCAGCGTGTAATCGATGCTTGTGCGGGTGCCGGAGGAAAAACGCTTCACTTGGCTTCGCAAATGCAGAACAAAGGGCAATTGATCGCCTTGGACATTTATGAAAGTAAATTGAAAAAGCTGAAGAAGAGAGCCCGTCGCAACGGTGTACACAATGTGGAAACCAGGGCTATAGACTCCACTAAAGTCATAAAAAAATTGCACAACAGTGCCGACCGAGTGTTGCTTGATGCACCTTGCTCTGGATTGGGAGTAATCAAACGTAATCCTGATTCAAAATGGAAATTGGAACCCGAATTCGTGGACCGCATTATGGGGGTTCAGCAAGATATTCTGCAGAACTATAGCAAAATGGTAAAAAAGGGAGGTCAAATGGTCTATGCCACCTGTTCCATTCTGCCCCAAGAAAACTCAGATCAGGTCAAGAACTTTTTAGATTCGGAGAACGGGAAAGATTTTGAATTTGTTCGGGAACGAAATGTTTTTGCCTCGGAAACAGGGTTCGATGGTTTTTATATGGCCTTGTTAAAAAAGAAATCCTGAAAATCCAAATGATTCTCAGGATCCCGATTTATCTTGAAGCAACAACTTATTGCTTGACCGTGGGGTAATCAACACCCAATTGCTCCAAATAGGTATCGTATTTGGTCTCATCATAGTAAAATTCCTTCAATGCAGATCGGAACATATCCTGCTTATCCTTGTTCAAATACGTGGGTGGCATATCATCCGCAGCAATCATAGGCTGATATTTGGTTTCCTTGGTCTGTTCGTTGTTAAAATAATCCCAAGCCTGCTCCAAAAGTTCCGGCTTCAATAAAAAATCCATGACCGTCAGGGCCTCGGCCTTGGCTCCGGCCGTTACACCCTTATGGGCAATCGGTGTCGCCATAGTTATGGCATTTGCCCAGTGATGCCCCGGCAAACCAGGAATATTTGAAGGAAAACGCATGGTTACCGTGGGTATTTTCCATGAAATATCCCCGATATCGTCAGAACCTCCACTTACCGGTTCCAATACCGGAAGTCCTATTTTTGACAATTCGGTAGGTAATCCGGTCGTGGTCTTGGATTGTATTTCAGCTTGCACCGCTTTTGCTAGTTTTTGGTCGGCCTCTGACCATGTTGGGAGACCAACTTGCTTTATATTTTCGTACATCGTCTCCGCAATGATCTTATTAAAGTGTCTTGGCCAGGCAGTTCCCAATACACGTGAGGTCATTTTAGTACCCGTCATCAAAGCCGCACCTTTCGCAATATCGTTGGCTTCGGCATACATTTCCATAATCCCTTCGTAGGTAACATCCCTAAAATAAAACCAAATAGCGGCTTTGGAAGGCACTACATTGGGTTGGTCCCCGGAATCGGTAAAAATGGAATGTGAACGTTTTAATGGATGCAGGTGCTCTCTTTTGTAATTCCACCCTACGTTCATAAGTTCTGCAGCGTCGAGAGCACTTCTTCCTCGCCAAGGCGCCCCGGCCGAATGAGCTGCTTCGCCTTCAAACATATATTCCACGGAAATGAGCCCTGTTCCCCTCGTTGGTCCCCAAGAAACACTCAGATTACTGCTTACATGGGTAAAAATGCACATATCAATATCATCAAAAAGACCATCGCGGACGTACCATGCTTTTGCTGCGACCAATTCTTCTGCAATACCCGGCCAAAGAATCAAGGTACCGCCAATGCCCTCTTTCTCCATTACTTCCTTAACGGCCAATGCCGAGGTAATGTTCAAAGGAATGCCCGCATTATGTCCTTCTCCATGCCCAGGAGCGCCTTCCACTATAGGTTTGTGGTACGCGACACCAGGGTATTGTGAGGCTTTGGGAATACAATCAACATCGCTCCCCAAGGCAATAACCGGACCATCGCCATTGCTCCATGTGGCAAACCAAGCCGTTGGAATATTGGAAATGGAATGCTCTATGGTAAATCCATTTTCCTCTAAAATACCGGTAAGATATTTGGAACTCTCCTCTTCTTGAAAGCCCAATTCTGCAAAACTGAAAATTTTATCCACCATAACCTGTGTCTGCTTTCTATTGGCCTCCACAAGAGTTTCTACTTCTTCTTTTAACTTTTTAATCTGGCTTTTGGAATATTTTTTTTGTGCTGTTGCAGTAATTATGCCCGCGAAAAGAAGTATCCCGCACAAGAGGTTGGTCGTTTTCATAAGGTTGGTTTTGAGTTAGCTATATTCTTCTAAGATAGGAAAAACATCTTCAATTCATTTATGCTTAAGTTTTTAAAAAGACACTTTTAGCAATTTGACAAAATCCTGACAGTTTATTTTCAAACATATATACTATCAACAATACATCGTTAACAAAACACTTATACCGTAGGATGAATTCTGGCACAAAATCGTATTTTTGCACTTTCTTAAACCGTTCAACGCATAGACTGTATGATCCATTTTTTTGGGGACAAGGCGACCAAGGTTTTTGCCGTCCAAACCGCTCAGGAAATCGCTCAGGAAGATATTGACAAATTAACTTGGTTGTTTGGCGACCAACCTAAGATTGAAGCGGCGTCTCTCGACGCCTTTTTTGTTGGGCCACGTGCCGCCATGGTTACACCTTGGAGTACCAATGCGACCGAAATCACCCAAAACATGGGCATCCCAGGAATCATCAGAATAGAGGAATTCCATGCCATTGCCGAGGATTCTACCGATTTTGACCCTATGCTTTCCCAAAAATACACCGCTTTGGGACAAGATATTTTCACTATCGATATTGTTCCAGAACCCATTATGGAAATCGATGATATTGCAACGTACAACGAAAAAGAAGGATTGGCCCTAAGTGATGAAGAGGTGGCCTATTTGGAAGGTCTGGCCAAGAAATTGGGTCGCAAGTTGACGGATTCCGAAGTCTTTGGGTTCAGCCAAGTGAATTCCGAGCATTGCCGCCACAAAATTTTTAACGGCACCTTTGTGATTGACGGAGAAGAAAAGCCTTCTTCCCTATTTAAACTGATCAAAAAGACTTCGGAAGCACATCCAAACGATATTGTTTCCGCATACAAAGACAATGTTGCTTTCATAAAAGGGCCAAAAGCAATTCAGTTTGCACCAAAAAGTGCCGACAAACCCGATTTTTACGAAGAAAAAGAATTCGATTCCGTATTATCGCTTAAAGCGGAGACCCACAATTTCCCGACCACCGTGGAGCCTTTTAATGGTGCCGCTACAGGGTCCGGCGGTGAGATTCGTGATCGTTTAGCTGGTGGAAAAGGATCGTTGCCCTTGGCTGGAACCGCTGTTTATATGACCTCCTACTCCCGTTTGGAAGAAAATCGTCCTTGGGAAAAAGGTATGCAAGAAAGGGACTGGCTGTACCAAACTCCAATGGATATCCTGATCAAGGCATCCAACGGTGCATCCGACTTTGGAAATAAATTCGGTCAACCTTTGATCGCCGGTTCTGTTTTAACATTCGAACACCAAGAAGAGGCCCGTAAATTGGGCTTCGACAAAGTGATAATGATGGCAGGGGGTATTGGTTACGGAAAAACAGACCAAGCCTTAAAAGACACACCCAAGAAGGGAGACAGAATAGTTGTTCTAGGTGGTGATAATTACAGAATCGGGATGGGTGGAGCTGCCGTATCCAGTTCGGACACGGGCGAGTTCAGTTCGGCTATTGAATTAAACGCCGTACAACGTTCCAACCCTGAAATGCAAAAAAGAGCTTCGAATGCCGTTCGCGGATTGTTCGAAAGTCACGATAACCCCATCGTTTCCATTCACGACCACGGAGCTGGTGGACACCTCAACTGTTTATCAGAATTGGTGGAAGAAACAGGAGGAACAATTGATACCGACAAATTGCCCGTTGGCGACCCTACACTTTCCAAAAAAGAATTGATCGGAAACGAATCCCAAGAGCGTATGGGCTTGGTGATCGGGGAAAAAGATTTGGACCTATTGAACCGGGTTTCTGCACGTGAACGCTCCCCTATGTACAACGTTGGTGAGGTAACGGGCGACCACACCTTTAAATTTACATCCGGACAAACAGGAGAGACACCAATGAATTTGGAGTTGTCCGATATGTTCGGGAGCTCTCCAAAAACCATAATGGCCGATAAATCGGCACAACAAAAATATTCTGCACTATCCTATTCGCTGGAGCATTTCCACGATTATTTGGAACAAGTACTCCAATTGGAGGCGGTAGCCAGCAAGGACTGGTTAACAAACAAGGTTGATCGTTGTGTGGGAGGTCGTGTTGCAAAGCAACAATGCGCCGGACCATTGCAATTGCCACTGAACAACTGTGGGGTTATGGCCCTAGACTTTAAAGGAAAGGAAGGGATAGCAACCAGTATAGGCCACTCCCCCATATCGGCATTGATAGACCCCGTTGCAGGAAGCAGAAACAGTGTAGCGGAATCGTTGACCAATATTGTCTGGGCACCGTTAAAGAATGGATTGAAATCCGTATCGCTCTCCGCAAACTGGATGTGGCCCTGTAGAAATGAAGGTGAAGATGCCCGTTTATACAGTGCAGTGGAATCTTTGTCGGAATTCGCGATCGATCTAGGAATAAATGTGCCCACCGGAAAGGATTCACTTTCCATGAAACAAAAATATAAGGATGGTGAAGTACTTTCCCCTGGAACGGTAATCATCTCTGCTGCTGCCAATTGCAACAACATTGACCAAGTTGTGGAGCCTGTTTTGCAGAAAAACGGTGGCGATATTTACTACATCAATTTATCCAAGGACAGCCATAAATTAGGTGGTTCTTCCTTTGCGCAGATTTTAAACGGCATTGGTGACCAAGCTCCATCTGTTATGGATGCTGAATATTTTAAGACCACTTTCAACACTTTGCAAAAGCTCATCAAAAAGGGCCGGATTTTAGCCGGTCACGATGTGGCTTCAGGAGGGTTGATAACTACCTTGTTGGAACTTTGCTTTGCCGACAATAACCTAGGGGCCAAATTAGATCTTTCCGGTATTGGGGAGGAAGACACCATCAAACTGTTGTTCTCAGAAAATATCGGGGTGGTATTCCAAGCCAAAGATGAAACAGTGGAGAAAGTTTTATCCGATTCCGGTGTAAATTTCACTAAAATTGGTACCCCTGTTCCAGAAAGTACCTTGGAAATCAAAAACAATGGAATAGAAATAGGATTGAACATTGCTTCCTTACGTGACACTTGGTTCAAGACATCCTATTTGTTGGACAATAAGCAAACTGCGAACGGTTTGGCCAAAGACCGATATGACAATTATAAAGAGCAACCTTTACAATATAGTTTTCCTACGGAATTTAGCGGTGCTTTACCAGAAGTTCCGACCACAAATAGACCAAAAGCAGCTATTCTTCGGGAGAAAGGAAGCAATTCCGAACGTGAAATGGCAAATGCGATGTACTTGGCCGGGTTCGATGTAAAGGATGTGCACATGACAGACTTGATCTCGGGCAGGGAAACACTGAAGGACATTCAATTTATTGGTGCCGTTGGCGGATTCTCCAACTCCGATGTGTTGGGAAGTGCCAAAGGTTGGGCAGGTGCTTTCAAATACAACGAAAAAGCCAATAAAGCCTTAAAAGATTTCTTTGCCAGGCCAGATACCCTCTCTGTTGGTATTTGTAATGGTTGTCAGTTGTTCATGGAGCTAGATCTTATTAACCCAGAACACGAAACGCACGGTAGAATGACCTACAATGACTCCCATAAGCACGAGAGCAATTTTACTTCGGTGAAAATCGAAAAAAACAACTCGGTTATGCTGTCCAATATGGCCGGCACAACTCTTGGTGTATGGATCAGCCATGGAGAAGGTAAATTTAGCCTTCCACATACCGAAGATCAATACAATATTGTGGCCAAATACGGATATGAGACTTATCCTGCCAATCCAAACGGAAGTGATTACAATACGGCAATGCTTTGTGACAAAACAGGTAGGCACTTGGTGACCATGCCCCATATTGAACGTTCAACGTTCCCATGGAACTGGGCCCACTATCCAAAAGATAGAAACGACAAGGTGTCCCCCTGGCTTCAGGCTTTTGTGAACGCAAAAGAATGGTTGGACAACTTGAGGAAGTAATATTTTTAATTGCTGATATAGGTTGATAATTGGGGATTTTTCAAAAAACACATTAGGTAATTGTTAAATCTGTTTCATTGTTAAGGTCTGATTTGCTAATTTGCAATCGCTTTACATAAAACTTACTATGCAAACTGTTACCCGATTATTTGATTTCCCATACTATCAACTTGAAAAATACCCCTTAGAAAAATCATTGGTCACCAAAAGTGACGGTAAATGGATAGCTACGTCCACCAAGGAATACATCGACAAGGCCAATGCGGTGAGCAGGGCTTTGTTACGGATGGGCGTAAAGCCGAATGATAAAATTGCCATTATATCCACGACCAACCGAACAGAGTGGAACATAATGGATATTGGCGTACTTCAAATCGGGGCGCAAACCGTTCCGATCTACCCCACCATTTCCGAAGACGACTACGAATACATCCTTAACCATTCAGAAGCCAAGTATTGCTTTGTTTCTTGTGAAGATGTGTTGGAAAAAGTGCTTGCCATAAGTTCAAAAATCAAAAAGATCGAAGAAGTCTATTCGTTTGACGAGCTTAAAAATTGCAAAAACTGGAAGGAAGTCCTGGAAAAGGGCGCCGATCCTTCCAATCAAGAAAACGTAGAAGAATTAAAAGCCACGGTAAAACCCAAAGACCTGGCGTCCCTTATATATACTTCGGGAACAACAGGAAGACCAAAGGGCGTAATGCTTTCTCACGATAATATTGTGTCCAACGTTATTTCCAGTGAGGCCAGAGTGCCTTTTGAGACTGGCGGTGTTGCTCTCAGTTTTTTACCGGTTTGTCACATTTTTGAAAGGATGATTCTTTATCTGTACCAATATTGTGGTATAGAAATTCATTTTGCAGAAGGACTGGATATGATCAGTGACAACATAAAAGAGGTAAAACCCGATGTAATGACAGTGGTGCCACGTCTGCTTGAGAAGGTTTACGATGCGATAATAGCAAAAGGAGCCAATCTAACAGGCATAAAAAAGAAACTGTTTTTTTGGGCTGTGGAAATTGGACTCAAGTTTGAGCCCTATGGTGCCAACGGTTGGTGGTACGAGAAAAGACTTGGGCTCGCCCGTAAATTGATTTTTAGTAAGTGGAAAGAAGGTCTTGGTGGAAATTTATCCGTAATGGTATCGGGCAGTGCCGCTTTACAACCTAGATTGGCACGCGTTTTTGGAGCAGCTCAAATGCCCGTAATGGAAGGTTACGGACTTACGGAAACTTCTCCTGTGATTGCCGTGAACGATCAACGTAACAAAGGTTGGAAGATTGGCACCGTAGGAAAAATTATAAGTGGTGTGGAAGTGAAAATAGCCGAAGATGGTGAAATCCTTTGCAAAGGTCCCAATGTAATGTTGGGCTACTACAAAGATCCTGAAAAAACCGCACAGGTTATGACCGACGATTATTTCCATACTGGCGATATCGGTGAAGTGGATGCCGATGGCTTTTTGCGCATTACCGATCGTAAGAAAGAAATGTTCAAAACGTCGGGCGGCAAATATGTGGCTCCACAAATCCTGGAAAATCGATTTAAGCAATCCCGCTTTATTGAACAGATAATGGTTGTTGGAGAAGGCGAAAAAATGCCGGCGGCCATAATTCAACCTAATTTTGAGTTTATGCACGAATGGGCCAAAAGGCACGATATAGTGCTAAACTCAAATGAAGAATTGGTGAAAAACGAAAAGGTCATAGCAAGAATGCAGGAAGAAGTGGATTTGGCCAATGAGGAGTTTGCCAAATGGGAAAAAGTAAAACAGTTTAGGCTTACTTCTGATGTTTGGAGCATCGATGAAGGACACTTGACCCCTACCCTAAAATTGAAGCGCAAAATTGTTAAAGAAAAATATCTAGCACTTTATAATGATATTTATGGGCATTAAATCAGTGTTCAATTTACAATGAGCAAATAGTAATTGGGCTATAATGAATGATTAACTGTCATTTCGAGCTGGTATCCTGAACGGAGTCGAAGGAGCAGTCGAGAAATCCCTTTGCAAATGATTTACCGTCATTTCGAACGAATGTGAGAAATCTCATTTACAGTTAATATATACGATTAACAATGTTCAAAAAATGACTGTCATTATGAACGTCCCAATAAATATCGGGGTGAAAAATCTTTCAAAAGATAGTTCCTAGCAATACAAAAACCAACGGAAATCCGTTGGTTTTTCCTTTAAAGTATAATGTTGTGATTAATTGCAATCGACACCTATATCACCATCAAAAGTCCAACCATAATCATTGATTAAAGTTTCACGCGCTGTTGTTGCTTCGCTATTTGTGCAGTACTGTATATTTTTTGCACCTAAGGAAATGTCTTCAGGAGTATTTTCCAAATTAGACCACCCCGATATGGTTGCCCCATAATTATCCGAAGACATACCACTATTATCGAACATGTTATTCATTAGCATAACATTTTCTATATTCCAACTACCTAAATCTTGGTCAAACTTGCTGGCCTCGGCAAACATTGCAAATGTATCCGTAACATTGCTTACATCCCAGTTGCCAATATCCACATTAAATGAACTGGCACCAGCAAACATTGCATCCATTTGTGTCACATTACTTACATCCCAGCCACTTATATCAACATTAAATACAAGTGCATCTGGAAACATCATTGCCATATTGGTGACATTGCTTACATCCCAACCACTTATATCCTCATTGAATGATTCTGCACCCGCAAACATTGTATTCATATCTGTAACATTGCTTACATCCCACCCGCTCAAATCTCCATTGAAGGTGGGGTGATAACTAAACATTCCTGACATATTTGTTACACTGCTTACATCCCAAGTGCTAATATCTGCCTCAAAAGCACCTGCATGGTAAAACATAAATGACATGTCTTTAACATTGCTTACATCCCAACCACTAATATCTGAATTGAACGATGTTGCTGATGCAAACATACTTCCCATATCTGTTATATTACTTACATCCCAACCACTTATATCCGCATTGAAGGATTCTGCTGCGAAAAACATTCCTGACATATTATTAACATTACTTACATCCCAACTGCTTAAATCCGAATTAAAAGACTCCGCACCACTAAACATTCCACTCATATCAGTAACATTACTAACGTCCCAACTGCTCAAATCTGAATTAAACGATTTTGCCCTGGCAAACATCCTCCCCATATTGGTCACATTGCTTACGTCCCAATTACTTAAATCTCCATTAAAAACAGAAGGGTAGTCAAAATTCCATTCAGGTAAATTATAATTTGCAAACATCTCTGACATATCCTCAACATTTTGCAAGTTTGGAACATCGGATGCATGGTATTCCATGTTTACGCAAATCAAAAATGCCTTATCTAGACTTTCCCAATTAATTGCTCCCCATTGCTCCAAACCAATCAAACTTTTTAGTACTTCAAGACCTTCAATATTAATTAGGTCGTTATGTGCCATTTTTATAGCAGGAAAAATCCCTTGAATAGATACTTTATATTCCCCTGCGGATGAATATGTATGACTAGGGTTTTGGATTGAAAGTTCTTCTTGAATACCGTCTCCCCAATCTATGATATAATTATATTCATAATCAGGGTTTGTGCCAATAATAATTTCAAAATTATCTTCAGGGATATTCCATAAAGTAACAAATGAATCCGGGTCCTCTGCTAAACTTTCAATCACGTTGGTTACAGTAATGGTGATGTTCGCTTCTTTTTTATCAACCCCATCAGATACAGTAACTTTAATAATGTGCTCTACTTTTGCTTCATAGTCCAAAGTCTGTCCGCTTTTTAAACTAAGCTTTCCATCGGGATCAATTTCGAACAAATCATTGTCTTCAATATTAAACGTCAACTCATCTTGATCTGCATCGGTTGCCTTAACAATCCCGATGGTTGCATCGTCCGTAATATCTTCATCGACACTAAAAGTCTGTGCTTTAATAACGGGAGCATTGTTTTTTACTGGTTCCGGACCATCATCCTTACTACAGGACCATAGCAATCCCAACGAAATAATCGCACTACATAATTTTTTGATATTCATAGTTAATGTTTATGTGAATAGATATTAGCAATATCCTATATTCCATTTGATATTACACACCTGATCTGACCAATGCCCATTCTGAGTTGATGAATGAAGCAATCACCCTTTTCTTCACAAGCAGGTACACTTAACCTAAATTTATTATGCATGCATAATAAATTTTTATATATTTGAGAACACCAAACCAGTTCTATGAAAGATTTGACCATTGATCACGCCCTTAGGGCTACCTGGCAGGCGGTAAGCAAAATGTACAATGAGGAAGCTAAAAACTATGATCTTACCATGGCCATCGGGTTTACCCTTTTGAGCATGGATCCAAAAGGGGGTACTCCAAGTACCACATTAGGCCCTAAAATGGGAATGGAAGCTACAAGTTTGTCAAGAATCTTAAAGAATATTGAGCAAAAAGGATACATTTTAAGAAAACGAAACCCAAAGGATGGGCGCGGAGTCCTAATTTTTCTAACCCCTTTGGGCCTTGAAAAACGGGAGGAATCCAAAGAGGTAGTTCTCAGGTTCAACGAGGTTGTCAAAGAGCATGTACCAGAAGAAGATCTAAATGTTTTTTTTAAGACCATGAGCACAATAAACAAGCTTATTACCGACAAAAAAATATATTCAAAAACAACTAATAATTAAATTTCAAACTC
Organism: Flagellimonas marinaquae; assembly: GCF_023716465.1. Lineage (NCBI taxonomy): Bacteria > Pseudomonadati > Bacteroidota > Flavobacteriia > Flavobacteriales > Flavobacteriaceae > Flagellimonas > Flagellimonas marinaquae. The sequence goes on from NZ_CP092415.1 coordinate 82,368, forward strand.
GCACATGAAAAGGCATATAAACAAAATTGCCGTAATCGGTTCCGGTATAATGGGCAGTGGCATTGCATGTCACTTTGCTAACATTGGGGTCGAGGTACTATTGTTGGATATAGTTCCTCGCGAACTGAACGACAAGGAAAAAGCCAAGGGACTTACATTGGAAGACAAGGTGGTTCGTAATCGTTTGGTAAACGATTCTTTGACCGCTGCCTTAAAATCCAAACCCTCTCCTATTTACCATCAAAAATTCGCAGATCGCATTACCACAGGAAACTTGGAAGACGATATTTCCAAAGTGGCGGATGTGGATTGGATCATTGAAGTGGTCGTTGAACGCTTGGACATTAAAAAACAAGTGTTCGAGAATCTGGACAAACACCGCACACCGGGAACCTTGATTACCTCAAACACTTCCGGTATCCCTATTAAATTTATGAGCGAAGGAAGAAGCGAGGATTTCCAGAAACACTTCTGCGGAACACATTTCTTTAACCCTGCTCGATATCTAAAACTTTTTGAAATTATTCCTGGACCTAAAACTTCAAAAGAGGTTTTGGATTTCTTGAACGGATATGGTGAACAATTCTTGGGCAAAACCTCCGTGGTGGCTAAAGATACTCCCGCATTTATCGGGAACCGAATCGGAATCTTCAGCATTCAAAGTCTGTTTCATGCCGTAAAAGAAATGGGCATGACAGTGGAAGAAGTGGATAAATTGACAGGCCCCGTAATCGGTCGTCCAAAATCCGCCACTTTCCGCACGGTGGATGTGGTTGGTTTGGATACTTTGGTACATGTGGCCAACGGAATCAGTGAGAACTGTAAGGACGATGAGCGTCACGAACTGTTCCAGCTGCCCGATTTCATCAAAACCATGATGGACAACAAATGGTTGGGAAGCAAAACAGGTCAAGGATTCTATAAAAAAGTAAAAGGCGATAATGGTAAAAGCGAAATCCTCACGTTGGATTTGGACACCATGGATTATCGTTCTAAAAAAAGTGCAAAGTTTGCAACTTTAGAGCTAACCAAGACCATTGATAAAGTCATAGAGCGTTTTCCCGTATTGGTAGGCGGTAAAGATAAGGCCGGAGAGTTTTACAGAAAGAGTTTTGGAGCCCTTTTTGCTTATGTAACCCATCGTATTCCTGAAATTTCGGATGAGCTATACAAAATAGATGATGCCATGAAGGCCGGTTTCGGCTGGGAACATGGTCCGTTTCAAATTTGGGATGCCGTTGGCCTTGAAAAGGGATTGGAATTCATCAAAGCCGAAGGTTTGGAGCCCGCTTTATGGATTGCCGACATGAAATCCGCAGGTGTGGATTCATTCTACACCGTAAAAGATGGGGCAACCTACTATTATGATATCAGCAAAAAGACAATGGAAAAAGTTCCAGGTCAAGATGCGTTCATTATTCTGGACAACATCCGAAAAACCAAGGAGGTTTTTAAAAACAGTGGAGTTGTCATCGAAGATTTAGGTGACGGAATCCTGAACTGCGAGTTCCAATCCAAAATGAACACCATTGGAGGTGATGTGCTCGCTGGTTTGAACAAAGCTGTTGATCTGGCCGAAAAGGATTTTGCAGGGTTGGTCATAGGGAACCAAGCTGCCAATTTCTCCGTAGGGGCCAATATCGGTATGATCTTTATGATGGCAGTGGAACAAGAATACGATGAGTTGAACATGGCCATAAAATACTTCCAAGATACCATGATGCGCATGCGATACTCATCCATTCCAACCGTAGCCGCACCGCACGGAATGGCTTTGGGTGGTGGCTGTGAGCTTTCAATGCATGCAGATAAAGTTGTGGCCGCTGCCGAAACCTACATTGGTTTGGTCGAATTTGGCGTAGGTGTGATCCCTGGCGGTGGTGGATCTAAAGAAATGGCACTCCGCGCTTCCGATACTTTCAGGAAAAATGACGTAGAACTCAACGTACTACAAGAGTATTTCTTGACCATTGGTATGGCCAAAGTATCCACTTCGGCTTACGAAGCCTTTGATTTGGGCATCCTACAAAAAGGAAAGGACGTAGTCGTCGTAAACAAAGACCGACAAATAGCAACTGCCAAAGCACACGCCAAAATTATGGCAGATGCAGGCTACACCAAACCTGTAAAACGTAAAGATGTAAAAGTTCTGGGCAAACAAGCTTTGGGTATGTTCTTGGTAGGAACCGATTCCATGGAAGCCGGACATTATATTTCTGAGCACGACAAAAAGATTGCCGATAAACTGGCCTACGTTATGGCCGGTGGCGACCTTTCTGAAGCTACCATGGTGACCGAACAATATCTTTTGGATTTGGAACGAGAAGCATTTCTATCGCTTTGTACTGAAAGAAAAACGCTGGAACGTATCCAACACATGTTGAAAACCGGAAAACCATTGAGAAACTAGACACAGGAATCAAGACAAAAGGGCCAAGGCACAAAATCCTGACTCTTGTTTCTTGAACCTAAAAATCAAAAGTAAAAATGAAAACAGCATATATAGTAAAAGGATATAGAACAGCCGTGGGCAAAGCCCCAAAAGGTCTGTTCAGGTTTAAACGACCAGATGAACTGGCCGCAGAGACCATAGAGCATATGATGACAGAGCTTCCCCAATTGGACAAAAAACGCATCGACGACGTTATTGTCGGGAATGCCATGCCCGAAGCCGAACAGGGTTTGAACATGGGAAGGCTCATCTCATTAATGGGACTCAACATTGAAGACGTTCCCGGTGTTACCGTGAATCGCTATTGCGCTTCAGGTTTGGAAACCATTGGTATTGCTACGGCCAAAATCCAATCTGGAATGGCGGATTGCATCATAGCCGGAGGGGCTGAAAGTATGAGCTACATCCCTATGGGAGGTTACAAACCAACACCCGATTACGCCACGGCGAAAGAAGGCCACGAAGACTATTATTGGGGAATGGGACTTACGGCAGAAGCCGTTGCCCAACAATTCAAGGTTTCCAGAGAGGATCAAGATGAATTTGCATACAACTCCCATATGAAAGCATTGAAGGCGCAAGCAGAAAATCGTTTTCAAGATCAAATCGTGCCCATTGAAGTGGAACATACCTTTGTGAACGAAGCTGGAAAAAAGGAAACCAAAACATACACAGTAAACAAGGATGAAGGACCAAGAAAAGGTACCAACATTCCTACTTTGAACAAATTAAGACCTGTTTTTGCCGCAAATGGAAGCGTTACTGCCGGGAATTCATCGCAGATGAGCGATGGTGCAGCCTTTGTAATGGTAATGAGCGAGGATATGGTCAAAGAGCTCAATTTGGAACCCATAGCTAGATTGGTAAACTATGCTGCAGCAGGTGTAGAACCAAGAATTATGGGTATTGGTCCGGTAAAAGCCATTCCAAAAGCTTTGAAGCAGGCAGGCTTAAAACAAAATGACATTGAACTTATCGAACTGAACGAGGCCTTTGCTTCACAATCTTTGGCCGTAATCCGTGAGTTGGGACTCAACCAAGATATCGTTAATGTTAATGGAGGGGCCATTGCCCTGGGTCACCCACTTGGATGTACAGGTGCCAAACTATCGGTACAGCTTTTTGATGAAATGAGAAAGCGGGACATGAAAGGTAAATATGGTATGGTGACCATGTGTGTAGGTACCGGACAAGGTGCTGCAGGTATATTCGAATTTCTTAATTAAAAATACTAAACAACAAAAAATCATGAGCGATACTAAAGAAAAAGACATACTGAGAGGAGGTCAATTCTTGGTCAAGGAGACCAAATGTGAGGACGTGTTCACCCTTGAGGACCTGAACGAAGAACAAAAAATGATGCGCGAAAGCTCCAAGGAGTTTGTAGATCGCGAACTTTGGGCACATTGGGAGCGGTTCGAGCAAAAAGACTATGCCTATACCGAGGAGTGTATGAAAAAAGCAGGCGAACTTGGACTTTTGAGCATCGCGGTTCCTGAAGCCTATGGTGGTATGGGAATGGGTTTTGTATCCACTATGTTGGTCTGCGACTACATTTCCGGTGCAACAGGATCTTTTAGTACAGCTTTCGGCGCACATACTGGTATCGGGACCATGCCCATCACCTTGTACGGGACCGAAGAGCAAAAACAAAAATACGTTCCCAAATTGGCCACGGGAGAATGGTTTGGGGCCTATTGCTTAACCGAGCCAGGAGCAGGTTCCGACGCCAATTCCGGCAAAACCAAGGCCGTGTTATCCGAAGACGGTAAATATTACAGCATTTCAGGACAGAAAATGTGGATTTCCAATGCAGGGTTCTGTAATCTGTTCATTGTATTCGCTCGTATCGAGGATGACAAGAACATTACCGGGTTCATTGTTGAGAACGACCCTGAAAACGGTATCAGTTTAGGTGATGAAGAAAAGAAGTTGGGTATCCACTCCTCCTCTACCCGCCAAGTATTTTTCAACGAGACCAAGGTTCCGGTCGAAAATATGCTGTCCGAAAGAGGCAATGGATTCAAGATTGCCATGAATGCTTTGAACGTAGGTAGAATTAAATTGGCCGCGGCATGTTTGGAAGCACAACGAAGAGTAATCGGAGAAGCAACCAAATACGCCAATGAGCGCATTCAATTCAAAACACCCATCATCAATTTTGGAGCTATCAAAGCTAAAATTGCCGACATGGCCACCAATGCTTACGTGGACGAGGCCGCTTGCTACCGAGCTGCAAAAAATATTGAAGACAGAATTGCGATTCGCGAAGCCAGTGGCAACTCACACCAAGAAGCAGAACTTAAAGGTGTTGAAGAATATGCCATCGAGTGCTCTATTCTGAAAGTAGCTGTTTCCGAGCATGTTCAGCACACCACGGATGAGGGTATCCAAATATTCGGGGGAATGGGCTTTAGCGCCGATACCCCAATGGAATCCGCGTGGAGAGACGCGCGTATTGCAAGAATTTATGAAGGTACCAACGAAATCAACCGAATGCTCTCCGTTGGAATGTTGGTTAAAAAGGCCATGAAAGGCCATGTGGACCTGTTGGGCCCAGCAACTGCTGTTGGTGAAGAGCTTATGGGTATTCCATCTTTCGATACACCTGATTTTTCAGAACTTTTTTCAGAAGAAAAAGACCTAGTGGCTCGATTAAAAAAAGTGTTCTTGATGATTGCCGGTAGCGCCGTTCAAAAATTCGGACCGGATTTGGAAAAACATCAAATGTTGTTGATGGCAGCTTCCGATATTTTGATTCAGGTATATATGGCCGAATCCGCAATTTTAAGAACAGAGAAAAACGCAAAACGCTTTGGTGAAGATTCCCAAAAAGCACAAATAGCAATGTCCAAACTCTATTTGTACAGAGCGGTGGACATTATTCAACAAAAAGGCAAAGAGGCTATAGTTTCTTTTGCCGAAGGAGATGAGCAACGCATGATGCTTATGGGGCTAAAACGCTTTACCAAGTACACGAACCAACCCAACGTGGTCAATTTAAGGACTCAGATTGCCGACAAAGTTGCCGCGGACAATGGGTATACCTTTGACTAATTCAAATAATTGCCGGGATCTATGAACCCACAATTGGAAAACGCCCCGATCGGGGCGTTTTTTATTACCCTATGGATTCCAATATCCGCTCATCTTTTTGCTTATTAGAAAAATTGATGGCACATTCAATAAGTGCCAAGTGCGAGTAGGCCTGTGGAAAATTGCCCAACAACCGCTTGGTCTTAAAATCGATATCCTCACTAAACAATCCTAAATGGTTGCTATAGCCCAAAAGTCGTTCAAAATACTCGAGAGCCTTTTCTTCCTCGCCTATCTTGAACAATGCATTGATAAACCAAAAGGTGCAAATGGTAAAGGATGATGAAGGAAGTCCAAAATCATCTTCGTTCTTATAACGATACAACAGACCATCATTGCTAAGACCATCTTCTATGGCCTTAACCGTGCTCACATATTTTGGGTCCCTTGCATGGATAAACCCATAAGGTTCCATCAACAGAACGGAGGCATCCAAATGTCTTGAACCATAAGATTGTACAAAAGCATTAATGTCATTGTTCCAGGCATTTTTATGGATATCTTCCTTAATTTCTTGTTCAAGGGCGGTCCAACGTTCCAATTTTCGGGTTTTACCAAACATTTTGGCAACCTTTATAGCCCTATCTATAGCTACCCAGCAGAGCACCTTGGAAAAGGTAAAATGTCTATCCTCTCCCCTAAACTCCCAAATGCCCTTGTCCGGCTCCTGCCAGTGTTTGCCAACAATCCAAACAATACCTTTGGTAATGTTCCATAACTCCTCGCCATTTTCCAAATCATTGCTAAAATTTCGTAGCTGCTCATAAATCACATCCATCAAAATCCCATAGATATCGTTCTGTTTTTGCATATAAGCTGCATTACCCACCCTTACCGGTTTGGATCCTTTATAACCATCCAAATGGTCCAAGGATATTTCGGTCAGCTTTTTTTCTTTGTTGATGCCATACATGATCTGGAGCTTCTCATCCTTATCCGGCATTAGATCGATTATGAATTGTAAAAATCTTTTGGCGGAATTTTTATGTCCCAATTCGGATACAACCTTGATCGCCATTGAAGCATCGCGAATCCAACAAAATCGGTAATCCCAATTACGAACCTCCCCTATGGTCTCGGGAAGCGACGTAGTGGCTGCCGCCAACACTGCTCCTGTTTTGTCGTAGGTCAACATTTTTAAAGTGATGGCACTTCGAATTATCTGATCCTTAAATTTCTTGTAAGTAGGGGTCTTATCCACCCAATCCAACCAGTAAACTTTGGTCCGTTCCAGTTCCAAAGCAATCTTTTGGGTGGTAGGTTTTAATATTTTCTCATGGTAACAAATCAAAAAATACCCATCTTCCTTAAGCGTGGTTTCTTTTTGTTCCAATATATGTTTCTTATTAAAAGAAGTATAGAGGAACAATGTGTCGTATTTACTCTCATGGGTTAGACTGGCAATAAAATCTTCTTTAATATAAAGCTCGGTCTCACCTACAGCATATTCCAATTTTGGATTGTACTTAAATTGAACCTTGGGACTTCCGGACACATACTTTATGTACCGGACTATTTCCGGAGGGGCCATGTATTTCCCGTTCATCTTATGGTGACGGGGCATAAAATCGTGTACCTCAAATACATTTTCGCCATCGGCATACCGCGTTACCAATATTGCGGTGTTCTTGTGGTACTGTTGATCAATTTTATAATTATCGCCCGTTAATATCTCAAAACTCCCACCCTTTTTTTCATCCAGTAGCTTCGCAAACACCGAAGCTGAATCAAATTGCGGCAAACAGCACCAGTCAATGGAGCCTTCTTTGGAAATCAATGCCGCACTCCTACAATTTCCAATAATTCCGTAATTCAAGTTGTCCATAGGTCAAAAAGTCTCAAAAGGGTTCTTATGAATTGGTTTTGCGATCTAATTTCCCGATTTTTAAAGAAACAAAAAATTAAAACACCTCAAAAATCATCCTTTTATGGGCAAAACTATCATAATCTCAAATCGGCTACCCGTTCAATTACAAATTAGCAATGGATCGCTCAATGCAGTACCAAGTGTTGGAGGTTTGGCCACTGGAATGAAATCTGTGCACAGTGGTGGCGAAAGTCTGTGGATCGGTTGGTCCGGGCTCACGGACGAGGATATTCCCGATGGGCTCGAGGATGAAATAGACAAAGCATTGCAGGATAATGGGTGTGCCAAGGTAAAACTAAATGCAAAGGAAGTGGATGGTTTCTACTATGGATTCAGTAACCGTACCATTTGGCCCTTGTTCCACTATTTTTTGGAATATTCCGAGTTTGAATTAACCTATTGGGAAACCTACAAGGCCGTAAACCAAAAGTTTGCCGATGCCATTATAGAAAACTCAAGTGAAGACGATACTATTTGGGTCCACGATTACCAATTGATGTTGGTTCCCCAAATGGTCCGCGAAAAAAGACCGGATACGACCATTGGTTTCTTTCTGCACATTCCTTTTCCTTCTTTCGAAATTTTCAGGACCCTGCCTTGGCGTGAAGAAATCCTGGAAGGATTGTTGGGCTCGGACCTTATCGGTTTCCACACGTACGATTACGAAAGGCATTTTTTGAGCTCCGTCCGCAGATTGATCGGTCTGGATGTAAGCTTCAACGAGATCTATCTGGACAATAGGGTCATAAAAGTGGATTCTTTCCCCATGGGAATCGACTACAAAAAGTTTAGGGATGCCGCTGTTAACCATGATTCAAAAAGTAAAGAAAACCGAAGTGATCTACAAGTTCGTTTGGACAACCACAAAGCATCGGCCCCGGATACCAAATTGATCCTATCCATAGATCGACTCGATTATAGTAAAGGAATAGCAAAGCGAATCAACGCATTCGAGTACTTTCTTCAAAAGTATCCAGAATACAAGGAAAAAGTCCGATTGATCATACTTGCCGTTCCCTCCCGCTCCAACGTTCCACAATATCAATTATTAAAAAAAGAGGTGGACGAACTGGTAGGAAGAATAAATGGTGAGCTTTCCACGGTGAACTGGACACCTATTTGGTACTTCTATCGTTCCCTTCCCTTTGAAAGCCTGATAGACCTATATACATCCAGCGACATTGCATGGCTGACACCCCTTAGAGATGGAATGAATTTGGTGGCCAAAGAATATATTGCTACCCGAACAGATAAGTCTGGGGTACTGATTCTAAGCGAGATGGCCGGTTCGGCCTACGAAATGAACGAAGCTCTGTTGATAAATCCGAATAACTTTGAACAACAAGCAGATACACTTAAGCAAGCCTTTAATATGCCTTTGGAAGAGCAAATATCCCGTAACACTTTTCTTCAGAAAAGATTGGAACGCTACAATGTAGAGGTTTGGGCCAATGAATTTATGAGTGCATTGCAAGAGAACAGAGATCTGGGCAAAGCTTTTATTTCCGAAAAGATGTCGTCCGGCATATTGTCCTCCATTCAAAATGAATATGAAAAATCCAAGAAACGATTATTGTTCTTGGATTATGACGGGACCTTGACAGGTTTCCACAAAGACCCACAAAAGGCATCTCCAGACGAAGAATTGTACCAACTTTTAGATGCCTTGCACAACCAAGAAAACACTACTGTTTTTTTAATAAGCGGGAGGGACAAACAGACCTTTGGCCGATGGTTCTTGCCCAAAAAATATAATATGATAGTAGAGCATGGTGTATGGATTTCCAAAAACGGGGACGAGTTTAAGATGTTGGAACAGGTTAAAGGAGAATGGATGGGCAAAATAAGACCTGTGCTCGAATCTTTTGTAGATCGGACACCTGGCTCGTTTATTGAGGAAAAAAACTATTCCTTAGCTTGGCATTACCGCAATACCGACCCGGATTTCGGGGATAAGAGGGCCACGGAACTCAATACCGTTCTTCGAAGTTTAATCGGCAACGACGATATTAGCGTGCTCAACGGGAACAAGGTAATGGAAATAAAAAACAGTAATGTGAACAAAGGAAGGGCCGCCACTCGTATGTTAACCGAAGACGATTATGACTTTGTTTTTGCCATTGGTGATGATTGGACGGACGAATTTATGTTCCAAGAACTACCGGAGACCGCAATTACGGTCAAAGTCGGTCTTAAAAAAACACATGCCAAGTACCATGTGGAAAATACCACAAGGGTAAGGCAATTATTGAAACGTTTTACAAAGCCATGACACGAGTTTTATTGAGCATTTGCTTGTTGTTCTCCGTTACCTTAGGATGGTCCCAAGTGGAGACAGAGGTATATCTTTTTGATCTAGAAATAAAAGAGGGCAAACCCCTGTTGACCAACCCAAAAAACATTTCGAACAACAATGGTTACGACAATCAACCTTCGTTTTGGAACGACGATTCCATCCTTTTTGCATCAACCCGGGAGGACCAGACCGATGTTCTTCAATTCAATGTTAAAGAAGGAAGCACATCAAAGTGGTTGACCTATACAAAGGCCGGCAGTGAATATTCTCCGCTACGTATTCCCGGAAAGAATGCATTTTCCGCCATACGACTGGATGTGGATGGCTTACAACGCCTATATGCTTACAATTTACAGACACAGGAATCCACACCAATAACAGACTTAAAAATTGGTTATCATGTATGGTACGACCCATCTACCCTGATCGCTACGGTTTTAACGGATAATCGTATGGATCTTGTAATCGTGGATGTTGAAACAGGCACACACCGAATCGTCCATAAAAATGTTGGGCGCTCTTTGCACAACATCCCCGAATCCGATCTGGTCAGTTTTGTTGGAAAAAAGGGCGAGAAGTGGGAAATTTTATCCTTAAACCCTACTACTGGTGAAATAAAAAAGATAATCGACACTTACCAAAATCAGGAGGATATAGCTTGGTTGGGCACCCAAACCATAATTACGGGATTCAACAAAGAATTGCTACGTCTCGAATTGGACGAAGGCGCGGAATGGGAAACCATAATGGAATTCAATCAAGAAGAAATCAACAATATTAGTAGAATCGCCATAAGCCCTAAAGCTAAAAGATTGGCCTTTGTTGCCGAAGGGTCGCCTGCCAAAATAATCCAAAAACAGGTAGAAGCTTTTAACAATAGGGACTTAGATGATTTTGTCTCTTGTTTTTCCGAAAATGTGCGTGTTCTACAATTTCCGGATGAGCCTATGTACCAAGGAAAATCAAAAATGCGCGAGAACTACCAAAGGTTTTTCGAGAACGTAAAAACATCTAACGTTAAAGTTGTAAATCGCATAGTGTTGGGCAACACCATTATAGATGAGGAAATTACCAAAGTGGACGGCAGGGACGGGCACCAAGTCGCTATCTACCAAGTGGCGAATGGTAAAATCCAATACATGACCTTTATATTCCCCGATGGTCCTCTTACCGATGCCGAAAGTATCGTACAAGAACAACTGGACGCCTACAATAAAAGGGATATCGAGGCATTTGCCACCACCTATGCACCCCAGATAGAGATATACAGCTACCCCAATACATTAAACCTAAAAGGCAGGGCGAATCTGGAACAACAATACAGTGCTCTCTTTGAAAACACCCCCGACCTACATGCCAGTATAAAAAACAGGATCGTGATCGGAAACAAGGTGATAGACGAAGAAACGGCAACTATAAATGGAAGGATACTAGAGGCCATTGCTATTTATGAAGTAGAAAATGGCGAAATTAGCAAAGTAACCTTTATCCAATAATAAATACATGAAACTACCGCACAACATTAGTAGAATTGAAGCCTTTAGCGATGCGGTATTTGCTTTTGCCGCGACCCTTTTGGTAGTTTCTGTGGGAACGCAAGCGGAAAATTCCATTTTACAGGTAGATTGGATAGTCTTTTTGAGCTTTTCGGTAAGCTTTTTTGCACTGGTAGGGCTCTGGTCCGTTCATTATAATTTTTTCCGAAGATCAGATTACATGGACAATATGATCATTGGCTTAAATACGGTTCTCCTATTTTTGATTCTTTACTTTATATTTCCGCTCAAATCATTGATCAATTCATGGACGGGGACGCTACAAATCAACAAAGACGATTTTTCTTCGTTATTTCAATTGTACAGCCTTGGGTTTTTGTTGATTTTTACGTGTTTTTCCCTAATGTACCTAAGAGTATACAAGAAGAATGGGACAGGCAATAAATTACATTTGTTTTATGCACGGCATTTTGGAATTTTTGTTTTTGTCGCCTTCGTTTCCATTATCATTGCCAAGTTTCAAATTGGATTATATTACGGTCTCCCCGGAATACTATATACGCTTTTAGGACCTATTTGTTATTTTCACGCCATGTACTTTCAAAAGAAAAACAACTCCCTGTAATATGAAAACTAAACTACTTGCAACGCTGCTCCTTTTTGCATGCATAAGTTATGCACAAACCGACACTAGACTTTATGACATTATAAATTCCGTTTCCGTAGATCGCATAAAGAGCGATGTTACCACTTTGGTAAACTTTGGAACAAGGCATACCCTGAGCGATACCGTTTCCCGGACCACAGGAATTGGTGCTGCCAGGAGATGGATAAAATCAGAGTTCGATAAAATTTCTTCGAACTGCGGTAATTGCTTAGAGGTATTTTATCAAAAAAACTTTGTGAAGAAAGGCGATAATGCACGAATCGTAAAAGATGTTGAAATTGTTAACGTTGTAGCCATCCAAAGAGGCACTAAATATCCCAACCGGTTCATTATCATGAGCGGTGATATCGATTCACGAGTGAGCGACCCTAACAATTACACATCCACCTCTCCTGGGGCAAACGACAATGCCAGTGGAATGGCGGGCACCATCGAAGCCTCAAGGGTACTGTCCAAGTACACGTTCGAAAGCAGTATTATTTATGTGGGCCTTTCTGGAGAGGAGCAGGGACTATATGGAGGAAAAGGTCTTGCAGCCCATGCCAAAGAAAGCGGATGGGATATTGTAGGAATTTTGAACAATGATATGATCGGTAACATTACCGGAGTAGATGGAGTGGTGAGCAATAGGGACTTTAGGATATTCTCGGAACCCGTGCCCCCTACCGAAACGGAACAAGAACGAAGGGCTCGCCGATTCTATGGCGGGGAGGTAGATGGAATCTCGCGCCAACTGGCCAGGTATGTGTACAAAACCACTAAAACCTATATGCCAGAAATGAATCCTATGTTGATCTATCGTTTAGATCGCTTTGGTCGTGGAGGGCACCACAGACCTTTCAACGACGCAGGTTTTGCCGGAATTCGCATAATGGAGGCCCATGAAAATTATACACAACAGCACCAAGATATCAGAACGGAAAATGGCATCGCCTACGGTGACGTATTGGAGCATGTAGATTTTGAATATGCCAAAAAACTCACAGCCGTAAATGCCATAAACCTAGCCTCCATTGCTTGGGCACCGCCATCGCCCAAAACTGTTGAAATCGGTGGCATTGTAGAACCCAGTGCCAAACTTAGATGGAGTAAGGTCGATGGAGCCAAAGGCTATAAAATCTATTGGAGGGATACAACATCCCCCACCTGGGACAATTACAGGTATGTTGGCGATGTAGACGAGCATACCTTGGAAGGTATAGTAATAGACAATTATTTTTTTGGTGTGGCCGCTATTGGTGCAGATGGACACGAAAGTCCTGTGGTTTTTCCTAATAAAGTTTTTAGGTAGGCCTTATTTTTGAATCACTTGGTCTTTTACACCTAAAACTAGCCATTAATACCATTCAGTAACAATCATGAAACAAATCTATTTAATCGTTTTCCTTTTAGTGTCGGGCATTTTATCGGCACAGGAATTTACAAGGCAAGATACACTAAGAGGAAGCATCACCCCGGAGGGAGTGGTGGGATTTGAACTACTACGATCTCAACATCAAGGTAGAACCATCCAAAAAATATATTTCTGGGTACAATATTGTGCGGTACAAAGTTTTAAAGCCTGCCAAAACCCTTCAAATCGACCTTCAAGAACCATTGCAAATCGAATCGGTCTTGCAAGATGGCAAAAACCTGAAATATACCACCGAGGGCAACGCCCACTTCATCAAACTAAAGAAAAAACAGGTGCCGGGAGAGTTCAACGAGATTAAGATCAAATATTCAGGGCGACCACGAGAAGCAGTCCGGGCACCTTGGGATGGTGGTTTTTCTTGGAAACAAGATGAAAATGGCAATCCGTTCGTAGCAACATCCTGCCAAGGTCTGGGTGCAAGCGTTTGGTGGCCCAATAAAGATCATATGTACGATGAGGTGGACAGCATGCGCATTAGTGTTACCGTACCCAAACATCTCGTGGATGTGTCCAATGGGCAATTGGAAGATGTATCGGAAGATGGCGATTTTAAAACATACCATTGGGCGGTTAAAAATCCCATCAACAATTATGGGGTCAACGTAAACATCGGCAACTATACCCATTTTGATGAAACCTACGAAGGAGAAAATGGTACGCTGCAATTGGATTATTATGTATTGCCCGAAAATTTGGAAAAAGCAAAAAAACAGTTTGTTCAAACTCCGATGATGCTCCGAGCCTTTGAACACTGGTTTGGCCCCTACCCTTTTTACGAGGATGGATTTAAGTTGGTGGAAGTCCCCTATCTGGGCATGGAGCACCAAAGCTCGGTGACCTACGGCAACAAATATCAAAATGGGTATTTGGGGCGAGACTTGTCCGGCACTGGTTGGGGCCTGCATTTCGATTTTATAATTATACACGAGGCAGGACATGAGTGGTTTGCCAACAACATTACCTACAAGGATATTGCAGATATGTGGATTCACGAAGGGTTCACGGCGTACTCGGAAAATCTTTACCTCGACTATCATTTTGGCAAAAAGGCTTCTGCAGAATATGTGATCGGAACACGGGCCAATATCCAAAACGATCGCCCCATTATTGGACCATACGATGTGAACAAGGAAGGTTCGGGTGATATGTACTATAAAGGGGCCAATATTTTGCACACCCTCCGCCAATTGGTAGAGGATGATACCAAATGGCGCCAAATATTACGCGGAATCAATAAAGAATTTTATCATAAGACGGTTACAACGGCCCAAATAGAGAATTATCTGAGCAAAAAAACCGAGAAAGACTTATCCGCTTTTTTTAATCAATACCTGAGAACAACCATGATTCCCGAGTTGGAATATAAAATTGAAAACGGCTCCATTACCTACCGATATGTGGATATCGTGGATGATTTTGATATGCCTGTAAAAGCTTTTGTGAACGGGTCGGAAACATGGCTGTTCCCTTCTAAAGAATGGAAATCCGAGCAACTGGATGGCAACGAAGTGATCATTGACAAAAACTTTTATATAAAGACCAATAAAATTTGATTTGAGCAAGTATCCCGAATTCTATTTTAAAAACGATGTTGAGTGGCGGGAATGGCTGCACGAGAACCATAAAGAATACACTGGTATTCACTTGATATTCTATTCTGTTGACCACAGTAAAGAAAGTATGCGATGGGAAGAAGCCGTTAAAGTGGCCCTCTGTTTTGGTTGGATCGATAGTACCGTAAAAAGTCTGGGGAACGGTAAGCGCAAACAATACTTTAGCCCCAGAAAACCTAATACCACTTGGAGTACATTGAACAAGGCTTATATTGAGGAGTTAAAGTCCGATGGGTTAATGCACCAAAGTGGATTGGCCACCATCGATATTGCCAAAGCGAACGGCTCATGGACAGCGCTGGACGATGTGGAAAATGGCGTAATTCCAGACATACTGCAAAAGGCTTTTGATAAGAACCAAACTGCTTTTGAGAATTTTAAAAATTTCACCAAAAGTCAAAAAAAAGGATATCTGTATTGGCTAAAACAAGCCAAACGTGATGAAACCCGCCAAAAAAGAGTCAAGGAGATCATATCGCTATCGGAACAAAACATAAAGTATAGAAACTGGAGATTACCTTCCATATTTTTTTCGGTAGATAAAGGCGGCCACTCCTCCGACAAAAGCAAATGCACTTAGCATCCAAAAAACATTTTGATGCCCCAGTTCCTCCCCGGGGTGGGCATCCAATAGTATCCCATAGGCCGGACCTGCAAATACATCAGGGGTATAACCTACCAAAGAAATGAGACCTACTGCCGTGCCCGTCAAGGTCAAGGGAATTTTACCAACATGCATTACACCAAAATATAATGCACGAGTGGCATAAACTCCAGCTGCAATTACCACTACGGACATAAAGAACAAAACTGTTGTGGTCGGTGCAATAATGCCACTTGCGAAAATCAATCCCCCGATCAGCGTTAGACCAAAACTTATAACCAAAAGCCATGTGATCTTTAGCCTATCTGCGATCAAGCCAAAAATAATACCTGTTGTTGGCCTTAAAAATTGTAGCAAAGTTCCCACTTTTGCGGCATCGACTTGATTGTACAACATGACTTCCTCGGCATATTGTGAGATAATATCCGTGATTTTATACGCTACATATCCACACAGGATAATGACCATCAACAGCCAAACCGAATGAAGTTTTAAAACTTGTTTCATATGATTCCAAGAAATACGATCCAAAACCGCCTTTTCATCGATTGCATCGGATTTCATAAAAAACCAAACAAGGACACCAACTAAAATTATAATTACCGAAGAGGTATAAATTACATAGGTAAATGCCTCTCTTCTATCCTGAAGACCTGCCGTATCCGGTGATTCTGTCAAAAAAAACGAAAAAATGAGCACCCCCAATAAACTGAAGAAAGCTCCCGTGAGACCCCGTCCCCCGTCCAAGAACCCAAATGCCTTACCTTGAGCGTTACGCCCGCCCCAAATTCTAGCAGCCTTGATCATAGGCGCCCAAAACAAAAAAATTGTAGTGAATCCCCACCAACCATATAGCATCTGCAATAACCAAAAAGATGGGTATTGGGCATAAAGGAATCCTCCAGCCGCTGTCATCCATAAAGCAATGGCTATTAATTTTCGAGGTTGGTACTTATCGGCCAATGGTCCTCCAAAAATATACGAAACCATGGCGACCAAGCCATATACCGAAAAACAAAGGCCCAGTTGCACATTGTCCAACCCCAAAACATCCAATACCGTAGGCCTAAATACCCGCGGCAAAACAAAGGGAAGGATAAAAATGGCTTCCCCCGAAAGTATCAACAATATCAAATAGAACCAACTTGGTTTTGCTTCTTTCAAAAAAATTGATTTTGTTAAAAGTCAGCAAAAAACAGGAGAAACCCAAAAATCATTTCAAGCAACGGGCACCTTTTAAAAGTAGGTGGAACAAAAATTCTGTTAACATCCCTTTAAGAAATCCGGGGAGGGTTTTTGGTATCTTTAGGCGACCAAAAAATAACCTTCCAAGTTTAGGAGCGGTTGCAATATGGTCTTAACTAAACTCAAAACATCAGACAACACCAATGAAAAAGTTTATTGCATTTTTTGCATTTCTACTTACCGTAGGTCTTACGGCACAAGAATTTAACATGGACCTAGTTCAGGACATGAAACCAAGAAATATTGGTCCAGCAGGAATGAGCGGACGTGTAACAGCGATTGATGTGGTCCACGACGATCCAGAAGTGATGTACGTAGGAACCGCCTCCGGGGGATTGTGGAAATCCACTTCTGGGGGAATCAAATGGGAACCCATTTTTGATGACCAGGTAACCGCCTCCATAGGTGCAGTTGCCATACAACAATCCAATCCATCCGTAATCTGGGTGGGAACCGGAGAAGGTAACCCACGTAACAGCTTAAATGGCGGATATGGCATTTATAAATCCCTTGATGGTGGAAAATCGTGGAAATCGATGGGATTGGAAAAAACAAGACATATACATCGAGTAATTATAGATCCCACCGATCCCAATGTGGTTTATGTGGGCGCCATTGGCTCACCTTGGGGCGAACATCCGGAACGCGGAGTTTTTAAAACAACGGATGGCGGAAAAACTTGGAACAAGATTTTGTTCGTTAACAACAAGACCGGGGTCGCAGATATGGTAATGGACCCCACCAATCCAAATAAGATTATAGCAGCCATGTGGGAGCACAAAAGAGAACCTTGGTTCTTTAACTCCGGAGGCGAAGGAAGCGGGCTACATATCACACACGATGGTGGTGAAACTTGGAAAAAAATAACTTCGGAAGATGGATTGCCCAAAGGAAATTTGGGAAGAATAGGCGTAGCTATCGCCAGAAACAAGCCCAATATTGTCTATGCTTTGGTAGAGGCCAAAAAAAATGCATTGTACAAATCTACGGATGGAGGTTTTACATGGGCCAAGATCAACGATAAGAGCGATATCGGTAACCGTCCTTTCTATTATTCAGAAATTTATGTAGACCCTCAAAACGAAAACAGGGTATATTCGGTTTTTACTTATGTGAACGTTTCGGAAGATGGAGGCAAAAATTTTAAACAGTTAATGCCCGCCTATGGCGCAAACAATGGAATACACCCCGATCACCATGCCTGGTGGATCCACCCAGAAAATGGCCAATTCATGTTGGATGGCAACGATGGCGGATTGAATATCACAAAAAATGGAGGCGAATCTTGGCGATTTATTGGTAATTTACCTGTTGCACAATTCTATCATATTAGTACGGACAACGAATACCCCTACAATGTATACGGGGGAATGCAGGACAACGGTTCTTGGAGAGGACCTGCCTATGTTTGGAAATCCCAGGGCATAAGAAACAGCTACTGGCAAGAAATTGCTTTTGGCGATGGATTTGATGTAGTTCCGGACAAGGACAACAGCCAGTTCGGTTATGCCATGAGCCAACAAGGCAATGTAAGGCGTTATGACTGGAAAACGGGCAACAGCTACATTGTTCGCCCGACCTCACCGGATGCCGATACCATGCTCCGATTTAATTGGAACGCAGCTATTGGTCAAGACCCTTTTGATAACGGTACCGTTTACTTTGGAAGTCAGTTTGTTCACAAATCCTCGGATAAGGGGTTGACCTGGGAAGTAATTTCGCCCGATCTGACCACTAATGACAAAGAAAAACAAAAACAAAGTGAAAGTGGTGGTCTGACCATGGATGCTACCGGTGCGGAAAATCATTGTACCATTCTTGTGATAGAACCATCTCCAGTGGAACGTAACATGTTATGGGTGGGTACGGACGATGGACGTGTACATTACACACTAAACGGAGGCGAAACTTGGACCGAGGTAACCAAAAATATCAAGGGGCTGCCCACAGGAAGTTGGATTCCGCAGATAAAGGCATCGCACAACAATAAAGGAGAGGCATTATTAGTGGCCAACGATTATAGAAGATTCAACTATACACCTTATGCATATAGAACCACGGATTATGGTAAAACGTGGACGCGCATAGTCGACGAAAAAGATGTGGAAAGCTATGCTTTGTCCATAATCGAAGACCCAAAAAATCCAAACCTGATGTTTCTTGGAACAGATGATGGGCTTTACATCTCATTGAATGCCGGAAACAGCTGGAAAAAATGGAACAAAGGTTTCCCAACCGTTTCCACCAAAGATTTGGCCATACACCCAAGAGAACAAGATTTGGTCATCGGAACCTTTGGTAGGGCCGCATGGGTCTTGGACGATATTCGGCCTTTAAGAGAAATTGCAGGAAATACCACAATTCTTCAAAAAGAAATAGAACTGTTCGAAAGCCCCGATGCCTATTTGGCCGCTTACCAACAGCCAACAGGGAGCCGTTTTGGAGCCGATGCCCTCTATAATGCAGAAAACCGAAGGTCGGGCGCCATGATCACCTATTATTTGAAAGAGGGAAGTAAAATGGCCAAACAGAAGGATAAAAAAGACGAAGACACCGATGAGGAAGATAAAAAAGAGGAGAGCAAAGGTCAAAAGACCAAAGACTCCATTTTCTTCGAATTTTATGACGGAGACCGACTTATCCGTACCCTTAAATACAAAACACCGGAAAAAGCTGGTTTCCACAGGGTTTACTGGAATTTGGACGAAAAGGGACCGGACAGACCCTCTAGAACCATCAGAAAAAATACCCGAGAGCGTGGAGGGGTCGATGTAAAGCCCGGCACATACAAAGTAAAAGTTATCTATGGCGATGCCACCGATTCGACCTCGATAACCGTTAAGACCGATCCTAGATTGGACGTTAATATGGCTTCCGTAAACGAAGTTTATGAAACAGGAAAAAAACTTGAAGGTTTTTCCCAAACCGCAGCGGACGCAGTAAAACAGTTGGTAGAAAGCAAAGATTTGGCCAATTCGTTCAAAAAAGAGCTAAAGGAATTGGACAAGGATAAGTTCAAAGAACAGATCAAAGCTTCCGAAGAAATAGTTAAGCAAATAGATTCCATCGTCGCCCTGTATTTAGGAAAGGACGACAAACGCCAAGGTATTGTTCGGAATCCCGAGCCAACCGTAATGTCAAGAATTGGAAATGCCTCCTATTATGTGGGCACAAGAAAAACCGGAATTACTTCGACCGAAAAAAGGTTGATAGAGTTCGCAGAACAAGAACTAAAAACGGCATTGGACAAGACCAATACATTCTTTAATGACCCATGGAAATCTTATAGATCATCCATTGAATCATTGGACCTTTCCCCTTTTAAAGAAACCAAAAACTTTAACCTTAATTAAAAATTGATGTTTTCAAAATACCGTTGTCAAGCTTAGACAAAATCTGGGTTCGCTATTGAACTCATTTAAAAAGCATTCGACAATGGTATTTTGAATATAGTAACTAAACAAAGAATAAATGATCAGAAAATTAGCAGCCCTATTTTTTATACTTATATCGGGATATGTAAACGCGCAACAACCTGGCGAGGACGAAACCGGTTCTTGGTTCATGTACTTTGGCACCAATAAAATCTCTGAACGCTTTAGCATCCATTCCGAAGCACAGTTCAGGTTTTATGAAACCACCAGTAACTTTAATCAAATGTTGCTTAGAACAGGACTTAATTATCACATTGACCCCAATGCCATTGCAACCGCAGGTTATGCTTTTATAGATACGGACAACTCCTTTTTCGAATTTGAAGGGGAGATCAACTCCAAGGAACATCGAATCTTTGAGCAATTTATTCTTAAAAACAAAGTTTGGGAGTTCTTGTTCGAACACCGGTACCGATTAGAGCAGCGCTTTTTGGATTTTGGCGACTATACCGAAACCCAACATCGCGCGCGATATCGCATTCAGATGACATTGCCACTGACCAATACCTTCTTTCTGAATTTTTATGATGAACTATTTATCAATCTGCAGGACGATCTCTTTGGGCAAAATCGATTATATGGAGCGCTAGGGGTAAATGTTACGGAAAACAGTAGCATCCAAATAGGGTATTTAAGAAACCAGTTCCAAAATGCCGTTTACGATCGGTTACAGTTCGCAGTTTTTTATAATCCAGATCTTAGAGGTCTGTTCAAAAAAAAGAAGCCATAAAAATTCGATTGCTAAATGTTTGACAACAGTACTTTTAATGCCTAAATTAAAGGCTAACCTAAAAAACGATTGTTTTAATGAAAAAAGTACAAATAACTGTCTTAACATTAGTATTTATAGCTGCTTTTAGCTGTAAACAAGCAAAAAAAGAGGCCACAGAAACATCAGTGGAGGTAGAAGAGACCATTGATCAGGTAGTTGAAACCCTAGATCCCGAAGTAATCACCTTTACCATGGAACCCAAGAGTGATAGCAATGTAAATGGCGAAGTTGTTTTTACAGAAAACAGTAATGAGGTAATTATGAGGGCCACCTTTACTGGATTAAATGAAGGTGAACATGCCATACACTTGCACGAAAAGGCAGATTGCTCCTCGCCTGACGGCAAATCCACCGGAGGACACTGGAACCCAACTTTTCAACCACATGGAGAATGGGGTTCCGAAGAGGGGTACCACAAAGGAGATATCGGTAATTTTACAGCCAACGCCGACGGTACAGCCACAATGGAGTTTTCTACAGATGAATGGTGTATTGGCTGTGATGACGATACTAAAAATATTTTGGGAAAGGCTGTTATAGTGCACCAAGGTGCTGATGACCTTACCTCTCAACCATCAGGTGCCGCAGGTGCCAGAATTGCTTGTACAGGCATCATCCAGTAAGTTCTATAAAACGTTAAAAAACAAAAAGCTGTCCAATGGGCAGCTTTTTTATTGACAGCCCCTTTAATAATCCATAACTTAGTAGAAAATTAAAACTTCCAAAATGAAAAAAATACAGATTGCAGCATTGAGCATTCTTTTCATTACCGCATTTAGCTGTAAGCAAAACAAAAAAGAGGAAAAACCCGAAGAGCAAACTGAAGAAATGGCATCGGCCTACAGTATTGTGCAGGATTCCACCAGTGTAAATTTCACCGCTTACAAAACTACCGACAAAGTTCCTGTTGGAGGAACATTCAAAGAGGTAGAATTAAAGTATTCAGCTGGCGAAACACCAATGGAAACCTTGAACGGACTTGAGTTTTCCATCCCGGTAAGCAGTCTTTTCACCAATGACCCAACGGAAGTTCGAGACCCAAAAATCATCGAATTCTTTTTTGAAAAAATGGCAGAGACCCAAACTATTACCGGAACCTTTATGTTTTCCGAAGATAAAAGTTGCTCGGTTAAACTTAGCATGAACGGAGTTACTACCGATTTGCCCATGGAATACGAAATTATGGACGATAACCAGGTGAATTTTTCCGGAGTAATGGACCTAAAGCAATGGGATGCCCTTAATGCCCTGGCCTCTTTGCACGAAGCATGCGAAATTTTGCACACTGGCCCGGATGGTGTAAGTAAAACTTGGGAGGAGGTTGCCATCAATGCATCGGTATTGTTGGAGCAAAAATAGAAGTCTTCCGAGACTAAAAAATAATAAAAGAGCTGCATGTTGCAGCTCTTTTTTTATATATTTAGCCACTTCAATGAACTTGGACAACCTCATACAACAATTTCAAAAAAAGGATAGCGCTGCCTTTGAAACCTTGTACCATATGTATGCGGAAAACATATGTGGTGTTATTAATGTAATCTTGAAGGATGCGGAACGCTCCCAAGAAATCTGTCAGGATGTTTTTGTGAAGGTCTGGGAAAAATCAGATCAGTACGATGCTTCGAAAGGTCGATTTTTCACCTGGTTACTGAATATCGCAAGGAATGCCGCCATCGACGAAGTGCGTTCAAAAAGCCATAAAAACCAAAAAAAGAACCTTGCTGTTGATTCTCTCGTAGGTATTTTTGAAAACAGTGAGGATCTGAACAGTAAAATGGATACTATCGGACTTCAGTCTCTCCTAAAAGGATTGAAGGAAAAATGTATTTTGTTGATAGATATGCTTTACTTTAAGGGATACACCCAAAAAGAAGCCGCCAAAGAGCTGAATACGCCAATTGGCACTATAAAGACACGAATAAGAAGCTGTATTTCGAGCATTAGAAAAAATATGGCATAAGCATGGATGTGAAAGCTTACATAGCATCTGGAATTTTGGAACTCTACGTAGCTGGGGCCCTGTCACCTGAAGAAATTCTTGAGGTGCAGCACTATGCGCTTCAGTACCCCCAAATACAAAAGGAAATCGAGGCAATCGAAAATGCTGTTCTACAGCTAACGGAAGCCGCTTCGCCCAAAATGCCGGAAAACGGTTTTGCCAAGATAAAGGAAGAAATAGACGATGTTATTCCGTTTACTCCAGAAGCTTCCAAAAGTAGTGGAACTACTTGGGGCAGCTACTTGGGCTGGGCAGCATCGGTATTATTGGCCGTAGGGCTGTTCTGGTTGTACACGGAAAACAACAAGCTCAAGAACCAAATTGAGCTTACCAACCAAGAAAAGCAAAGTCTGGAAGATATCTTATCCGATACCCAAGCGGAAATCACCTCAAAGGAAATGCTGTTGCAAGAAATCAGGGATAAAGATGTTTCCGTAATTGCCCTTGGTGGGCAAACCATCTCTCCTTCCTCCTATGCGAAAGCTTATTGGAACAAGGAAGAACAGAAAGTTATTATCGATGCCCAAGGGCTTCCCGAACCTCCTGAGGGATTCACCTACCAAGTTTGGTCATTAAAATTGGACCCACTTACCCCCACCAGCCTAGGCCTATTGGATGATTTTGCATCGCAGGACAATAAACTCTTTACCTTGGAAAATTCCAACGAATCTGAAGCCTTTGGCATCACCTTGGAACCTGAGGGCGGAAGCGAGACACCAACGCTGGAGCAATTGTACACCTTGGGTGCGGTTGGTGTCTAAACATAAAAAAGAAGGCAGCCCAGCATAAACCGAACTGCCTTCAAAACTTAGATTACCTAAAAAAACAATCGAATATTAAAGTTTTATACCTACGCCCACTCCAAAAATCCATGGGTTTATATCCACATCGGCCTCTACCGTGGCACCCAAAGCTGTGGTCGCATTTACGGTTGCCGTAGTGTTCAAGAACAGTTTTTTAACATCGAAGTTCAAAAACCATTTATCGTTGAGCATAAAATCGAAACCTCCTTGTAGGGCAAAGCCAACAGCTGTATCGTAATCCACATCATCTGCAATGGGTCCTTCATCAACACCATAGAACAAGGTCAAATTTGGACCAGCGCCCAAATACGGAACAAGATTGCCTCCTGTAAAATGGTACTGAGCGGTCAATGTTGGAGGCAACAACCAAACATGCCCCAGATCAATATCTCCCGCGGCGGTCCCAATGGCTTCCACATCGTGTTTGGCCGTGGCCAAAATCAATTCCAAGGACCAATTATCATCAAAAAAATAACTTATGTCAAATTCTGGTACAACAGTGGTCGAAATATCCACATCTCCGCCTATGGCCTCTATATCCGCGCTCTCATCGGGAGTTACCACAATACCTCTTAATCTAAACTGCCATTTACTGCTATCATCCACAGGGGCGTCCTGTGCAATTACCAAATTGCCCAATCCCATTAAAGCGACCACAGCTGCTAGTATTCTTTTTTTCATCGTGTGTTAATTTTAATTGATGAAGCAAAACTAGTGTGACACTCCCTGCGGGAATATGATGTTTATCATTGAATAAAAAATCCATATACCCTATCAAAAAAGAAAAATATGTAACAGAACATCGGCTTTAGAGGGCTAAAACCATTTTTTTCGTTTAAAAATTATGATGGTGACCAATACAACGATCAGCATAACCCCCAACAAAATAAAGTACCCATTGGCAAGCCGAAGTTCTGGCATGTTATCAAAATTCATCCCATAAATGCCCGCCAAAAATGTGAGTGGAATAAAAACCACAGAGAAAATGGTCAAGGTTTTCATTACTTCGTTCAAACGGTGGCCCTGCATACTAAAAAAAAGATTTATCTGGCTCTCAAGTTCCATTATATCCGAATCGATGTCCATGATCAGCCCACTGATCTGCTCTCGAAGTTCACTAAAATATTTGGTCTGAAATCCTTTTACCTCTACCCTCTCCAGTTTAATAATTATGTCCCTAAGGCCGTGAGACGCTTTTTTAAAATCTTGAATAATAGCTTTTTTTTGTTCTACCTCAAACATAAATTCCGGTGTTGGTTCCTGTTTTACGATGGCTTCCAACGCATTTTCCATCAGTACGGTCTCTTCATACTTTTCCTTATAGTTCGCTATCAAGGTTTCCAGTATAAAAAACAAAAGATAATCTGCTCGTTTTTTACGGATAATGCCCTTATTTTCAAATATACGTTGCCTGATCCAATCAAAATGATCTCCCCATTTTTCCTGTATGCACCACACAAAATCCTTGGATACCACAAAGTACATTTGTTCGGATTCCATACTATCGTGTTCGGTTTTTAGGATTCTGGCCGCAATGAACAATTGGTCTTCCAGCTCAATGACCTTGTTCCCCATTTTCTGGTTCAACAGAAGGCGTAACAAGAAATCATCGAGATTGTTCCCGTTTACCATCTGGCGGAATTCATCCATATACTGCAAACCGTAAGTATTTATCCAAGTTATAGACTTATCTCCCTTGGATAGCACTGAATCATCGGTGATCGTAAATTTTCTGTTGTAGTAATTGTCCGGTGAGTAATTTATTACCCATGAATTTTCTTCAAAATCTGTTTTCATGGCATATAAAGTGAAAAGGTTTATTCGTAGTTTAGATCCTTAAGTTAATTCAAATTTGCAAAGTACCACCATGATTGATACAATGACTTTTAAAACCGATTTTCTATACACCATAATTCTGCTCGTTATTGTGTTCTCGCTCCATTATTTGAACAAAAATGCCATTAGGCGGTTTGGACGTTCGAGTTCGATAGACATGAACAGTAGGAAAGTTATTTTCTACCTCAACAATATTCTGTTCTTTATTTTGGCCTTTCTCGGACTATCGTTTATCTGGGGGGTCAATCTGGAAGACATCTCATTGTTTCTCTCGTCCGTGTTGGCAATTTTAGGTGTGGGATTTGTGGCTCAATGGTCCATACTCTCCAATTTAACGGCCAGCGTAATCCTGTTTTTTAGCCATCCTCTGCGTTTAGGCGATAGAATTCGTGTAATGGACAAGGACTTTGATTGGACCGGAAAGGTAGAGGACATTAGTGGGTTTTATCTTTTTATGCGGACCGATGATGGTAAACAAATCACCATTCCAACCAATTTGGTCATTCAAAAAGGTATCGAGATACTGCATGAAGAGGTTGCCGAAACCAAAGAAATAGTGCCGAAAGAATAAAAAGCGCCACGGCTTAATGCCGCGGCGTACCTAAAAACAACAACCAAGCCGAGATCGTAACGATCTGCAACCTTGCTCTTTGCAGGATAAAAATTAAAGACCAGCTATCTGAGCTTCTTTTATGGGACCAAGCTCATATGCCGCTTCCAACAATTCCTGTTTTAGTTCTCTCACTTTTTCCATCAGCCCATTTGCTTTATAGACTTCAGCGGCTTGATGAAGAATGGCTGGCTCAAAAGTGGCGCCCATTACATGCTTTTCTACCAGCTCCAAGGCTTTTTTCTTTTCTCCCATGTGCAATAAACTGTAGGCCAGCCAACCATAAGATTCTGGCGTAGGCCTGTTGTTCACCTCTTCCTGAGCAAGTTTATAGGCTTTTTGCTCCACATCCATCTCCAACAAAAAATCTAAATTGTAGGCATTGTACATATCGCCATATTGAGGATTGTTTCCGACTATTTTGTAATAATCATCCAAGGCTTGCACCCGAAGCATATCGTTGTTCATAAAATCGGCAATCTCGGCCTTCAGTAAATAATATTCAGGGGATTGGTTCTTTTGCATTATGGAATCCAGAATGCGCAGGGCTTCCCTACCATTTCTTTCATGGGAGTAAACAATCCATGCAATACTTTTTTTTGCATACGCATTCTGGGGATCAATGTGCAATGCACGTAGATAACGGTTATAGGACTCCTCGATTCTTCCAGCATGACCGTAAAAGTCACCCAAGTTGGTATAGGACCACAATAGTAATCCTTTGTTTTTGGAGGATTCTGCTCGGGCTGTGGCCTTTTCCATAAACTGGATCGCAATATCCAAATCTCCTTTGTAATCGTTCCATTTGGCCACTCGTATCAGATAACCAAAGTCGGACATATTCTGAATGCTATCCAAGTATTGATTGGCGAGATCATAATTCCCCAATTCCATATGAAGATCAAATAGAAGGCTTTGGGTCTCATTTACACCACTACCAAAGCTCTGGGCTTTTTCCGCTAACTCCAGGGCCTCCCTAAACCGGTGCTGCGAGATGTAATTTCTGGCCAACGCCCGGAGGTATCCCGCCTTACCAACGGCAGCAATTTCCACTGCCTTTTTTAGGGATCGTTCCGCGTCCTTTAAATACTGAATATTACCAGTCCCACTAAAAAATCGGTTATACTCACTTGCCACGTTCCCCAAACTGAGCAATTGTACACTATCCGATTTAATTTTATCGTCCCAAAGCTGAAAGTACTTTGAGGTAGCCTTAGCAGGTGCAGCGGCCAGATATATATCATAATCCTGCCTATTGGTCTTGAATTCTGTTTCTTGTTGCTGACATGATACCAAAAACAGTATCATCGGCATTAAAATGGTGTGAAATTTTATTGTTTTCATCTTATTGTTGTTGTTTTTATTACAAAAGGGAGAAGAAAGAACTTTCCCCTCCCCTTCTCTTTCATAGCAATTATTCTGGTGCTCCCAAATAAGGAAAGGTATTCGATATACTAGCTGTTAGCCCCACACCGTCCGAAGTCAGTCTTGGCAAATCTGCCATTCCATCATTATCCAAATCCTGTCCGCTAAAGCGGTCACCTTGCATTCCTCCGAAAAATAAGATCAGGGACACATCAATAATGTCGTCGTTTGGATGTCTCCCTGTAAGGGCTACCTCATCACCGTCCGGTACCAAAATGCTTCCATCGTTATCCAGATCTGTACCGGGGTTAAAATAGGTTGTGGGCAAATCTGGAGCGACCTCCAAAACATCTGCCGACAAGACAGTGGTCAACGTTGCAGCGTCCAGTCCCAAAATATTGTTTTCGTAATCCACATCGGCAGGGTCCAATCCCAGTTTAAGGGCGTATACATCATGATATTGCTCCAATCGGGCCTGAAATCCTGCCTGGAAGGCAGCAGTCATCTCAGAAGGGACCGTGATGTTATGGGCATCCTTTACACTTGGCTCGCCTTCCGTGTCAAAACTTAGCGTGGTATTGATTCCTGGGCGGCCAATATGGTCCACCTGTGCAAATGTCCCCGCAAAGTCAACACTGTCCATATTGTCATCATCCATCATAAGGTCGTCGTCCATGTAGGTTCCGTTGTCATCATTGTTACAGCCGATAACCAGGCAAAGGCTCAGCAAAAGAGTTGTGATATAGAAAGATTGTCTTAGTCTCATAGTACAGTTTTAAAGTTTCTTATTGTTTTCTGTTTGTGGTGACCCAAGTTTTATACACCAAAAGTCCCAAAGCATTGGTTGCTGTTGGCGTGCCCAACATGCTATTGGGAATTTCCACAATGATGGACATCGTATTGGCGCCATCAAAGGTGTCGGCAGCCTCCTCTGGAGGTAAAAATCCGTTCGGAGCAGAATCCAGTTCTGGAGAAATCACCGCATTAAATTGGAAGAAATCGAAAAAGAAAGGGTCTTGTCTTGGTCCTGCGAAAAGGGAAACACCATCCGAGGTAGTCTCCACAATGGCAGTGCTCGAAGAAATTTCCACGTCTCCCAATGCGGCATCGGTGTACACTTCACTATTCAATCCGGTTTGTGCAGGTGCGGTAGGACCAAAAAAATACATTCTCCCATCACGCGCAATGGCCTGAATAACCTGATCTTCCACAAGGTCACCATCCAAATCAATATTGATTTCAGTAAGTACGTTCTCATCAAATGTTCCGTAAGCTAAATCGGGGAGTACATTGGATTGCAAATCCACCACAAAAACGGTGTTATCAGAACCCTCGTTTGGTTCAAAAGCATAAAAATCGGCAATATCCGCACTGGTTCCTGCAGATGAAGGTGCGTCAATATGGTCCGCGGAAATCAAGATAGTTGCAGCGGTTACCAAGACACCTAGGCCAAATAGCCATTTCATTGTTTTTTTCATGTTACTTGTTTTTTAAGTTACGTTCAACCCTACTTACGGAACCTTGCGGGAAGCGGTTTGGTTTTAAAATGTTAAAATCATCTTAACCGTATTTTAGCGATGAGATGCCCTTACCATAAACCAAAGTCGTGGAAATTGTTTTACTTTGACCTCTTAATTCAGTTACATGAACCCTTCTGCATCCGGATGGATCAATAAGTTCGGCCACCTTGTTAATCAAGAGTCTTCTCTCTTTGAAGACTTTGACAGTATGTACCAAGAACTAAAGACAAATGGGTTCGTTTATGGCGTTCACTTGGACATACCCTCCTTTATTGAAGTGGAACACACTTTAACAGAAGACGAAATTGCCAAGATCAATCTCCTTTCCGCTCTATATTTTACCTATACTTTTGAGGTGGGAAAGAACGATTTTGAAGCCTTCGTGGAAAAAGTATTCGAGTATTATCAATCCCTTAATGTTAGCCGTGTATCCTATCTAAACAAAATATTTAGTGGTTCCAAAACAGAATCCCAACTGGAAAAACTGATCGATTCCAGAATTTATTTGAGCGATAATACCTTTAGCCGGGCATTTGGCAATAGCCTAACCAATTCTTTGCTCTATGTGGATATACTAATTTTTATGGTATACCTTCGTGGGAACAATAATGTTATGGAGCATGCCCAACTTTTGGAGTACGTTACCATCAACATTGTGTACCATGCACTAAACGCCAAAGAAACCCACGAGTCCGATGCAAAACTGATACAATTATTGGGTTCTTCCTTAACCTATGTTGATCTGGACGAGGCAAAATATGATGGTGATTACACCGATTTACTGTCCCGAAATTTTACTGAGAACGAGAGAGATTATTTCTTGGATATGGCCTGCTTGACCATCTGGGAAGACAAGACTTTGGACTATACTGAAACCGACTATATTTTTGGGTTGGGGAAGGACTTGAAAAAGACTAAAAAAGAGATAGAATCCGAGCTGAAATTTGTGAAGAATTTCTTTGAGGAAAACAAGGAAAAAATAGCCTACTTGAACAACAAAAATTTAGCTGTTCAATTCTATGATGGGATGTCCAAAAATGTCACCAAACTAATCCTGAGAAATAGCAAAAGATTAAAAAAAGAACTTACTGAAAGTCGGGAATTGGTCTCCCTTTTATCCAAGTCGACCATTAAAGATCTAAGCCCGGAAGAAAAGAAAAAAGTGCAGAACCAATTGTTGGATATTTTTAAGAGCATACCCTCATTGGCCATTTTTATGTTGCCCGGCGGGGCGGTACTTTTACCAATTTTCATTAAATTGATTCCCAAACTGCTGCCTTCGGCCTTCGACGATAATCGGATTGAGGAAAAATAGATCGCATGGGTCAAAAAAGGCACTATAAGAAAAATTTATAATTTATTTTTATTCATATTAAACATATGAAATCCAGATTATTAAGACTCTTTACTCCAACCATAGCTTGAAGTCTCTTACTCTTTCCCTACTTACAATAATTTCGTGCTCATTAAAATGGTTGAGCTTAATTTGAAGCCTTGAATTGGTGTATGAAATAATGTCTGCTATATGGTTGATGTTCACGTAGAACTTTCGGCTCACCCTAAAAAAAGTATGTGGTTCCAACTCCTCCTCCAATTGCTCCAGGGTAGTATCCAGCAAATAATTTCTACCGTCCGAAGTCGCCGCATAGGTACCTTTGTTCTCACTATAAAAACATTCTACTTCGTCCGCATTTATAATTTTTAAGTGCTGTCCCACCTTGGCCGTAAAACGTTTTTTGTACTCACGTTCCAAAGGGTTTATCAAGAGCTTTTTTATGTCGTTAAAATCGACCGGGATTTTTCGGTTTTCCGGCTTAAAATCCCTGTACTTTTTAACCGCACTTTCCAACTCTTCCTCATCAATAGGTTTTAGTAAATAATCAATGCTGTTCAACTTAAAAGCCTGTAGTGCATATTCATCATAAGCAGTGGTGAAAATTATGGCACTTTTTACCTCGACCACATCAAAAATTTCGAAGGAAAGACCATCTGATAATTGGATATCCAGAAAGATCAGATCGGGATGTGGATTATCTTGAAACCAAACAATGGAATCTTCCACCGAATGCAACATGGTGGAAACATCAATTTCCAATTCTGAAAGCAATCTGGATAATCGTCTTGCCGCTGGTTTTTCGTCTTCGATTATTAGGACATTCATGTAATTTTGGTTGTATTTGGTTATGCTGGTCTTCTTTTATTTAAGAATTTAGATCTATCAATAATCATTGGTTTCATCCTCTTCCATATATTTTTGGATCTGGCGTTCTTCCCATTTTTTAAAGAAAGTGATTTTATGCCTAAAAATAATCAAAGTATGTACAAGCAATATCACTCCCCAAATCAAAATATTGGCATTTACCCATTCGTAATAATATGATTCTTTTGGAAATGCCACTGGTAAAAGTGAATTGAGCACCCCTGTTCTTAACAATACCAGAATACCGTTTACGATCACAAAGATCATAATATGCCTGTAATATCCTTTCAGTTCTTTAACCCGTTTTTTGGCCGCCTCCAAAGAAATGTTTTTGTTCTCCATCACGCTTACTTATATTTTTTCATTTCCTCTTTGTCCTCGTCCATGTACTTTTGTATTTGGCGCTGTTCCCAATCCCTGCCCAAAAATGGGTTTACACCAAATGTCTTGGATGCGTGGAACATTAACCCTATGCCCCAGGCCACTAAAGTGATGAAATGTTCCCACTGCCAAAAATTGTCTGTTCTCACGTAAATATTGATCAAAATAAAAGTATTGATCACTATATATATTGCAGAATGGATATAGAAGCCTTTGATCTCCTCTACCCGTTTTTTTGCTCTATTATATTTTTCTTTATTAAAGTTTTCCACGATTATTTCCATTTATTGTTCTTTTCATCCTCCCGCATAAATTCCTCTATCTTACGCTTTTCCCATTGCTTGCCAAAAAATGGGTTTAGATCAAAGGTCTTCAAGGCATGGAAAAGCAATCCGATTCCCCATCCAAATGCTGCCCATAGAAACCACATATACCCAAATCCGTTGGAAAAGTAATTGATCAAGGCCAATCCGGAAATTACCAGCACATAGGAAGTAAGGTTACCGTAGAACTTTTTAAGCTCGTCCACTCGTTCCCTTGCCCTAATGTATTTGTTTTCGTTATCCATATTTTCCATAGTTTTATAGTTTGATGTGGTGTTATAGTTAAAATTACGCATTCTTAAAATTCTTTGTTGTTCATAAACTCCTGAATCTTACGCTCTTCCCATTCCTTTCCCAAGATAGGGTTTCGTCCGTAAGCTGTAAGCCCCTGGAACAACAGTCCCAAGCCCCATCCTGCTGCGGGGAACAATGCCCACGGAATATCGGTGGTCCTATAGTTAATGTACACCAATAAAGGTATAATTACACAATAAGAGATCAGGCTATAAAAGAATCCTTTGAGGTTCTCCACTCTTTCCTTTGCCCTGGAGTATCGGTCTTCTGTAAAATTTTTCATGACTGTTGTTTTTTGATTACAGTTCAAACTTCGCAATAACCCATATCAAAAAGAAAAGTGAATTCCCGAATTGTAATTTTATTGGGATGAATTGTGGTTCTGGCGCACAACTACTGTTTGGAATGAAGCTACGATGCATTAGAGCAACGGTATTGCATTGATTCTCAATTGATCAAAAATCATCTTTCTCCATAAGCTCCTTGATCTTGCGCTCTTCCCAACGTTTGCCCCATAAGGGGTTATAGCCATAGGCTTCCATACCATGCACCAGTACACCAAAGCCCCAACCAATACTAGGGAAAATGGCCCACAGAAAGTCCGTTGTACGGAAATTGAGCCACCATAAAAAAGGAATTACGATACAATAGGCCAATACATTGCCATAAAAGTCCTTTATGGCCCTTACCCGTTCTTTTGCCTTTGTATAGCGTTTTTCTTCAATATAATGCTCCTGTGTTTCCATTATCGTGTATTTCTGAGTAAGCATTGGCAGGAACACACTAAACTCGTTCTCGGTCTTTTTAATGACCATCTCGCGATCGGTTAGTATGCGATAGCGCTGTTTTATATTTTGAAGTCCTACCCCACTACTCTTCTTTACTACCTGCTTTTCTTGAAGATTGTTGCTTACCACCAACATACCTTGCTGTTCAAAAACCTTGATATGCAAGGGTCGGGAAGACGTCACCACATTATGTTTTACGGCATTTTCCAATAAAAGTTGTAACGAAAGGGGAACTATTTTGGCTTCGGGTCGGGAACAGCTATCTGGAATGTCGAATACAATACTGTCCTCAAAACGCATTTTTAGCAAGCGTACATAGGTCCGGGCGAACTTTAATTCCTCGTCCACAGTAACCAAATCTTTATTCTTCTGTTCCAATACGTAACGGTACACTTTGGACAACGAAGTGGTAAAGTTCTGCGCCTGGTGCGGGTCTTCTTCGATTAAACTTGTGAGTACATTCAAACTATTGAACAAAAAGTGGGGATCCAATTGGTTTTTAAGGGCATCGAAACGGGCAGAAGCTGAACCTGCTATAATTTTTTGCTCCTTTACCTGTCTTTCCTTGTAGTATTTGTAGTAATATGCCGCATAGAACAAGAGCGCAACGATCATGGAGATCACAAAGGAACTAATGTAAAAGGATGATTGTTCCTCCTCCAAAAACTGTCCAATGGTTTTTTGATAAAACCCGACCATTAAAACAAGACGGGCAAGAACAATACCAATGATGGAGGCAACAATGTTGCCCAATATTCCATAACCAATATATTTCTTGGTAAAAAGTTCCTTATTGTATTTGCGCATTAAAATTATAAAGGAGGCCGCATTAAGCATG
Source organism: Flagellimonas marinaquae (assembly GCF_023716465.1). NCBI lineage: Bacteria > Pseudomonadati > Bacteroidota > Flavobacteriia > Flavobacteriales > Flavobacteriaceae > Flagellimonas > Flagellimonas marinaquae. Next base: position 116,281 of record NZ_CP092415.1, read on the forward strand.
TAAATGATCACGGAGAAAATCATGCTCTCCCAAAACTCCACCCAGATTTCTTGATAAGTGAGCTGCCATCCTTTGACATAGAAAAAAATGAGGAGAACTATAAAAATAGCTATCCCCACTAATATTGCTTTAAAAAATTCCTTGATAAAAAGTTTCATGGTATTTTATTTGCCACAATTTGCCAAAACTTCTTCTGCTCTCTCTTTCCCCCAGGTTGGATAAAATGGCGTTTCGGATTTAAAGGTAGCAAAAAGTTCCAAGGCCCTTTCCACATCTTTGCAATAAGGCGTAATGTCCTTTCCAAAATAGCGCGCGGAACCCATATCCCATTCTGCTTTGGAAAGTATGACCCTAGGATTTTGAGGATCGATTTCCATAGCTTGCTGGTACAGCTGCACATTTTTAGGGGAGAGCGTCATTCCATAGGTTGCTCCATCAAAAGCGATCCAAGCGGTATTGATTAGTGCTTCTTGAATCAAAAGTTCGGGATTATTGGGCGATATGGCCTTGGCCACATCCAAAAACTCTTTTGCTTTTTCCAATTGTTTGCTGAGTTTGTCCTCGTCCTTTTCTCCGAAAGAAATTACCGTGTTTATCTGCGAAACGTAATAATAAGGCAACCACTTATCCGGTTCGGCAGTGGCAATACGTTCGAACATGTTGGATGCATCGACCACTTTTTGATTTTGCCACAACTCAAAAGCTTTTTCCATTCCTTTGGAATAGCGATCTTGAGCATTCACCATTACTGTTCCCAGTAATACCATTGATAAAATTAGTTTTTTCATGACTGTCGTTTTTTAAAGATTGTACGGTAGTTTCAAATAAATTATTGATGGGACAAAATTGGGCCAGAAAGAAGGTTTGTAAAAAAATGGATTACCGAACTGTAAACATTCGGGGATGAATTGTTATCCAAGCAGACTTTAATTTATAATTTAGCACCTAGTTCCAACAAACAAAGCGTTCCATGTACATTCCTTCCCATTATCAAAATCAAAACATTGATGAGATCAAAGATTTTTTAAGGGCAAACAGTTTTGGCATTTTAATCAATATTGTGGACCATAAGCCATGGGGCACCCACATTCCCTTGGAATTGGAAACCGATGTGGACGGGAGCGATATTTTGGTCGGCCATATTGCCAAGGCCAATCCGCAATGGAAAAATTTTACTGCCAATACGGAAGTACTATGCATTTTTAACGGGCCACATGCCTACGTTTCCTCATCATGGTACGAGGAAGAGGAAGTCCCAACCTGGAATTATATTGCGGTACATGTGTATGGCAATTTGCAGATCTTGACCGAAGAAGAAACCATGGAATCCATGCACAGACTGGTGGACAAGTACGAGAAGAATTCCAAAAACCCCGTATCCTTAAAAGAAATGTCGCCCAAAACATTGCGACAAGTCAAAGGTGTGGTGGGATTTAAAATTAGAATATCCGATTTTCAAGCCACCTACAAACTGTCCCAAACGCGAATGGAAGACCATCACAAGATAGTTTCGGAGTTAGAAGAACGTTCCGACCCGGGCAGCAAAGGGATTGCCGACCATATGAAAGGTGGATAATGGCGACAACCTCTTATTCAATGTCTTGAAAAATGGTGTCGGCCCAATTGGCATATCTTGAGTTTTCCACGTGCATAATCCAAATTTCATCCTTGTACTTGCCTTTCAATTTAGATCTATAAGCGGCATAAGCATCCTCATTTTCCTCATATTTGGCCAAATACACATAGTTTAGACCATTATCCGGGTTTTTAAAATATTGCGCATCCAATCCTTCTTTTTTGAGCTTTTGCATAAAGTTTTTTAAATAAACTTCGCTTTTAAAAACATTGGCGACGATATAGTGCCCTTGCCCAACTCCATCCAAATCGATGAATTTTTCGATGGGCTTAAAGGCTCCTCCATGAAAAGTTCCTTCTTTTTTTGTTTTGACATCTTTTGATGTCTTCGCAGTGTTCGCCGCCAAAGTGTTCGTAGTAGAGGCCTCGATTTCCTTATAAATGGCATCCAAGTCTTTCCTATCCGCCAAGTACAATTTTTGTGCATGCTTTTCAATATCGGGGATTTTATTTCCGTTGTGTCTTTTTACAATCCTCATCATCATTTCAAAACGTTCTTCCATATCCTGCTCCCTACTTTGTTTCATGGAATCTATTTGATACAGCAGATCATCGATTACGGCATAGCTATCTTCTTGTTGTTCTTGCAATTTGGCTATGCGCTCCTCCCAATAGGCCCTATCCTCTTTGTTATATGGTCGTAAAGTGGTTTCTACATCCAGTTTACTTTTTTGTTTTGTTTTTTCCGTGTTGTTTTCCGCTTCTGCCACAGCCGTGTTCTCAATCTTCTTTTTCTCCTCATCCTCATCGTTGGCAACAAATGTATTTTTGGAAAGGTTGGGCACAAAGGAGTAAGCAATAGATATTTCGTGGGTAACTCCAAGGTTGGCGATACTATTGCTCAGGCTTTTCTCAAAGTTATAACCGAAGGACAATCGTTGGTTCAAATTAAATCCCGTACCGGCCGATGCCCCATAGAATTGATCGTAACCTCCCTGAATCCAGCCTAATTTGGGAAGGTCTAAAATTATGCCCCCCCCGAAGATGATGTCCTCACTGCCTTCGAAACGAGCTCGAGCCAAGGGCATTAAACGACCATCTTCCAAAATGCCACTTGCATTTTCAAATTGATGGGCATATTGAACGTGACCCGAAAAAATCTTCTCGTTAAAACTGGTAAGGGACTCTCCTGTTTTTAAATTATAGTCCACCAAGTTTTGGGCGAACACGCCAAAATCGAACCTTCCCAAACTTAAATTCAGTCCGGGCTGAAACGAAATTATGGAGCTTTCACTGGCTTCCCTTAAAACTGGGTCGTCTTCTAGTGCAACCGCTCTACTTGGGTCGAAGCTGCTCACATAATATGGAATGTTCACACCAAATGTCAGGCTACTTTCACTCCCCAACCGGACACCGTGGGAATAATTGGCCATTACACCTAAATTGGAAATTACACCCTCCTGTTGGTTGTAAATACTAAAGCCAAGGCCAACTCGATCGTTCAATCTGCCGCTGTAACTTAAAAAATAATTTTGACGGTTATTGTCGAAATCAGCACTTTGGCTTCTGTGAAAAAAGTTTACGTAAGACTTGTCTTCCCTAATGGAAGAAAAGGTAGGGTTGATCAAAAACCTATTGAATTTCAACAAGTTCTGAAATGGGACATCGTAGCGCACGTAAGGATTGCTTTCTTCTTGGGCCTGCGTGGGAAGACCAAGAAAAACAACCGTCAAAAGCACAAAAACAGTGCGCCTACATTGGAACGGGAATGTAGTTCGAAAAAACGGGGGTAGTTTTATCACCATAGCCGATTGGGATTTGTAGGTTAATATTCCTGATTGGGACAGGTTGATATTTGTCTAAACTTTTCATTTGCAAGATTTGGGACTTGTAAGAATTTTATGACTAAATATAATGTAAAGCTACATATTTTATCGTCCAACAGGTAATTTTTTCGTTGAACGGTAAGGCCGATTGATAGATAGGTCTTTTAAATTCATAAAAAATAGGTTTCAATTTATAGAGGGTTAGAAAGATTCAATCTATTTTTGACAAAATATTCCCAACCTGCACAATGCAAGAACACATTACCATTGTCCCGTTTTCGGAAGCCTATAAAGAAGCTTTTAGGTCTCTTAACGAAGAGTGGATCACCAAATATTTCGAGATGGAAGAAACGGACCGCCTAACCCTTTATTATCCACAGGAGTATATTTTGGATAAGGGCGGTTACATTGCTGTGGCGTTAATGGATGGAACTCCTGTTGGTGTATGTGCACTAGTTCCCAGCAAATACGAAGGTTTTGACCTAGAGCTTTCCAAAATGGGCGTTTCCCCTAAAGCACAAGGCAAAGGCATAGGCAAATTACTAGGACAGCACATAATAGATAAGGCCATTTCCATTGGTGCCAAAAAACTATTTTTGGAGAGCAATCGTAAATTGGCCCCTGCACTGGCACTTTACCGAAAATTGGGTTTTGTTGAAATAACCGGAATTACCTCACCGTATGTTCGGAGCGACATTCAAATGGAATTGACCCTTCCAAACGCCTAAGTCTTGAATCTTAATCGGTTTTTTTGTCCCACCTATTAAAACTTACCTAGCATTTCTTTTATAATTACTTAAAAATGAGTATCTTATAAATGTAATCTTAAACTTCATCGCCATGGGTCTCATCAAAGATTGCAATAAGTGGGCTAATGCGCACACCTACCTTGTGTTGGATTTGGTACGAATCCTACTGGGTGTTATACTTTTCGTCAAGGGCATCGAGTTTATGTCCAACCATGTTGAAATGGAGGAAATGGGACGCCCTTTTCAAGACGTCCCGGGTGGCATGATCATTCTACATTATATTGTACCTGCCCATTTTGTTGGTGGTATTTTAATCGTGGTCGGTTTACTTACCCGATGGGCCGCCATTGCCCAACTCCCGATTATCTTCGGGGCCATACTCACTAATTTTTTGGGCACAATGGATATGAACAATCTTATCCTTTCCATTGTTGTTTTGGTTTTGTGCCTCTTTTTTATTGTGTATGGATCGGGCAGGCACTCGGTAGACTATTACCTTAAAATGCAGCAATAGGTTATAGGTTGTCCAACTGATTACTTTTACGATCCTTACTGATGGTCCAGAAAAAGCCAACAAAGAAAAAACTGTCTGCCGGCGGCGTAATCGCCCTTCGATTGTACACCCCATCCATATTTGGGGTATTCGCATATTGATAATTACTAATATTATTGATACCCAATAAATTGCTTACAGAAAAATACAAAATCTTCTGTTGGTCGATAAGGTAGGCCCAGTTAAAGCTCAAATTATTATAAGATCTTGTCTTTTCTTGTAAAAAGCCTGGTGTATTAGGGTTGTTATATGGCCTCCCGGAACCATAGGAATAAGAAAGACCGACCTGGGACCTTAATTTATCCACCCAGTACTTGGTAACCAAGGAAAAATTATGCTTTGGTGCGAAGTTGGGCGTTGCCCTTTCTGGAAAATTTCTATAATCGCGTTCTGTATCCAAGTAAGAGTAAGAAGCCCAGTAATCCAAATTTTCTATGCTCTTGCTATCCCTCCAAAAAACATCGACTCCCTGGGCATAACCATTTCCTGTATTGGAGTAATTGGAATTGAACTGTGGGAGGTTGGTATCAAACTTCACCAATTGATCATAGTCCTTGTAATAAAGCTCGGTCCTAAAGGTTTTTCCATTTTTAATATATTGATAGTTAAGTATATAATGTGTGGCCTTCTCCATTTGAACATTTTGGTCGAATTTGACCACTTCTGTGAGCGGTCGTTGATAAAAATCGCCATATGCCAAAGAAAACTGCCCATCCTTGCCCGGTTTATAGGCCAAGGAAATTCTAGGAGAAAGATTAAACTCGTCCAAAAGAGAACTTTGCGTGGCCCGCAATCCCAATTTCATGGCAAATTTGTTGCTCAAAAAAATATCGGATTCGGCAAAGGCGGCCCAGAGTCCATCATTATAACCACTAAAAAATGAATCGTTGTTTAGATCAGTGTACGTTTCATTATAATTGGTATTGAAATATTCCGCACCAAAACTCAAATCATATCGATTACTAAAATTTTTACGCGCCTTAAATTTTATGTGGGAAGAGGTTTCCTTGCTATCTACCCTATCGGCTTCAATTCCGATGTCGTTCGTATCCCATGCGATCGAGGCACCAGAAGTCAGGCTCCAATCGTTCTTAAAATAATACTTGTAAGATGCGTTAAAATATAGGTTGTTGTTTTTTAAACTAAACCGTACAAAATCATCAAAATTGATATCCTCTTGTTCAATATCCAAATTGGCATGGTTAAAGCCAGTGTAAAGTTTAAACATACTCTTCTCCCCTTTGCTCCTGAACACTCCTTCGCCGGCTATGGATTCGTAGGGACTTTTCCAGTTTACACCCTGTGTGGAGGGAATCAATGCTTCGTACGGGGCAAGGTTTACGTAAGAGGTGTTTATGCTCAACGATTGATCGCCCCAAATCTCGGTATGGCCCAGTCCGCCCCCCACGGACATAATGGAAATATCCGTTTTCTCTTGCAATGGAACATCAGTAGTGTTCAACAAAAGTACACTGGAAAGTGCTTGTCCATACTCAGCTGAATACCCTCCTGTACTAAACGATATGCCCTTAAAGAGGAATGGTGAAAACCTGCCTCGAGTGGGTGTATTGTTGGCTGTGGCGTTGAAAGGTTGAAATACGCGAAGTCCATCAATAAATACTTGTGTTTCGTTCGCGGTACCACCTCTCACGAACAAACGCCCATCTTCATTTACTGTTGTAGTTCCCGGCAAGGTTTGCAATGCCGCCACAAAATCACCTGCCGCGCCAGCAGTGGTTACAATATCCAACGGTTTGAGCACCGATACCTTGGAATTGTCGCCCGCTTCAAAAGTCCCTGCTGTTAAGGTTACACCGGACAAGGAGTTGACAGATTCCACCAATGTAATGTTGATCTCTTTAAAAAAAGAAACATCTCCCGCCTCGTAATGGGGCTCGTAGGACAACATGGATATCACCAAGGTCTGCAGACCTTCCTCTGTTGTTTCAAAACTGAAATTGCCGTTTGCATCGGAGGAAGCCCCATCGTAGGTACCTTCCAAATAAATGTTGGCTCCTTCAATCGGATTTTTTTTGGCATCGGTCACCTTTCCGCTGATGGTCTGTTGGGCAAAAACTGCTCCCGTGCAAAATAAAATGGTAAATAGATTGATGATAAATTTCATGTCTGTTCGTTTTGATTGATGCCACAAAATTGCGCATCGACCCTCGACCACCACAAAACAAAATACCCAACTGTGGATTTTTACAACTGAATTGACATAACATACACCACCGTTCAATTCACTCCCCTTATTCAACATTTCGGTATGTTCAATTTTAATTATGCCGGCCTCTTTATCAATTTTGGACACACAAACAACAAAAACAATAATTATGAAAACTGTAACACTCGCTCTAAGTTTCTTTTTTGTAAGTCTATTGGCCATGGCACAAGAAAATAACGGAATCGACATAACCGTAACCATCGACAATGTGACCAGTAATGAGGGAAAGGTTCTTATTGGGCTTCATACGGCCGACACTTTTATGAAAGGGCCCGGGGTACAAAACCTTCAAAGCACTATAGAAAATGGCAAGGTAACCTTAACGTTTACCAATGTGCAGCCAGGTAACTACGCGATAATGGCCATGCACGATATAAACGGGAACAACCGAATGGATTTTGAGGCCAACGGAATGCCCAAAGAAAGTTATGGGATGTCCGGCAACGATATGGCCATGGGACCTCCGACTTTTGATGGTGCCAAATTTGAAGTAGACAAAGAAGACATGGAGTTTACCATTAGGTTTTAATCCAAAAACACATAATTTCTAAGATAAAGCTCGCCATTGTGCGAGCTTTTATATTTGCAATACGGTCCATCAAAATCTGCCATTTTCCATAGATTTGCCTGATAGTTTTTCATACATTTATGCCCTAAACTTATCCCTTAATGACGATTACCCAGCTACAATATGTATTGGCCGTTGCAGAGTACAAGAACTTTACCCTTGCTGCAGAAAAAAGTTTTGTTACCCAACCTACTTTAAGTATGCAGGTTCAAAAATTGGAGGACGAGCTCGACATCTTAATTTTTGATCGGGGAAAAAAACCGATTACCATTACCGAAGTCGGTAAAAAAATTGTGGCACAGGCAAAAAATATTGTTGCAGAAGCGGAACGCATCAAAGATATTGTAGATCAAGACAAAGGTTTTATTGGAGGGGACTATACCCTGGGCATTATCCCAACGGTGATGCCTACCTTACTTCCCATGTTTTTGAACGCTTTTATAAAAAAGTATCCCAAAGTAAACCTGATCATTAAGGAGCAATCGACCCAGACCATGATCAAGAATATTTTGGATGGGCATTTGGATGCGGGCATAGCTGCCACTCCTTTGGAAATAGAGTTTATTAAGGAACGACCACTATATTATGAACCATTTATGGGGTATGTGCCCAAAAACCATCGATTGGCCTCCGAAGAACTATTGCGAACGGACCAACTGGATGTGAGCGATATTCTTTTATTACAGGATGGACATTGCTTTAGGGAGGGTGTGATCAACCTATGCAATGCGCCCCAAAGCCTAAGAGGGGAGCAATTTAAAATAGAAAGCGGGAGCTTTGAAACTTTGGTAAGTTTAGCGGATGAAGGAATGGGCATGACCTTGTTGCCCTACTTGAACACCTTAAACTTGGAAGAAGACAAAAGGGTCAACTTAAAGTCCTTTGAAAAACCATCCCCTGCCAGGGAAATCAGTTTGATCTACCACAAAAGCGAGCTTAAAATTCAGATTACAGAGGCTTTGCGCGAAGTTATTTCCAGTATCGTTCGAGGAGCCATTGCTTTTCAGGATGTAAAAATCATCAGCCCATTGGGCAAAAAATAAAAAGCCGCTTTTCAGCGGCTTTAGTTTTATGTTTTTAATAAAATTAATGTTGAATGTAGTTCTGGTTTGTCCACAATATACAATTGCAACCAGATTCTAAGTTCCTCTAATTCACTGGGCAACAATCTCGAAACTGCTTTTTGAAGTTCCCTAGTGAAAAGTTTAACATCAAAACTAACTTTTTGAAGAATAGTTTTGGTGTAATCAAACATAGCTCTAGGCATATTAAATTGATTAAATTGCATTGTTAGGTTGTACCTAAATTAATAAAAAAGCACCGCTTAAAGTTGAAAATTCAGTTAAAAAATAAAAATCTTCTTGTTAAAATCGATGAACCGTACCAACCTTAACTTTAAACTATTTTTCTCCAAGTTTATTTTATTCGCCTTTCTTTTTGCCGGCTGTGCATCCGTAAAAACAACCATTACCTCTGAATTGGCAAGGCCTACTTTGGAAAACTCATTTCATGGGCTTTTGGTGGTGGATGCCAAAACAGGTAAAGAAATTTACAATCGAAATGGCGAAAAATATTTTACACCTGCCAGCAATACCAAAATCGTCACTTTTTACACCGGGGTAAAATTACTGCCCAAAAATATACCTACTTTAAAATATTTAATTTCTCAAGACACTCTTTTTATTGAAGGTACGGGCGACCCATCTTGGTTACATCCGCATTTAAAGGATAGCAGTGCCATAAATTGGCTTAAGCAGCAAAATACCATTGCCCTTTATACAAAAAACCACGACGAAGACCGGTACGGGCCAGGTTGGGCATGGGAAGATTACGAAACCTATTTTTCTCCCGAAAAAACAACCATGCCCCTGTACGGCAATGTTATTTTTGCCTCACACACCGATGGATTGAGCGTTAGCCCGAGTGAACTCACCCAAGCCGTTTTGGTAAAGGACACTACCCTAAGTCGAGATGAATTTGTAAATCGGTTTTATATTTCGCCAACGGAAACAGACACTTTGGAAGTTCCTTTTATAACCAGTGATAGTTTAACGAAGCATTTATTGGAATCGGCCATTGGAAAAGAAATCACATTGTCCGAACATTTTCCCGAAGGGGAGAAACAGACTCTTTATGGCTTAGAAACAGATTCCATCTATAAGCGCATGCTATTTAGGAGCGATAACTTTTTGGCCGAACAATTACTCTTGGCATCCTCTGGCATGCTTTCCGACACCTTGAGCACCCAAAAGGCCATTAATCATATGTTGAACACCCATTTAAAGGACCTCGACCAACAACCCCGTTGGGTAGATGGCTCCGGTTTGTCCCGTTACAATTTGTTCAGCCCTAAGTCCTTTGTACAGATTCTTGAAAAATTGCACAAAGAAGTTCCCGAAGAACGTTTGTTTGGCATAATGCCCATGTGGGGACCGAACAGTACCGTAAAACAATGGAAAGATCCAACAACGGAACCTTTTTTATTTGCTAAATCGGGTTCTGTGGGGAACAATTATAATTTAAGCGGATATGTAAAAACAAAATCGGGCAAGCTGCTCATCTTTAGTTTTATGAACAATCATTATCGCATACCGACCTCGGAAATACTTGATACTGTGTACAGCACCCTTAAAAACTTGCATGAAAATTACTGATCAAAAATTCCGTGAATTTGGGCATATTGTAACAGCATAATGGTCTTTGCATCTTTGATTTCACCTGATTGCATCATGCTTATCGCTGCTTTAAAATCCAGTTCCAAAACCTCGATGTTCTCTGTCTCGTCTTCCGCTCCACCTCCCTCGCCCACTTTCATGGCATCTTCATACCGGCCAATAAAAAAATAAAGGATTTCGGTGACCGAACCAGGCGACATGTAGGCTTCAAACACCTTTTCCACCTGATCAATTTTATACCCGGTCTCTTCCTCCACTTCCATTTTAATGGTCTCTTCGGCATTGCCTTTTTCCAAAAGCCCTGCACATACTTCAACCATCATTCCGTCCTTGTTGCCATTTAAATACGTGGGCATTCGAAACTGTTTGGTCAAAATAATCGTGCCCTTTTCAATATTGTACAAAAGAATGGCCGCCCCGTTACCCCGATCATAGGCTTCCCTAATTTGGGTCTCCCATTCCCCGTCTTCCCGCTGATACTCAAAAGTAACCTTGTTCAAAGTGTACCAATTATCGGACAAAAGTTCTTTTCTAATATTTCTGATATTCCCGTATTTCATGCTTAAATTTAAACGGTTACAGCTTGGTTAAGATATTCTCGAAAAGGAAGCATTTCTTTATAGACTTCCACAATTTTTTCTTTAAAATCATCCCGAAGCACTTCTTCTTTGGACAATTCGAGTTCTACGGCAAAAGTTTTGTTGCGCAAGAGTTCGATATGTGGATGGTCGTTGGAAAATCCTTTGGGTGACGATACCAGTTTTTCGTCTTCGTACAAGCCTCCGAACATTTTCTTGAATGATGGTTTATCGAGAATCGCCTGCAATTCCTCTCCGTTGTAATCGATGGCATCTCGGATACTCCGTAGTGTTTTGGAATCGGGCCGCCAACGACCACCTGCCAATAAACATTGTTTTAGGCCTATCTCGATATAAAAATCGGCAGAATTGGGTGCTTTGTCCAATCCCGCACCAAAATGATCTTTATAAATGGGCTTATTCGGATGGAACATCAAGTTATTATTGATGCGATTGATGCCCTTTTTGCCCGGAGTTGGGTAATAATCATCATGGAGTTGGGCCATGGTCATGTCCAAATCATCCAGCCAAGCGATAAAGTCATTACGGAGCGATTTGTACCATTTACGGTTTGCATCCATCCATTCCTTATTGTTGTTTTTTTGAAGTTCTTCCAGAAAATGGAACAGGTCGTTGAAATTCATACCCACAAAAGAAATGTTTTTTTCAGATACCGTGACATCGGCCTTCAGTTATCAGTTTTCTGACATCCGACTTCTGACTCCTTACTCCTAAAACCTAGAACCTATTATCCCCATCCAACAAATCGCCGAGACCGCCCAAGATGCTACCTTCGCCCTTATCTTTGCCACCACCTCTTGGGGCAGCGGCCCAAACCCGACTGGCCAACCTGCTGAACGGCAAGGATTGGACATACACGGTTCCAGGACCTCGCAGCGTAGCAAAGAAAAGTCCTTCCCCGCCAAATACTTTGTTGCGGATACCCCCTATAAATTCGATATCATAATCCACGGTTTGGGAAAAACCAACAATACAGCCTGTATCCACCCTAAGCGTTTCGCCAGCTGCCAATGTTTTCTTGGCCATGGTCCCACCTGCGTGTACAAAGGCCATACCGTCCCCTTCCAACTTTTGCATGATGAAGCCCTCGCCACCAAAAAATCCACGTCCTAGTTTTTTGGAGAACTCAATGCCCACAGAAACGCCTTTGGCAGCACATAGGAATGCATCTTTTTGACAGATGAACTTTCCTCCTTTCTCTGAAAGATCTATGGGAACAATTTTACCCGGATAAGGAGAAGCAAAGCTTACCTGTTTTTTTCCTTGGCCAATATTGAGAAACGCGGTCATAAACAGACTCTCGCCCGTTAGCAAACGTTTACCTGCAGAGAATATCTTACCCAGTACGCCGGTATCTTGATTAGATCCGTCGCCGAAGATGGTGTCCATCTTGATATCTTGGTCCATCATCATAAAAGTGCCGGCTTCGGCAACCACGGCTTCCTGTGGGTCCAGTTCTATTTCCACATATTGCATTTCTTCGCCGTAAATGTGGTAATCTATTTCGTGTGCGTTCATTTTTTGATTGTTTTTAAGTTTCTTGATTTCTGTTTATATGTTGAAATGATAGTTGTTTTGTTACACTTTAGATGTAATCAATTCTTCTTTCACCTTTATACCTTCAACCTTTTAACATTAACGCCGATCACCTCTTCACCTTCACCGTCCACTCAAAATGAAAAGTGGATACCTCTACCCCATCCTTGTTTATCCCTACGGATTTCATCCAACAAGTTTGTCCCTCCCCGGTTTCCACGGTTTTTTGAATGGCGGCGGCAATTTGTTCGCCATCCTCACAGGTAAAAGTGATGCGCCCCGTAGCTTTTTTGGTAAAGGTAGCTTTGTTGTTGGCCACAAGCATGGACACTCTTTTACCACTCTTTTGAATTTCGTTCATCACCAAAGCGCCGGTACTCAGTTCGGCGGCCATTCCTTGAACGGCCCAAAACATGGATTTGAACGGATTCTGATTTCTCCATTTGTGTTTTACCGCAGTTACTGCTTGTTTATCATCAATATACTTGAGCCTAACCCCGCACCACCATGCCGAAGGAAGTTTCATAAAAGTGAACATATTGATTTTACTGGGTGTCAATGCCATATTGTTTGTTTAACTGGCTTAAAAATAGGCAAATTGAAGCAAAATATAATTGTTAATATTATGTTAATTTATAGTACTTTGTTTTGCATAGTACTGTCTTTTGGATATATATTTGCATGGTAAGCTAATAGGTTAACCCTTTTACAATCAAAAAACATCAATCAGAAAATGGCAACTACAATCACCAAACACGAACGAAATTTATCCGCGATCATACACGCGTCCATGTTCTCGAAGTATTTTATTCCTTTTGGGAATTTCATTCTTCCTCTGATTCTATGGACCGCCAACAAAAAGCAACACGATTTTGTGGATTACCATGGAAAGCAAGCGCTCAACTTTCAAATAAGCATTTTGTTGTACTCCATTATAGCCGGCTTGATCACCATTCCTTTTTTCATAGGATTTTGGCCGGACTTGTTCGATTGGAACTTTTTAGGGTTCCATCGTTTGAGCGACCTTAACAATTTGAACATTCATATAGATAGCGACAATTTTAACTTTGGACGGTTGATTTGGCCTGTGGGCATATCAGGATTCTTGCAATTGGCCTTGGCCATAGTAAATATAGTCTTCTCCATTTTGGCCACCATCAGGACGAATGAGGGAGAATATTTCAAATATCCGTTCGCCATCAAGTTCATCAAGTAATATTATATATAAAGGAGCCTAATCACCTCCGCACCAATTATTATCAATCAAAGAAAAACGGAGTTTAATCACTTGCCCTGAGCGTTGTCGAAGGGTCAATCAAAAAACGAAAAAACATCATCAATCAACAATCATCAATCAAAGAACCGTTTCCACTCCCCTGCCCAATTCAGGGGAATGGAGTGGAAACGCAGCCAAACAAAGTTTGGCAGAACAAAAACGAACAGTTAATTTAATAGAACCATGAAATTATGAATATAGAAAACACAAAAGCACAGATGCGCAAGGGGGTTCTAGAGTACTGCATTCTGTCCATCTTAAAGGATGACGACAAGTATGCCTCGGAAATACTGGGAGCCTTAAAAGACGCAAAGATGTTAGTAGTGGAAGGCACCATATACCCTTTGCTCACAAGGCTCAAGAACGCCGGTCTGCTCAACTACCGTTGGGAAGAATCCACATCGGGGCCACCACGCAAATACTACGCACTAACAGAAACAGGGCAATTGTTCCTAAACGAGCTCAACGGCACCTGGGATGAACTAAGAAATGCAGTCAATCTGGTAACCAACACAAAATAGAATCAAAAAATGAACAAGACAGTAAATATAAATTTAGCAAATACGCTCTTCCACATAGATGACGATGCGTATAACAAGCTGAGACGGTATCTGGAGTCCATAAGGAGGTCTTTCTCAGGTACCAAGGGAAGCGACGAGATCATTGCCGATATCGAGGCAAGGATTGCCGAACTCTTCTTGGAGAAAATGGAGAACGAGCGGCAGGTGATCACCCATAAAGAAGTAGACCAGGTAATCGAAGTAATGGGGCAGCCCGAAGATTATATGGTGGACGAGGATATTTTTGAGGACGAACCCAAAAAATCCTATGATCAGCCAACGGCCCGAGCCAAAAAATTATACCGCGACATCGACCATAAGTATATTGGTGGTGTATGCGCCGGTCTGGAACATTATCTGGGCATCGACTCCTTGTGGGTACGGTTAATTTTTATCCTTTTGGCCATTTTCACCAGCGGATTCGGTTTGATCGCCTATATCCTACTATGGATATTAGTGCCCGAAGCAGCTACCACCTCCCAAAAATTGGATATGCGGGGAGAGCCCATCAACATCAGCAATATAGAACGCAAAGTAAAAGAGGGGTTTGATGATGTTGCAGAAAAAGTAAAAAACGTTGACTACGATAAAGTAGGAAACAAGGTCAAGAGCAGCTCCAAGACCTTTTTTGATACCATCGGGGACATTATCCTGTTCCTATTTAAAATATTCGGCAAATTTATTGGCATCCTATTGATCATTATTGGCGCATCTACGCTGGTCGGCCTCTTCTTTGGCCTGTTCACCGTAGGCATGTTCGATGCGATACATGTACCGGGGATAGATTTTTATGAAATAGTGAACACCTCCGGAGCCCCTGTTTGGTTGGTATCCATCCTGTTGTTCTTTGCCGTGGGCATACCCTTCTTCTTCCTACTATATCTAGGCCTGAAGATTTTGGTGAACAACCTTAAATCCATCGGGAATATCGCCAAGTTCGCTCTATTGGGACTGTGGCTGATATCAGTGGGCACATTGATCGTATTTGGCATTCGCCAAGCCGCCGAGTTCTCCTATACAGGGAGTGTAAACGACAAAAAGGAGTTGGCCATGCAGGTTCCCACGGACACTCTGATCATTAAAATGAAGGATAGCGACACGGATTACAGTCGCGATGAAATTCATTTTGGAAGAATGACTTTTGGGTATGATGAAAACGACAACCGAATCCTTATGTCCGATGAAATAGATATCAAGATCAAGAAATCCGATACGGATTCCATCAGCATCAATGTGAGAAAAGATGCCGATGGGAGTTCCACCTTGGCGGCCAGGGACCGTGCCAAAAACATTGCTTTTGGCTACACGTTGAAGGGCAATACCATAATCCTGGACAAATACTTGACCACCGACACATCCAACAAGGCCAGAAATCAAGAAGTGACCATAACCATTTATGTGCCGGAGACCAAAACCGTGTATTTTGATGAAACCACAAATCGATATATTGGTCGAGGTATTAAAAATGACCAAGGTTACTACCGAACCGGCTTGGTGGAACATTATTGGACCATGGACGAAGATGGAGAATTAAAATGCCTGGATTGTCCAGAATTGGATGACGATGAGGAGGATGGCAATGGAAAGATCATTATTAATGAAGATGGCATCGATATCGACATTAAGGATAACCAAGATTCCTTTGAAATGAAAATCAACGAGGACGGAATAAAAGTTAAAGCGAAAGAAAAAAAGTAACAATTGGGTACCTTAAATCGTCAATTGGGTAACTCAAAGTTTAAAATACATACAATAAAAGGGACATTTACACTGAATTTATTCAGATTGAAGAAACGTATAATCAAAATCAATCAATACTAAAAACAACAATCATGACAACATTAGCAAGATTAGCAATCGCCGTCCTCCTATCCCTCTTTGCATCCTCATGCATGATGGATATGAACTTTGGCAACGGAAAAACCGGCAACGGCGAAATCGTTGAGGAAACCCGCGATGTAACCGAAAATTTTGACGTAGTTTCAGCATCGGAAGGCATCGATGTATTTGTAACACAAGGTTCGGATTTTAAAATTAACGTAGAAGCCGATGAAAACATTATTGACCTTATCGGAACCGACATCAAAGAGGGAAGGTTAAAAATCCATGCCATTGAAAACATTGGTAGGGCCACCAAAAAAGTTTATGTGACCTTGCCGGAAATCACTGCCCTTGAGAGCTCCAGTGGTGCCGATCTTATCGGCCAAAATGTGATCAAGGCCGAAAACATTGAGCTGGATTCGAGCAGTGGTGCCGATCTGCATGTAGAGGTAGTGGCAGGTGAAGTATCCGCCGATGCCAGTAGTGGCGCCGATATTAAAGTATCTGGACAAGCAGATGCCTTGTTCGCAGATGCCAGTAGCGGTTCGGACATCAAAGCTCAGGATTTAATGGTAAAAAGGTGCAACGCCGACGCCAGTAGCGGTGCTGATATCTCCGTGAACGTTTCAGAGTCCCTTGTGGCCGATGCCAGCAGTGGTGCGGACATTAAATATACTGGAGATGCAAGTGTGCAGACCAAAAAATCCGTTTCAGGGAGCGTAAGAAAATATTGATCTATTTTCCCTTTTAATTTGTTGAAGGCCCGCTGATTTTTCAGTGGGCTTTTGTCTTTAATATCTCTGCTCGAAAACCTATCTTAGCAAATCGCTAAAATATGATATTCCCATGCAGATAACCCTAAAAAAATACATTCTTCCACTGGCCCATACTTTTACCATTTCCAGAGAATCGAGGGATGAGCAGGACACCTTGATCGTTGGACTGACCCTAAATGGAAAAACTGGCTACGGTGAGGCCACTTCCAATCCATACTATAAAATAACCATAGAAGGGATGATGGCAGAAATAGAGGCCGTAAGAGACCAAATTGAAGCATACGATTTTGATACGCCAGAGAATTTCTATGAGCATTTGGAATCTTTAAACCTTCATAAATTCACGCTTTGCGCTTTGGATTTGGCCGCAAACGATCTGTACGGTAAACTAAAGGGCAAGCCTCTATATCAAATCTGGGGCACCACCACCGATCAATATCCCATTACCAATTATACCATCGGAATAGATACCATCGAAAAAATGGTAGCCAAACTCCAAGAAAAACCATGGCCGCTTTATAAAATAAAGTTGGGCACCAACGAAGATGTGGAAATTATTCGCGAGCTGCGCAAACATACGGACAGTGTATTCAGAATTGATGCCAATACCGCATGGACCGCAGAAGAGACCATTAAAAATGCCCCTTTGTTAAAGGAACTTGGCGTGGAGTTTTTGGAACAGCCCCTAAAAGCCGATGATTGGGAAGGAATGGCATTGGTAAAGAAAAAATCGGTTTTACCCGTTATCGCAGATGAAAGCTGTATTGTGGAAACAGATGTGGAAGCATGTGGACCTTATTTTCATGGAATCAATATTAAACTGACCAAATGTGGTGGACTTACCCCTGCTAGAAGAATGATCAAAAAAGGTAGGGAACTTGGACTCCAACTAATGGTGGGCTGTATGACGGAATCTACCGTTGGTATTTCCGCTATTGCCCAATTATTGCCGCAACTGGATTATGTGGATATGGATGGCGCCATGTTGTTACGGGAAGATATAGCAACTGGAGTAACCATACTAAACGACGGAAAAGTAATTTTCCCAGAGTTGCCAGGAAGTGGAATACAACTTCTATAATGGCTCATTCGATACCAAGCATACCGGACAGGCAAATTTCCATTAACGGTTTGCCCTATTTATATTTTGGGGGCACCTCTTATCTGGGAGTACAAAACCACCTTCCTTTTAAAGAGGTTTATCTACAGAACATCGCTAAATATGGAATGCACTACGGGGCCTCGAGAAAATCGAATGTCTCCCTCGATGTATACCGTAAAACCGAAGACCATTTGGCCAATTGGGTCGGCAGCGATAACTGTTTGACCATGTCCTCAGGGTATTTGGCGGCCCAATTGGTAGTACAGACCCATTTGGAAAAAGGCCACACGGTTATTGCCGCCCCTAATGCCCATGCCGCACTTTGTACCCATGGCGTACTGAAAACCGAAAATTTTAGCCAATTGGAGCAACTGGCAGGAAAAACGGTCCTAGAAAGTCCCTTGCCCCCGGTAGTTCTTTTTGATACTATTGATTTTATGGGTTACCAATATCCCGGGTTTGGTCGTTTATCCAACCTTCCTTTGGACAAGCTTATTTTGGTTGGCGACGATTCGCACGGAATCGGTGTGGTAGGCCATCAAGGAAATGGATGTTACCATACACTCAAAGCCTTTAATCCCTTTAATTTGATGGTTTGTTCTTCCTTGGGCAAGGCCCTGGGCATACAAGCGGGCGCCGTTTTTGGTAACAAGGACGATATCAAAACCCTACAATCTACGGCATTTTATGGTGGGGCAAGTCCGGCATCGCCCGCATTTATGGGTACCTTGCTAGATGCACAAGACATTTATGCCGAACGTATGGATAAACTCAATAAAAACTACGATCATTTTAAATCCCTGGTTCGCGATATCTCTTTTTTTATGCACATGGACGGTCATCCTACTTTTGAGTTCCAAGATGAAAAATTAGCTGCGGCATTGACACAAGATCGTTTTGTTTTTACCAACTTCCGTTATCCGGATGATAACGGCCCTCTGATCAGCCGTATTGTATTAAGTGCCTACCATACCGCTGAAGATGTGGAAACCTTGGCAAAAAGCCTTAATTCATATATCAGTTGATATCTATTTCTATTTAATTGATTATTTTACCAATACCAATAAACCTTATAAAATTGTAATATGAAGCTGACGTCCCCATTAAAAAATGGTCTATTCCTCTTTGCGCTGATCACCTTAATTTTTGTTGCATGCAAAACGGAAAATAGTACGGAACCGAGCAAAACCGACGAAATAATTTCATCTGTTCGAGAAATGTACGCTCCCGATAAACGTGTGGCCTTGTTCGATATTGAGTCCAAGGAAAATGCCAGCGGTTATACCCTGGTCGGAAAAACCAATATGCCAGATGCGCTAAATGCTCTTCGGCAAAAGTTGGATTCGCTACAGATTTCTTATACCGATAGTATCCAAACACTTCCTGCCGAGGATTTGGAAGGGAAAATATATGGTACCATTTCACTTTCCGTAGCGAATATCCGTTCCAAACCATCGCATTCTGCAGAAATGGTCACACAGGCCACTTTGGGAATGCCATTAAAAGTTTATCAAAAAGATAGAAACTGGTACTTGATCCAAACTCCCGATAAATATTTGGGATGGGTAGATAGTGGTGGCGTAGAATTAATGGACAAAACCCTATTTGAAGCATGGCAGAGCTCTGAAAAAATAATCTACACCAAAATATATGGGCATGCTTATTCCAATGCCGATGAATCCTCGGAGGTTGTATCGGATTTGGTCGCAGGAAATATTTTGAGCTTGGTTGCCGACACTGGCACTTTTTATGAAATAAAATACCCCGACGGCCGAATGGCTTTTGTGAAAAAATCCGACGCCTCTCCCTACCAAGATTGGAAATCCTCCTTGGAGCCAACACAGGAATCCTTGGTGGCAACTTCCAAAACCATGCTCGGCGTGCCCTATTTATGGGGCGGCACCTCAATAAAAGGGGTAGACTGTAGTGGCTTTACAAAGACAATTTATTTTATGAACGGTATGATCATCCCTCGCGATGCTTCTCAACAAATCCATGAAGGGATACTGGTTGATGACACTAAGGATTTTGATCAACTATTACCGGGCGATCTGCTATTTTTTGGCAAGAAAGCTACAGAAACAAGCCCAGAACGTGTTATTCACGTAGGTATGTGGCTTGGCAACAATGAATTTATTCATTCGGCGGGGAATGTACATATTAGCAGTGTGGATAAAAATTCCGAGAATTTTGATGAGTACAATTACAACCGTTATTTAAGGTCCAAACGAATCCTTAACCAAAAGGATGATGGTCTTTTGTATTTAACTGAAGAAGACGTTTTTTGATTAAAAAAACTCACTCAAATCAAAAAGGCCATCCGATGGGATGGCCTTTTTAGTTCATAGGGTTATGCTACTACTTTATTCGTCCCACCAAACTGGAACAACAGGATCAACCTGATTTGCCAAAACATTGGCCTCGTTTCTGTTCAACTCGGTCGCAGGGTAGTTGGCACGTCTGAACCATTGTCCACTAAATTCTGCATCGGAAGTTTCTTCTTCACTTCTGATTTCCAATCCAGTAAACACATCATCGGAAAAATCATATCTCCTGTAATCCACAAAAGTTTCTGGGTTTAGGAAATTATGTATGTATTTTTCTTTCATAATATGGTGCAAGCTCAACGCTGTTTCTCCAACATCAATTGCGCCGTCCGCCATATAATCCGTACCATCCACACCATACATATCCATACTGGCGGCAATACCGTTCATATATGCAGTATACGCTGTTGCATTGGACCCAACACTGGTTGTTGTACCACCATTGGCCAAAAATGCAGCCTCGGCCTTAATAAATTCAACTTCTGCGTAGGTAATCAGCATTAAAGGTGAATCGATACTGGTATAGAAGCCATCTGTTCTAAATCTAGCGTTGGCATCCGTACCATCTGGAGCTACACCTGCACCTCCACTTACAAAACCTTTGTACTCCGCTTCATCCCCATTTTCGGCGAACAAAGGAAGTCTTGGGTCAATTTCAACAACACCGCCCTCAAAAGGATAGTAATCCCCGTTCATGGAGCTCACTATCTGACTGGCAATATCGTTACTCAAGTTTCCTGTACTCCGTGCCAAAATTTCGGCAGAATACCATGGGTTGATTCGCTGATCGTCATAATACATGGCAAAGTTATCCTCGTTGGAAGTGAAACCATTCTGTGCAGTTGCCAACACATCTGCAGCGGAAACAACTCCTTTGTTCACCAAATGTAATTGATAGCGCGCTTTTAGAGAATAGGCAGCTCTCAACCATTTATCAATATCGCCTCCATAGATCAGATCGGAAGATCCCAATACAAATCCAGAATCGTCTGCCCCATTTAATTTGGCAATGGCGCCATCCAATAGAGTAAATATCTCCGTGTAGATCGATTCTTGTGTATCAAAAGTAGGGAAGTTGTTATCTGGTCCTCCACTGGCATCGGAGTAAGGGATATTGTCCCATGTATCCGTGGCTATCCCAATATTGGCTGCGATCAAAATATCGGCCACAGCATCAATATGATTGGCTCCTGTTTCGGCGGCTTTAGCTTTAACCACTTGTAAATTTGGCAATACATAAAGGTAGACCTGGCTCCAAAGTCCGCTTGCCGATGTTTGTCCGGCAGCACCTCCTCCAGTTGAAACAAAGTTTTGAACGTAGTTCCCAAACGAAAGCTCGGCAGAACGCTGTCCTTCCATGGTACTGTGTATTACTGGCGCAATAAGATCCTGCATCCTCAATTGCTCCACAGTGGCCGTATTGGAGGGAGTGTTTACGTCGAAATAATCCTCACTACATGCTACAAAGGTTGTTGCGGCACATAGCAGAAAAGTTTTAATTATATTTATTTTTTTCATAGTTCCTTTTTTAAAATGCAATGTTCAATCCGAGTGAATAACTTTCGGCCAATGGTATGTTCAATCCTGTAAATCCATAAACATTGCTTCCCGCACTGTACTGGTTTCCTTCTGGATCGTAACCATCAAATGGTGTCCATAGCAAGATATTGTTCGCACTTGCGGACAAACTTACTTTATCCAAGCTCAAACTTCTGGTCAGTTTAGAAGGAAAGTCGTAGGACAGGGCAATGTTCCTGATCTTTAACCATGATGCATCTTGTATCAGCACTTCCGAGGCACGGTTGTAAACACTGGAGTTACGGTAGTAATTCTGATCGATTAGGACTTCTGTAGTGTTTGGGCTTCCATTCGCAAGAACTCCGTCCAATACTACATTTACGTCTCTTTGCAAGGTACTTTCCAAAAGACCGTTCCTAATGGAGTTTCTTCGTCCCGAATCGTAAAGATCTCCACCTTCTTTCCATTCCAATAGGAAATTAAGGCCGATTCCTTTATACTTTAAGTTACTTCCGATAGAGGCTATAAAATCTGGGAATGCATTACCTACAATAACTCTTTCATCGAGATTTATGGTCGGTAAACCATTTTCCCCGATCAATCTTTCACCGTTTACATATTCCCATTTGTAACCATATAGATTACCCATTTTATCACCAGCTCTTACCTCCGAGGTTACTCCGGCAAATCCAGAGTCCGCAAAAATAATGGCTTCAATATCTTCAGGTATTTCCAAAACCTCCCCCTCGCTGGTAGACCAGTTCAAGATCAATTCCCATCTTAAATCCTGATTTCTTATAACATCGGCACTTAACAAAAATTCGTGTCCAAAAACTTTATAATCACCAGCATTTCTGGTAATTCCGGATAATCCAGAAGAATAGGCCGTTCCAACTGTAAAAATCTGATCTTTAACACGCGTGTTGTAATAGGCATAATCCAATCGAATGCGATTATCCAAGAATCTAAGATCGGCACCAAACTCTGTTGATTGGTTTTTTTCGGGCTGTATATTGGTATCTCCCAATAGTGTACTTCTGCGATATCCCCCTACTCCACCGAACGGGAAATCACCATCGACTACGAAATATTGTCCAACATCGCCAAAGCCAGGTCCTTTACCTACCTCGGCCCAAGATGCTCTTAGTTTACCAAAGGTAAAGATATCGTTCTCACCAAATAGGTCGGTAACATCGTACGCCAAACTCACGGATGGATAAAAGAACGATCTATTTTCTTTAGGTAAAGTAGAAATCCAGTCATTTCTTCCTGTAAGCGTCAAGAACAATTTATCCTTGTAACCGAATTTTGCTTCACCAAAAACCCCTACTGTACGATTTTGCACTATGGTTTTGTTGATAAAGAAATTGGTCGTGTTTCCAATTTCGTTGACTCCGGGTACATTTAAGCCTTCTCCTCGAGCCTCCAGGTAAGTTCTTTTGGCATCTGAAATTTGATGACCAACAGTAAAGTCCGTTGTAAAGTCATCGGACCATTGCTTGTTCATTGCCACCAAAAAGTTGGATTCCAACCCTGTAAAGTTGATGTTTTGTTCTAAAATAAATCCCCCTACTTGTGAACCACCGTCCAAATCCGGACCAACGTAACGGTTTCTTGCATCGGAGTAGTTGTCTATCTGGGCGGCATACGTAATTCTCAACCAATCTTTTGGTGTCCAATTAAAGGTTGCGTTCCCTATCCAACGGTTTACATCATCTTCCAAATTACTGGTTTCCATCAAGTACCTTGGGTTATCAATGATACCAAAGGAATAATCTCTTTCGCTCCCGTCGGGATTTACATAATCGTTGATAGGGAATGTTCCTGAGTAATAGGAGAGTGCGCTCATTACGGATTTATCTCCTCCGTTGGCCCTTCTTCCTCCTGAGTTGGTAAAAGCAACGGAACCATCCATAGTAAAGTTGTCCGTTATTTTATATCCTGCTTTTAACCTTAAGTTGGTCTTGTTATAGTCCGTATTGGGCAGAACACCCTTCTCGCTATTGTTCCCCATGGAGAAGTAGTAGTCCAAACGATCGTTGGCACCGCTCAAACTCAAGTTCACCTGTGAGTTGAACCCTGTTTTAAAAATATCGTAAGGGCTATGAAATCTATCATTTGAAAGATCTACAATATTCCCTTCTCCTAAATCAAAGGAGTCCAAAGAATATTCTGGTCCCCAGGAGTAAAAAGATGTGGCTTGTTGCACTCTATTGAATCCTGTATCGGAATCTGGATCGTACAATGTACGCGGAGCTCCATTAAAACCTTCGCGATACTTGGTCTGTAAGGTTGGTGTTGTTTTGATTTCCCTAAAGGTAGTAGATGCCGTTAAAGTAATCTTTGCCTTTCCTTGTTTTCCTTTTTTTGTTGTGATCACAATGGCACCGTTGGATGCCCTTACACCATAAAGTGCCGTCGCTGCAGCTCCTTTAAGAATGTTGAAGCTTTCGATGTCCTCAGGGTTAAGGTCCATGGCACGATTGGAAAATGCAAACTGCTCAGAACTGTTCGGTGAGTTGGATCCAGAACTAGGCCTTACCTCTCCAGAGAAGGTGTCGTTGTTCAATGCAAGACCATCCACAATAATCAGCGGCTGGTTACTTCTGTTTGGATTAATGGAGGTAACCCCACGTATCAAAATATCCACACCGCCCCCGGATGTACCAGAGGAACGGTTGATCTGGACACCGGCCACACGCCCCTGCAAACTTTCAATTGGGTTGGCTTGTCCTGCAAGGTTCAGGTCTTCTGTGTCTACCTTGGAAACAGAGTACCCCAACGACTTCTGTTTCTGCTCTACACCAAATGCGGTTACAACGACCTCATCCAATTGTGTCGAATCTTCTTCCAAAACAACGTTGATCGTTGATTCAGAACCTACGGTAACTTCTTTTGGCTTCATTCCTAAGTAGGAAAAACTTAGAACTTGTCCTCTCGTAGCATTAATGGTATAATTACCATCAAAATCTGTGGTGGCTCCAATACTTGTGCCGCTTACGACTATGGTAACCCCAGGCAACGGAGTACCCGACACGTCGGATACGGTACCTGATATGGTTTGACCAAAGGCCGCAACACAAGAAAACACCGCAATAAATGTTAAATAAATGTTCCTCATTACTTTTTTTTGTGTTAATTTTCCTGAAAATTGTTCAAAATTTTTTACATATCAAACATTTTAACTGAAAAATGTTGGATTTTTTAATATTTGGCCATTTCAATTCCTTTTTTATTGACCAAACCCCGTCTTTTCTAAGAAGAATTCATCTTGTTTAGAGTTCTTTAAGAATTTTTTTTGAATCCTTAGTAGTCCGTACTCACCTGTAAGTGTTCCTTTTTTATGAAATAAACCCCAGTTTTCTCATTATTTATCGCTATCTTTTAAAGACTAGATATCAGCAACTTAAAAAAGGAAGGGCTTTATGAGAAAATCAGTTTTATTATTTACACTGATCGTAGTTTTCCTTGTTGTGGGAAGCTTTACGGATCGTTATTCCAATACCCTAAGCATTGAAGGAACTTGGGAATTGGAGAGTTTTTATAATTATGATGGAGAAAATGTTTTGGATACCATTGAGAAATCGGATGGTTATAGACAGGTTAAAATGTACTCCAAAGAAAAAATTATGTGGACCAGATATGTACCAGAAGACCCGAACGGCAGGTTCGGTTATGGCTCGTACAAAGTTTCGGACGGCTCCTTAATTGAGGTAATCGAATACGGGGACGATGAAATGATGAAAGCATTGGATACCATGCGCAACTTCACCTTTGAACTTATCCTAAAGGAGGATTCGTTTAGTCAGATAACGGTGGATGAGGAAGGTAACCGAACTTTTTCCGAAAATTACAAGCGGATTGATTGAGTTGCAATCAACAAAAAAGGCACCGAAGTTTCGGTGCCTTTTTCTGTTTTCCACTTTGGGCAGTTGTTATGATACAATCATTTCTTTGCTCTCAACGGCAGCCAAATAACGTTCTGCGTCCAAGGCGGCCATGCATCCTGTACCTGCGGCAGTAACCGCCTGTCTGTATATTTTATCTTGAGCATCCCCACTGGCAAAAACACCGGGCTTGTTTGTTTTTGTGGATTTGGGTTGCGTAATAATATAGCCCGTCTCATCCATGTCCAACTGTCCTTTGAACACATCGGTATTTGGTTTATGTCCAATAGCTATGAACAGACCCGTTACAGGGATTTCTTCTTTTTCTCCGGTTTGGTTGTTCACTACCCTGACCCCTTCTACGACTTGATCGCCCAATACCTCATCTATTTCGGTATTATACCGTATTTCAATATTATCAATACTATTGACCCTATGCTGCATCGCTTTTGATGCCCTCATGTGGTCTTTACGAACCAGCATGGTTACTTTTGTACATATATTGGCCAAATAAGAGGCCTCTTCTGCGGCAGTATCCCCTGCCCCAACAATGGCCACATCTTGTCCTTTATAAAAAAACCCGTCGCAGACAGCACATGCGGAGACTCCTCCTCCTCTTAATCGCTGCTCGCTGGGCAAATTCAAATATTTGGCAGATGCACCTGTGGAAATAATCACGGTTTCTGCTTCCAATTGGGTCGAATCATCGACGGTAATTTTATGAACACCCCCTATCTCGTCACTAAATTCTACGGCAGTAACCATTCCTATTCTTACTTCTGTACCAAATCTTTCAGCTTGTTGCTGTAATTGCATCATCATTGCTGGTCCATCGATTCCTTCCGGATATCCTGGAAAATTGTCAACTTCGGTAGTCGTGGTCAATTGTCCACCAGGCTCCATACCTGTATATAAAACTGGTTTTAAATCTGCCCTTGAGGCATATATGGCCGCGGTATAACCAGCCGGTCCTGATCCAATAATCAATGTTTTGATTCTTTCTACTTGTTCTGACATAAAAAACTTCCTCTAATGTTATGATACAAAAGTAGGTTTTTTGTTCAAAACCTTACTTTATCGTAATATTACGTTTAAGTAAAAGTTGTTAACAATTGTGAATGAACATTTCTCCAAAGAGATTATAGGAAAAGAAAAAAAGGAGCCTTTTTCAAGACTCCTTAACACAAAAAAAAGTAGGTCAAATTTATGGGAACATAATATTTGATCTAAAACCGTTACAACCAAGGGGCTCAACCTCAAAAACCCCTTGGAGCAACGTAAACCTTATAAGAAATAAGACATTAGGTAAAGAACACTAAGTACCCTATAATCACCCCAATCCTATTAAAGGTTTAATCTTAAAGCATATTGCTTTTTGATTGCTGAGACAAACATAGTACAGTCCTTTAAATGTTGAGTGGTATAATTAACCAATGGGTCGTTTGCGTTAACGGATGCCCAGTTTCAATTTATATTTGGGTTTTGAGAGCTTAGCGTAGGAAAATATGTGTAAAAAACACAAAATATTGGTTTTCAATACTTTAATTGTAAAATGAATCAACCGTTGTATTTCAACTTTTTCTCAATGGTTTCGATCATTACATTGGCTATGTCCTTGCCAGTTGTATTCTCTATTCCCTGAAGTCCCGGTGATGAGTTCACTTCTAAAAGCAAAGGACCTTTATTTGATCGGATTAAATCTACCCCTGCCACATCCAAATTAAATACTTTGGCAGATTTTATGGCCAACTTTCTTTCTTCTGGTGTGATCTTCACTTTTGCGGCGGCGCCTCCTTGGTGAATATTGGCCCTAAACTCCCCTTTTTGAGCTGTTCTCTGCATGGATGCCACTACTTTGCCATTGACTACAAAGCAACGAATGTCGTGGCCGTTCGCTTCCTTTATAAATTCCTGGACCAAAATATTGGTCTGAACGCTTTTAAAGGCATTGATCACACTTTCTGCCGCTTTGTTGGTCTCGGCCAGTACTACGCCTTTT
This sequence comes from Flagellimonas marinaquae, assembly GCF_023716465.1. Lineage (NCBI taxonomy): Bacteria > Pseudomonadati > Bacteroidota > Flavobacteriia > Flavobacteriales > Flavobacteriaceae > Flagellimonas > Flagellimonas marinaquae. The sequence goes on from NZ_CP092415.1 coordinate 143,855, forward strand.
CCTTGGGTACTTTCCAAAAGCTTAATGATCAAAGGGGCTCCGTTTACCATTCGGATCAAATCTTTGGTATCCATCGGGGACTTGGCAAAGCCTGTTGTAGGAATATGGATGTCGTTTTTCGAAAACAATTGGGAGGCGAAAAGCTTGTCCCGGGACCGTCCAATGGAATCGGCGGAATTTAAGCAATAAACTCCCAAGGTATCGAACTGCCTTAACAGCGCACAACCATAAAAGGTTACTGCGGGTTTTATTCTGGGAATCACGGCATCGAACTTATCCAATATGTTCCCGCCCCGATATCGAATTTCCGGCGTTGCCGCATCCAATTTCATATAAACGTGCTCCACATTCAGAAAAACCACTTTGTGGCCTCGCATTTCTCCTGCCTCAATAATTCTTTTATTACTGTACAGGTTCGGATTACTGGCCAAAAGGCCTAAACGCAGTCCCTTTTTCTCCGTAATAAAGGGTTGGTATTTTTTTTCGATTTCTTCATCTGTATAATCGCCCTGGATAAAACTTTTGGACGGATCTACCAGGTATCTCTCGTTGATAGCTTCCCTACCAAGGAGCATGCGGTACTCCATTGTATCCCGATTGGCCAAGGTAAGTTCTATATCGAACACATTGCCGGCAATGTTCACTGCTGTTTTAATTACCGGCCTTTCCTCTGCAATTCCCTGTGAACTCTTAACCGTGCGAACATCGACCAATTTGGCCTGACACAAGATGGCTATGCTCCTATTATCCTGAACGGGGTTCACCTCAAAGCGAACCCATTCCTCAAATCCTTTGTTGAATATTTTAATTTTACTGGCCTGAATGGATGATGTCTTTGCTCCGGAATCTACTCTGGCTTTTACGGCCGGAATTCTTAAATCGTCAAACTGGCACCATTCCTCGGTTCCCAATATTTTAAAATCGCTCAAAACAACTATGTATTTAACTAATTAATCGCATTATAAAAAGGTCCACTACTTCGACCAAAATCAGAATAATTATGATCCACTCGAGCCTACTGCTTTCTCTATGGTCCATAATATTCATGAACAAACTGAGGTTTTCCTTGATCACATTGCCTTGTTCCTTTATATTTCGATACCGTTCCTTAAGGTCAAAAATCTGCTTTAATCCTTTGTCCAATCGATCGAGTTCCAAATCTTCCCAAACTACTTCGTGAGAATCAAATATATATAGGTTCTCGGAGATCTGGTTGTTTATGTTCAAGACTTTTGCAATATGCCTCTTTAATTTTCTTCCCCCAATGTCCAATTTTCCTTTTTGTTCCAGATATGTGGTGTGTTGACGGGTCTCTTTCATGGCCTGTTCCGATAGCCCCGCATAAAAGTCCAATGCAACGGACTGGGACAAGTGCAACAATGCCAAACGAATACCCTCCTGATTGGTACTGGGCAATATTACTTTATCCTGATGGATCGTGGCTTTTTCCTTATCGGCTACAAGTTCCAAGTCCATGGTCTCGGTAATATCGGACTGTCTCCATTCTTCACAGAAAGGTTTTATTTCCATTAACAATTGTGAAATTTCTGCTTCGGAATAACCGAAAAAGGAAACTACACCATACCTGAAAATATAAAGGTAACGTGATGCATCGGAATAAAAAAGTTCATCCCGGTCGCCATAGACCAATTCTTTTCCCAAAGCCTGGTTCCTACAAGCTGGAATATTGATGCTTGTGGCCAGATGCAAAGCGATTGCTTTTGATTCCATCTTTATATAGAATTATAAAACATCTGGCAATTATTCTTCTTCGGTGCTTTCGAGCTCATCGGTGCCAAGATTTGTATCCTCCGCGTCGTCGTTGTCCGAATCATCGAACTCTTCCATTGCCATTACCAATCGCTTGCTCACCTTGATCAGGTAGGCCGTGTCCTCGGTCCTGACCTCAACACATTCCACCACTTCGTTATTAGCGTTGCGGTAGGTTACAATATCGTCATCGTCATAACCATCGGGGAACTTTTCCACTAGGAGGTTGAGCATATTGTTGTCCAACTTTTTAAAATCGACGATCACTCTTTTTAAGACGGTTGTTTGTCCTTTTTTCATGATTACATATCTAACAGGTAGGCGAAAATCAGCGGTGCCACAATGGTCGCATCGGATTCCACGATAAACTTGGGCGTGTTTATATCCAACTTGCCCCAGGTAATCTTCTCGTTGGGCACGGCCCCTGAATATGAGCCATAGCTGGTGGTGGAATCACTGATCTGACAGAAATAGCTCCAAAACGGGGTATCCGTTTGTTCCAGATCTTGATACAGCATAGGCACTACACATATTGGAAAATCTCCGGCGATTCCTCCCCCAATCTGAAAAAAGCCAATTCCCTTTTCAGAATTTTTGGAATACCAATCCGCTAAAAATGTCATGTACTCAATACCGGATTTTACCGTGCTGGCCTTGAGCTCGCCTTTGATTACGTAGCTGGCAAATATGTTTCCCATGGTACTGTCTTCCCAACCTGGAACCACTATTGGCAAGTTTTTTTGGGCAGCTGCGTACATCCACGAGTCCTTAATGTCTATTTCGTAGTACTGTTCCAACACTCCCGAAAGCAAAAGTTTGTACATGTACTCATGTGGAAAATAGCGCTCTTCTTTTTCGTCGGCCTCTTTCCAAATGTCATAAATATGTTTTTGCAACCTTCTAAACGCTTCTTCTTCGGGGATGCAGGTATCGGTAACCCTGTTCAATCCGTTCTCCAAAAGGTCCCATTCTTCCTGTGGGGTCAAATCCCTATAATTGGGTACTCTCTTGTAGTGCGAGTGTGCCACCAGGTTCATTAGATCCTCCTCTAGGTTGGCACCTGTGCAGGAAACAATATGGACCTTATCGGTACGGATGATTTCAGCGAAAATTTTTCCAAGTTCGGCTGTACTCATAGCTCCGGCCAAGGAAACCAACATTTTGGAACCTTTGTTCAGTTGGTCTTCATAGCCTTTAGCAGCATCCACTAGGGCCGCAGAGTTAAAATGCAAGAAGTATTTTTGTATGAATTGTGATATTTCTCCTTTGTTATTCATCGTAATCTAAATTGTTTTTGGACATTTTGAAGTCTTCATCACTATCTTCAAAGTCTTCGTCCATGTATTCGTTGTTGTTTACAAATTTGTAGCTCAACATTTTATAGTAAAGCTTGGCGGCCAAGAAATCGGAGGACTTATCAATATCGTTCGGACATAGCTCAACAATATCAAACCCTACTACGTTCTTTTCTTTAAAGACCCTGCGTAAAAAATCCAAAGTCTCGTACCAAAACAAACCTCCTGGCTCTGGTGTTCCCGTGGATGGCAAAATAGAAGGGTCAAAAGCATCCAAATCAAAAGTGATGTACACATTATCCGTCATCAAATCCAAGGCGGAATCCATCCAAAAATCATCGGAGATCATCTCATGGGCAAAAAATACTTGATCCTTGTCCATTACCAATGTTTCGGTGTAATCCATACTGCGAATGCCCACTTGTACCAAGTTGGTGGTCTCGTTGGCTTCGTACAATGCACAGGCATGATTGTATTTAGTGCCTTCATATTCCTTGCGCAAATCGGCATGTGCATCAATTTGAAGCACGGTAAGGTCTTCAAAACACTCGTTAAAAGCTCTAATGGCACCAATGGAAATGGAATGTTCCCCACCGACCATGGTCACCAACTTGTTTCGGTTGATGTATTCTTTCACGGTCTTGTGAACCGATTCCACCATAGCATCCGGTGTATCAAAGCCATCAAGGGTATCTGCCAAATACACTCCTTGTTTATAGACTTCGCTATCGGTTTCAATATCGTAGACCTCCATGTTTTCTGAGGCCTCCAAGAAGGCTTCCGGACCTTTGTCCGCTCCTTTTCCCCAAGTACTGGTACCATCATAAGGAACTGGCAACAATACCACTTTTGCCTTTTCGGGCGAGCCGTATTCCTTTGGAATACCAGCGTATGTTCTTTCGGTTTTCATTTTTTTAAATACTTTCTTTTTCAGTTATTGCTAGGTACGGGCAAATTGTTGGCCTCCACCAATACATCGGCAGATTTTTTGTTGCCGTAGCCGAGTATGGAAAGAAACTCTCCAGCCGTTTGCTGCTCGGCAAACACGCGCGTTTTGATATTCCCTTCCTCATCTTTATCAATAAGAATATGTTGGGGATTGGGAATTAAACAATGCTGCAATCCACCAAAACCACCAATGGTTTCCTGGTAAGCTCCCGTATTGAAGAATCCAATGTACAAGGGCTTGTCCTTTTTGTATTTGGGCAAATAAATGGCATTCATGTGCTGCTCCGAATTATAATAATCATCACTATCACAAGTCAATCCCCCTAACAGCACGCGCTCATATTCCTCATTCCAACGATTGATGGCCAACATGATGAATCGCTTGCTAATCGCCCAAGAATCCGGCATTGTGGTAATAAAAGATGAATTGATCATGTTCCATTTTTCACGATCGTTTTGTTGTTTTTGATACAGCACTTCGTAGATGTTACCTCCACTTTCGCCCACGGTAAAGCTTCCAAACTCGGTAAAGATATTAGGCACATCCACCCCGGCTTCCTCGCATGCTTGACCTATTTGATGAATGATCTCGTCCACCATATATTCATAATCATACTCGAACGCCAAAGAGTTTTTTATGGGAAAACCACCTCCAATGTTAAGGCTATCCAAGGTGGGGCACACCTTTTTAAGATTGATGTACACTTTTAAACACTTTAACAGCTCGTTCCAATAGTAGGCCGTGTCCCTAATTCCCGTATTGATGAAGAAATGAAGCATCTTCAACTGCACTTGGGTGTTGGGTTTTATGGACTGATTGTAAAACGGAACAATGTTTTTGTACCCAATACCCAATCTAGAGGTGTAAAACTCAAATTTAGGTTCTTCTTCGGAAGCAATTCGGATTCCAATCTGGAATTTGCCTTCAATGGCTTCGCCCAACAGGTTGATTTCCTCATAATTGTCAATAATCGGGATACAGTTCCTATGGCCATGGTTTATTAATCGGGCTATATTTTGTACATATTGGTCTCTTTTAAAACCATTACAGATCACATAGGTGTCTTTTGTGATTTTACCTGTACTCTTCAAGTGTTCCACAATGTTGATATCAAAAGCGGAAGAGGTCTCGATATGGATATCGTTCTTTAGTGCTTCGTTCAGTACATGTTCAAAGTGCGAACTCTTGGTGCAATAACAATAGTGGTATTTTCCGGCATATTTATGTTTTTCAATAGCTGAATTGAACCATCCCTTTGCCCTTTGAATGTTATGTGAAATTTTGGGCAAGTAGGTAAACTTTAAAGGTGTACCGTAGCGTTGCGCCAAATCGTTCAGATCTATGCCATGGAATTGAAGTTTATTGTCTTTTAATTTAAATTCTTCTTGTGGGAAATCATAAGTCTGCTCGATCAGGTCGATGTATTTTGTTTTCATTTTGAATTTCGTAAAAAAATGTAATTATTGATAGATAGAAAAGGTTCTGAAGTACAGGAGGTACTCAGATACGAAATTCAAAAACGGTATACGGTACAAAGTAGGGAGTCCGTGAAAAATCACGGTTAAAAAGATGTCGTTCTTCGAAAGTCAGCCCGTATATTCGGTGTCTTGATCTCAAGACGGCTTTTTGGGTAGACTTTCTTATCCCCAAAAGCCCGAACATGAAAAAAGTCTTCAAAGCTTATAGGCAATGCGTCCACATTGGGTGAACTCATTTTATGGGGCAAACATAATTAAAAATCCGATACGGCAAGGTTTTTTGAAAAAAAATTACACACCCTTAACATATTGAAAACAAACATGTTGGATTTTAATTTTAAAATTCTAAAAAGAAATAAATAAAAACTGACCAGTAAAAAACATCTACTGGTCAGCTACTGAACATTTATTTTGAATCTATATCATCAACCGACCAATGGCGGTTTATCATTAATAAAAGGTTGACTATAGAAACGTCTTCCTGTTGCTTTGTACAATGCATTGGATAACGCAGCTATTACGGGAGGCAAGGATGGTTCTCCCAAGCCTGTTGGATCTATGCCGTTGTCCACAAAGTGTACCTCAATATTTTTTGGGGCTTCGGAATGGCGCATTAATCGGTAGGTATCAAAATTGGATTGCTCAGGTCTGCCGTTTTCAAATGTCAATGCACTATAGGTCGAATGTCCTATTCCATCGATCATACCGCCTTCGATTTGGTTTTTTGCTGCAATGGGATTTATCACAATTCCGCAATCAACCGCGCACCAAATATTCTCCACTCTTGGCATCTCACCACCTTCTTCCAATTCCAATACTTGTGCCACATAAGAGTTGTGACAGTAGTAAGCGGAGACTCCTCGAGCCTTTCCTGTATCGGTTCCCCAATTGGCTTTCTCTTTCACCAATTTAAGAACCCCTGCGTAACGCACTGGATCATAATCATTCTTCTCCGGATCACCCACTGGATTGTTTATTGCCCGATCAAATAGTTCCAATCGGAAATCCAATGGGTCTTTTCCTGCGGCTTCGGCCACCTCATCCATAAAAGCTTGTTCGGCTCCTGCAATAAAATTGGAACGTGGTGCTCTCCACGCCCCTGTGGTAACATTGGTCTGTAAACTATGTTTCTCCGCCAAATAGTTGTCCACGGCTCCTGCGGGGAAACGATTTTCAAAAATAAGATCATCGTTGGTACCTGCGCCACGTACATGCCAAGCTATCAGGTTTCCGTTTTCGTCCAATCCGGCTTTAAACCTTACTTTGTACGATGGTCGGTACGTTCCTTGGGTCATATCGTCTTCCCGGGTATAGACCAATTTCACCGGTGCATTTAACCTTTGGGATATGGATGCTGCTTCTACAGCAAACGTACCGTACAACCGACGGCCGAACCCTCCGCCCATTCTGGTCATCATTACATCTATCTTTTCTACAGGCATACCCAATCGAGAAACCAATGTTTTCTCCAAGAACTCCGGGGTTTGTATTGGCCCGAGAAGTTCGGCTTTTTCTGGTGTTACGTGCGCAAAAAAGTTCATGGGCTCCATGGTGTTATGCGCCAAGTAGGGTGCAGAATAGGTACTTTCCACAATTTTTGCCGCTTTTTTAAAGGCTGCTTCCACATCACCATCCTTTCTTGCAGGTACTTCTTGGGCCTTATTCAGCAATTTTGCGAGTTCGTCATTATGGTAAGCAGTGCTTTCCATGGGAGACACCTCTTCCCATTCTACTTTAAGTGCTTTTTTTGCCTGCATGCATTCCCAAGTGCTATTGCCAACTATGGCCACCAATTCGGGTATTGCACCGCCATCCGACCATTGTCTTTCAACATCTTCGGGGTAGGCTTCAAAATGAAACACTTCTTTGATCCCTGGCATGGACATTACCGATTCGGCATTCATACTTTTAAATTTCATGCCAAAGGCGGGCGGATGCACGATCATGGCCGTAAGCATACCTTCCCGATATGTATCCAGGCCGAAAAGAGGTTGGCCTGTAACTATTTTTTTGCCATCTACATTTTTCTTGTCCGTGCCGATAATGCTAAAGTCACCTGCATCTTTCAATGTAACTTCCTCCGGCACTTCTATACTTGTGGCCGCAGAGGCCATTTCTCCATATCCTGCTGAATTTCCGCTTCCCTCGTGGGTCAATACACCGTCTTTTGTGGTAATTTCATCTATTGAAACGCCCCAAGCTTGCGCGGCAGCTTCTTTCAACATATGGCGAGCCGTAGCTCCGGCCATTCGTAAACTTTCCCATCCTTGTCGAATGGATTGACTGCCCCCGGCCAATTGTCTGGTAAAAATATCGGTATTTAAGGGTGCTTGTTCAACAATCACATCTTTCCATGCAACATCCAGCTCTTCGGCAATGATCATGGGCATGGATGTTTTTACGTTCTGACCTATTTCTGGGTTGGGCGACATTATGGTCACCATTCCATTGTCCCCTACTTTTAGGAAACCATTAAGATCGAACCACTCTTCTGGCAGACTATTTACCTGCTCTGGAGTCATTTTACACGAAGCCAACCAGCTAAACCCTATCACAAGTCCGCCACCGGCCAATCCCGTATTTCGAATAAAGGCGCGTCGTCCTATTTTGGTCTTTACAAGTGTCATGATACTAGTTTAAGTGTTATGATTTAGCAGCCAACTTTACGGCTTTTTTGATTCTGGTATAGGTTCCACAACGACAAATATTTCCGTTCATGGCCATTTCTATTTCTTCGTCCGTTGGGTTTGGATTCTTTTCCAAAAGTGCGGAAGCAGTCATTATTTGTCCTGCTTGACAGTACCCACATTGAGGCACATCCACCTCCAGCCAAGCTTTTTGCACTGGATGGTCACCTTCTTCCGATAAACCTTCGATGGTGGTGATTTCCGAATTGCCGACCATAGATACGGTTAGCATACAAGATCTGGTCGCAGTGCCGTCCATATGAACCGTACATGCGCCACATTGGGCTATGCCACAGCCAAATTTAGTGCCGACCAAATTAAGGTGGTCCCTTAAAACCCAGAGAACGGGAGTGGACGGATCCACATCGACCTCTTGTTTTTTTCCGTTGATGTTTAATGTAAATGATGCCATAATTGTGATTAATTCCTTTTGAAGGTAACTAATTTTAGGCACACAATGGGCGGCTCTAAGCTACATCCCCCTAAAAATTAACATTGTTTTTGGTTTTTTGGGGCTTACTTAAAATCAATACAAATAACAAAGGGGAACAACATAAGAAATGGAGACAAAGGTTACCTTCCAGATGCGTTTAGTGTTCCAATTTTAGTCGAGTAAATACGGGAAGGTGGTCGGAAGGATACCGGGCATCGTCAGAATCACTTAAAATTGCGCTTTTAATGATCTTAAACTCATCCGAGACAAAAATGTAATCGATCCTGCGTTCCACGGCTTTATCAATTCGAAATCCGTTAAAGGTGCCCTTGGGGCCGAAAGCATTTTTGCCGGCCTCCTCGAAACTGTCCTTCATTTCGGATAAAATTATCTGCACTCCCTTGCTGTTGCTTTCCAAGTTAAAGTCTCCGGTAACCACTACGGGATAATTTTCCGGGTTCAGTTCTTTTATTTTTTCAAGGATAAGTTTGGAACTTTTTTCTCGTGCCTGATCGCCTTTATGGTCAAAATGTGTATTGAACACCATAAATCTGGCACCACTGTTCTTAATTTTAAAAACGCCGTACGTGCATGTTCTGGGCAAAGCGGCATCCCAACCTTTGGAAGGGGTTTGGGGCGATGTGGAAAGCCAAAAGGTAGATTCATCTATCAATGCCACTGTTTTTGTATTGTAAAAAATGGCCGTGTGTTCACCACGTTCATCGCCAAAATCACGCCCTACACCAAAATAGGCATAGTCTTCCAATCCGCTATCGATTTCTTTTACCTGATGGATCAACCCTTCTTGTATACCAAACACATCGGGGCGGTAAAAGTTAAGCTGTGCGATGAGAAACTCTTTACGGTTATCCCAGTTGTTCGGGGCATCATCGGGGTTGTCGTAGCGAATGTTATACGAAATCACATCGATGGTCTGACTCGATACCATCAAACAAGAGAACAAGAAGGAAAATATAAAAAAGAAATTTTTCATTGGATGTAGTTCAATCGGTTTATCGCAATATACTTTCCTTTCCCAAATAAATATGGCATATCCCTATTACCAAATGATTAATACTATTTAGGGCCTTACATTACCTCGATGCTCCTAAATGTTAGATTGATTCGAGGCTTATGCACCTTTTTGGTGGGAGGCAAGCGATGCTGCCAGTATTTTTGTGTTGATCCTTTCATGACCAATAAGCTGCCATGATCCAACACAAGATCTACTTTTATTTTTGTGGACTTATGTTTAAAAACAAACTTTCTTTGGGCTCCAAAACTTAAAGAGGCTATTGCTCCATCGGGTTTAAGTTCTTTTTCGTCGTCGCTGTGCCAACCCATGCCCTCTTCCCCATTATGGTACAAGTTAAGCAAACAGGTATTATAGGTTTCTTTGGTATGCTTTTCGACAAGTTCCTTTAGTTGCAAAAGCCCCTTGGTCCATTGCAAGGCTTTTTTAGTGTTGTTGGAGTATGTATATTCAAATGGGCGACTACCATACCAAGCCACTTTCCGTTTGGTAACGATACGCTTTCCAAACAAGTGCACAATATCTGGTTCCCATGCTATGGATTCCCAAAGTTTTTGAAAATAATGGTCAGCTCGGTCAATTTCCATTACCGGGCCAAAATAATGTACAGTGCCATCATACGGCAGTAGATTAAAGTCGGGCGCTATTTGGTCTGCGAACAAATCCATAATAATTAAACTCTGATCTATGTGGAGAGTCTTTTATTACTTTTCTCCAATATTTCCAAAACGCGGTCCTTTAATTCCTGGGGCTCAATAATTTTTGCATAATCCCCGAACATTAGATACCAACGGGCAAATCCATTGGCCATATCGCTCGTCATAAACGTCATTTCCACTCCGTTTATCTTTGTCTCTTCGGAAATTAGACCGTAATGTTTGGTCTGTCCCTGAATGTATTTTGCCACGGTTTTGTCGACCAATATCTTTACTTTGGTTTTGGAAACTTCCTTCTTTTTGTTCTGATGTTCTGCAATGGTACCATGCTCCAACAAAAAATCCAACGTAGTTCTCGCTATTTTATGGATTCTATCTGTTCTAAAGTGCCTGTAATCGGTTCGTAGATGGCAATAGCCCAAAATGTACCAAAATCCATTTTCGTTAAAAAGCCCAACAGGTTCTATTCTCCGTTCCGATGGCGTTTCCTCGCGCAAAGATTCATACCTTAAGAACACTTGCTTGCGTTCTGCAATACTCTCGAACAATATTTCCAGGGCATTGGGTACTTGATCATTGAACAAAACTTGACCAGGGATAATGGAAACTTGGGATTCCAATGCCTCCACCCACTCTTTTTCCCTACCCCGTAGAATGGATTTTAACTTGAACATTGCGGATTCGTAATAGGCGCCCAAGGATTTATCCATGAATTGCTTCATTAATTTTTCTGCGGCCACAAAGCTTCCAGCTTCTTCACGGGTAAACATTATTGGTGGCAATCGATACCCTTCCATAATCGAATACCCCACTCCTGCTTCGCTAATAATGGGAACCCCGGAAGCTTCCAATGTTCTTATATCCCTATAGATGGTCCTTAAGCTCACATCAAATCGTTCGGCAAGATCCTGCGCCTTTACAATTCGTTTGCTCTGCAGCTGTATCAATATGGCTACTATCCTATCAAAACGTTTTACGGTATCCATTCCCAAAATTGTGTGAGCTATCTCCCAAAGATAGGATTTCAATCCAAGGATGGATGGTCTCCTCCAGCTCATATTTATTCATTTGTTCTTTAATAATAAGTTTCAAAACTATCCAAAGGGACTGACAACAGTTTGTCAGCACACTTTTTTTATTTTGATTTTTACTACTGACATAAGGCTGTCACCTACCGCTCATAATTTTGTTCCAAGAAACAATAATCCTTTAAATCACAATTACATGGAAAACACCATTAATGAACAAACAACAGCCCAAGTTATAACTCCAGAACAGTTCTTGGGACATTATCAGGGTCACCGAAACCTGACTCGAAAAGTTATTGAAGCTTTCCCGGAAAAAGAGTTTTTTAATTACAGTATTGGCGGAATGCGACCTTTTGCCGCAATGGTGAAAGAACTTTTGGCCATAGCCGTTCCCGGGCTCACTGAAATTGTATCTGGCCATACCAGTGAATTGGACGAAAATAGAGATTATGGGTCCACAAAGGCCGATTTTTTGAAAAAATGGGACCAGGACACAGAAGAAATCAATACGTTGTGGAAACAACTGAACGCAGCGCGTTTTCAGGAAAACATGAAGCTGTTTGGACAGTTTGAAGGTTCCGTACTATCCCAATTGCAATACTTTGTGGACAATGAGATTCACCACCGCGGACAAGGGTATGTGTATTTGCGAGCCCTAGATGTTGAGCCCCCTTTTTTTTACGACCGTAGTTAAGTAAGAATGGCGGTCCTTGTGTTTAAAACATCTGTGAAGAAAAAGGACGAAATACAACTGCTTCGCCCATCTTTGAACAGATTGATAGAGAAAAAAGGTTGCTGGAACTTTGACCTTGAAGATTGTGATAATATTCTTCGCGTTGAATCCCAAAGGCTAAAGGCATCAGTAGTTTCCTTGCTATTGCAGAGTAACGGTTTTGATTGTGAAGAACTGCAATAAGGAGCAACAATTAAAAATCCCCCTAGATTAGGGGGATTTTATATTTTATAGCCCGGCTTTTTGTTTAAGAGCATTAAATTGGGCCAACAGTTCCTGATAACTATCTTTTTCTTCTTGGCCTGGCTGCTTATCGGCACCGCTCAAAATATAATAGAGATAGGTAATTTGAGACACCAAGACCACTTCGGGGTAGGCTCCTTCGGCATTTTTGAGTTCGCTCAAGACCTGTTTGTACTTTTTTAGTTCATCTTCGCTTGCTTTGGCCATTTTCAGTTCCTCGATTTTGTTCTCGACCTTATCCTGTAACATTCTTGCCTCGGACAGCAATTCGATAACTTTAAATTGTAGTTCCTGTTGTTCTTTCATGTTCGCCAAAGACACTCCATCGCCTTCCAATTTTGGATCCATCAATACCTCGAACTGCTTTTCGAAGGATTGTTCCCCGACGGTTAAGCGAGCTGTATATTTTCCTGGCAAGACCATGGGGCCATTTTTATACCTTCTCTTCTCATTTTTGGCCCATGGCCCTTTTTGTTCGAGATTCCATTCAAATCTATTCAACCCTTTTTTTGTCTCCAACTTTTCGTCCATATAAACAAAAGTCATGCTCAAGTTCATGTTTTCTACTTTTTCGGTGGTCGACTTTAATTTGTTGGAATCATTAACAATAGTAGCTACCTCATTTCCCTGTGCATCCAAAATTTGAAGACTTACTCCATCTTTGATATCCGATGGCAAATAGTAATCCATGGTTACACTGGTCGAAGGGTACTCCGGAAATTCCCCTCCCCAGGGTGTTTGGTACCTATATGTGTCGTGCGGCTTGAACAACACCGGGGTATCGTCAAGTCGTGTAATGTTTTCATCTTGAAGTGCTGTAACCTGATCCAATATCCAAAAGCCGCGCCCCATTGTGCTCAAAATAAGGTCTCCGCGGAACAAAGTAATATCGGTAATTGGTGTTACCGGTAGGTTTTGCTGAAATTTCTTCCATGTTTCCCCATCATCAAACGATATGAACATACCGTACTCGGTACCTGCATATAAAAGTCCTTCGCGGATAGAATCTTCTCGGACTACCCTAGTCGTATGATCCGATGGGATTCCATTGCTGCCTGTGGTCATCAACTCCCAGCTTTCCCCATAATTTTCAGTTTTATAAATATAAGGGGTCTCATCGCCCAACAAATGTCGGTCCACAGCTATGTAGGCCTTGGCCGGGTTATAAATTGACGGCTCAATGGACTCTACCCTGCCCCCTTTGGGCATCTTTTTCGGACTTATGTTCTTCCATGTTTTTCCACCATCTTTAGTAATTGAAATCACCCCATCGTTGGAGCCCGTCCAAATTAATCCTTGGCTTATTTTGGATTCCTTAATGGAGTAAAGTGTACTGTAATACTCTTCTCCGGTGATATCGCGTGTGATAGGATTTCCAGAAATCACCTGTTTGTCCGGCTCATTGGCGGTAAGGTCCGGAGAAATAATTTCCCAGTTTTTACCTCCATTGTTGGTTTTATGCAAGAACTGCGACCCCATATAAACCACCTCTGGGTCGTAAGGGGATACATGAATCGGAGCCACCCTCTGAAACCTGTATTTAAGGTCTTTAGGGTTGTGCCCATATATATTTGATGCGCCAATGGAATATTCGCGACTCTGACCCGTTTTTTTACTGTAAACACTAAAACGGCCCTTACAATTGTTGTAGACGATATAGTGGTTGCCCGGCATTGGGATTACGGGACCTGTTTCGCAACCACCAACATTCATCATAATGGTTTCGTTGGGAGTTGTGGTTGCCAAGGGTGCCACACTCGGAATGGCAATGGTCGTATTGTCCTGCTGCGCCCCGTAAACCCAATAAGGATATTGATCGTCCACGGCCACTTGATAGATTTCCGCGGTTGGCTGATTGTATTGTGTGGACCACGTTTTTCCTCCGTTGTGGGAAACATTGGCGCCACCATCGTTACATTGGATCAAAAGATCTGGGTTATTTGGGTTTAGCCAAATATCATGGTTATCCCCATGCGGAACACTCATACGTTTCCAGGTCTTTCCTCCATCAACCGATTTAATCAAAGGATTGGCATTGGAAAAAACAACATCTGGATTGGTAGGGTCCAATTCTATATTCGTGTAGTAAAAGGGTCGGTTTACCAATCTAATATCATCGGAAACATGGGCAAAGGATTTTCCTTGGTCCACGGATTTGTACAAGCCTCTGTCCTTATCTGGTGCCTCGATCACGGCATACAATATTCTGGAATCGACTGCTGACACTGCCAAATCAATTTTTCCGATCAATCCTTTTGGCAGACCATTTTCCAGTTTTTCCCAGTCTTTTCCGCCGTTTACGGATTTATATATGCCGCCTTCGCTATTTTTACCGCCAGAATCTATGGTCCAAGGGGTACGGCGAGCTTTCCAAGCGGCCGCGTACACTACATTGGGGTTACCGGGCAGCAGTTCCAAATCGGCAAATCCTGTTTCATCCGAAACATAAAGCATCTTTTGCCAGGTTTTTCCACCATCGATGGTTTTGTAAATACCTCGCTCCTCGTTGGAACGGAATGCATTGCCAATAGCGGCCACCCAAACAATATTACTATTGATCGGATCAATTTCAACTGCCCCGATCTGTCCGGCATTTTCCAATCCGATATGCTCCCAGGTCTTACCGGCATCTATGGATTTGTACATCCCCTTACCGGATATAATGTTGCTTCGGATACCATCCGAACCTGTGCCTACATAGATAATATTGGGATCATTGGCCGCCACCTCGATGGCTCCTATCGAAGGAGTTTTAAAAAATCCATCGGAAATATTGTACCAGCTGGTCCCATAATCTTCGGTTTTCCAGACTCCGGCACCAGTTGCACCAAAATAAAAAGTTCCCGGCTGCATAGGAGTTCCGGTAACGGTTGTTACCCTTCCACCCCGTGCAGGGCCAATGGTTCTGTATTGCAACGCTTCAAAGTCCTGGGCAAAGGTTGCGCAAGTCAATAAAAAGACAAACAGAAAATAATAAGGTCGTTGTTTTAGAATCATGAGTGAGTCAGATAGTTTGGTTTCTTCCCAAATCTACTAAATACCTAGTCAATCTGAAATGGTCATTGGCAGAATTCCTATCAATTTCCGTTGAACAGTAAATACCCAACCCTTTGATAGATAGAAAGAACACCTAACAACCCATCTATAAAAAATCGTTGTGAACATTATTGACAAATTGTACGATCTGTTAATTTTTTTATAAAAAGTCCTCCCAAATGATGTAACAATTTACCTACCTTTAATACTTATGGTTATCAAACATTAAAACTTAAAGATGAAAACACTAAAAATCACCATTGCACTGATTGCTTTTGCCCTGACTATGCCACTACAGGCGCAAACTGCCGATGAAATATTGGAAAACTATTTTGAGAATACCGGTGGACTTGATGCTTGGAAAAGCATTGAAGGAATGAAAATGACCGCTAAAGTAAACCAGGGCGGAATGGAAATACCCTTGGAAATCTATAATTTGAAAGATGGTCGTCAAATGACAAAGATTACATTCCAAGGCAACACAATCAAACAAGGAGTTTTTGATGGAGAGACCCTTTGGAGCCACAATTTCATGACCATGAAGGCAGAAAAATCCGATGCGGAATCTACTTCCAATTTTAAATTGAACACCAATGACTTTCCCGATTCCTTTATCGATTACAAAGAAAAAGGGTATACAGTGGAGCTCCTTGGAAAAGAAACCATTGATGGTGCCGAAACCTTTAAAATAAAATTGGTAAAAGAACCTGTTACGATCGATGGCAACCAAGAAGAAGACATTTCTTATTATTTCTTTGATGTGGACAACTTTGTGCCCATTGCCATACATTCCGAAATTAAATCGGGACCCGCCAAAGGTCAAATTAGCGAAATTACCATGAGCGACTATCAAGAGGTAGATGGGATGTACTTTGCCTTTTCAATGACGCAAGGAGTAAAAGATGGTCAATCACAACCCATTACCATTGACGCTATCGAACTCAATCCTACCATCGATGATGCTGAGTTTGCTTTCCCAGAAGAAGTAGGCGAGACCGAGAAAAAATAAAAATCAAAACTCAAGGCCCTATTTTGTTCAGGGCCTTTTTTTTAACCTTATACAACATGAAAAAACTACGTTTTGTATTGACCGTTTTCGCGGTCGGCTTTATTTCTTTGGGGTACGCTCAAACCTTGGATGATATTGATGGAAAGGCCCTTTTCGGAGACTTGTCCGCAAGGCATATTGGACCCGCCCTAATGAGCGGCCGTATCAACGACATGGAAGCACACCCTACCAACAGTAGGATCGTCTATGCAGGTACCGCCGGTGGAGGAGTATGGAAATCGAATGACGCAGGCACTACGTTCAATCCCATATTCGACGATTACTGCCAATCCATAGGTGCAGTGGCATTGGATCCAAACGATCCGGATAAGACCATTTATGTTGGAACCGGCGAAACTTGGACCAGAAACAGCGTTTCTGTTGGCGATGGACTCTATAAAACCACAGATGGGGGTGCCAACTGGAACAAAATAGGGTTCGAAAAATCCGAACGTATTGCCAACATTATCGTTAATCCGAACAACTCGCAAGAAATATATGTTGGAATACTTGGCGCTCTTTGGGGCGATAGTGAGGAGCGGGGTGTTTTTAAATCATCCGATGGGGGTGCCACTTGGGAGAAGCTTTTATATGTAGACCCAAAAACCGGTTGCGCCGACCTAGCAATGGACCCAACCGACCCAAATGTACTTTATGCGTCCATGTGGGAGTTTCGTAGAACTGGTTGGTCCTTTGAGTCCGGCGGTGATAAAAGTGCTCTTTATAAATCTACCGATGGCGGAAAAACTTGGAATAAAATCCACAATGGTTTTCCAAAGGGAAAATTGGGCAGACTGGCCATTGCAGTCGCACCTTCAAATCCCAAAGTGCTCTATACCGTGATCGAAGCGGAAAAAGACGAACGCAAAGGCTTGTACCGCAGTAACGATGCCGGTGCCTCTTGGGAGCAATTGAACAACGACTTTGGTATTACGGTCAGACCATTCTATTTTTCGAGAATTGTTGTGGACCCACAAAACGAAGATGTTGTTGTCAAGGGCGGTCTTAGTGGTTCCATCTCACGAGATGGCGGAAAAACCTTTAAGAATCTCGGAAACATGCACTCCGATATTCATGATATTGTATTTAGCATCAAAGATTCCGATATTATGTATGTAGGTACGGATGGTGGAGTTTATCGCACTTGGGACGGTGGCACAACTATGGAAATAGTCGAAAATTTGCCACTTTCCCAATTTTATCACATAAGTGTGGACGATGCCGAACCCTACAATATATACGGAGGATTGCAGGACAATGGTAGCTGGTGGGGACCTTCCTCTTCCCCTGGTGGAGTTGAGGCACGTGACTGGAACTCTGTTGGAGCCGGAGATGGTTTCCGTGTGTTGAAGCACCCGACAAAACCCATTATTTATTCGGAAATGCAGGGAGCGGAAAATGTTTGGCGAATCGATACCGAACGACAATTGACCAAGACCATTCAACCCCTTCCCGCAAGCGAAGACCAAAAACTAAGATGGAACTGGAACGCGCCAATGGCGATCAGTACCCATCAACCGGACCGATTTTATATGGGCAGCCAATACCTTCATAAATCGGAAGACATGGGAGATACCTGGAAAATTATTTCTCCGGACCTTACCACAAATGATCCTGCAAAACAAAATCAAGAAGATTCGGGTGGACTTTCCATGGATAATTCTGGAGCCGAAAACCATACTACCATTTTTACCATTGCCGAATCCGCTGTAGATGAAAATGTAATCTGGGTGGGCACGGATGACGGTAATGTTCAAGTAACCCAAGATGGTGGCAAAACATGGACGAACACCGTGGCCAACATTCCAGGGTTGCCCAAAAATACATGGTGCTATCACATTGAGGCCAGTGTTTTTGATAAAGGTACCGCTTACGCCGTATTTGATGGGCATACCATGAACGATATGACACCGTATGCCTACAAAACCACTGACTTTGGCAAAACATGGACAAGCGTAATCTCCGATGATGTGGTCGGCTTTGCTCGAAATATCCAAGAAGATTATGAAAATCCAGATCTTTTGTTCTTAGGCACTGAATTTGGATTGTACATAACCATGGACGGCGGAAAAAATTGGAAAAAATTTACAAACAATATGCCCTCGGTCGCAGTCCACTATATTGAACTGCACAAAAAGACCAACGATTTAGTAATGGGAACACATGGAAGAGGTGTGATAATTATAGATGATATTTCTCCACTAAGGAGCATAAACAACGATGTACTGACCAAAAACCTACATTTTTTCGATACGCCCGATACCCAAATAAGCGAAACCAGCTCGTTTGGTGGAAATTTTGGAGCAGAGACACAATTCGTTGGCTATAGCAAAACAAAAGATGTTCAGATTAAATATTACTTAAAAAAGAGACACACTTTTGGAAAAATGACGATGGTCATCGAAGATATGGAAGGGAACCAAATTGCAGAGCTAGGTCCAGGTAAGTCCAAAGGAATAAATGTGGTAAATTGGAACTACACTCGAAAAACACCGAAAGTAGCAAAAGGAAAAACCTTTAGCTTCGGAGGTTTCACGGCACCACAGGTCCCAGCGGGCACTTACAAGGCCGTTATCACAAAAGGTAAAGAAACTTTTGAGCATACGTTCAACTTAGTGAACGACAAGAATTCGCCTTTATCGGCCAAAGATCGCGAACTTAAAGAGGCCACCACCATGAAGTTGTACAACATGACCCAAGAGCTCGCCTATTTGGTCTACGAGTTGGACCAAATTGTAGAAAACGCTGCCACAAAGGGCGATAAAAAAACCAAGGAAAAGTTAAACAACCTCAAGGAAACCTTGGTGATTACTACCGGCGACAACTATGTTGGTGCCGCCGAGCCACAATTGCGCGAGCGTATGGCCGACCTTTACAGTAAGGTGGCCTCGAGCTACGATAAACCTTCTGCTGCAGAACTTAAAAACTTTGAGGTGATAACCGAAAGGTTCAATAATGCAAAAAAAGAATTTGCCAAATTGAAGGACAAGTATCTAAAAAAACAAGAACTAGCACTTATGTCCTTTGAAGATTTCCTGGAAAGCAAATAAAATGCTTTTCAATACAGAAAAGAGCCGCATAGTTATGCGGCTCTTTTTTTATGGCCAAATCAACGTCATATACATCTTAAACAAGATTCTTTACAACGTAATCGGTGTGAATTATTTGTATTTTATGGACAGCTGACCCAATTGCCATAGAATCTTGATGGAATCCTTCATGGACAATTTAGAACCATCTGCATGTATCCATCTTTTTAAAGGCTGCTCACAAATTAAAGATGTTGCTTTTTCCCTTCCATACGTTTTTCCCATTCTTTTAAAAATTTCCACATCGAACAACCATCTTGTTTTAAATGGTTTGTTGAAAACCGATTTTACTGTATTCGGACGCATTACCTTGGCACCACATTGAGTATCCTTAAAAGGCATACCCAAGATTTTTTGAATAATCAGGTTTATTGTCTTGCTAATGATTTTTCTGGCAGATTCCTTGGTAATATCGGCCCCCATTCTACTAATTCGGGAACCACTAACAATATCAAAATTAGAACCTTCGATGGTACGAACCAATTCATCAAAATCAGCGAAGTCTGTAGAGAGATCTGCATCCAAGTAACCTAAGTAATCGAATTGGTCGTCTTTGGCCAAGTGCAACATTCCTTGGCGAACTGCTTCCGCCTTTCCCCCATTCACTTTACAATCGAAAATACTGATGGCTTCTTCGTTACCTCTTCTTATTTCTTCCAAAACCTCAAGAGTGTTGTCCGTACTTCCATCATTAACAAAGCAAAGGTGATAACCTGGATGTTTCTTTGCAAAATCCTGAAATTCCTTTCCAGAAAGTCTTTCCGCTTCGTTGTAACATGGAATTACTACACCTACGCAGTTTTTTTGGATTTTCTGGGTTGTATTTCCTTTTTGATTGAACACGATCAATGGAGCTCCAATAGTACGTTTTACGCGAGCTACCATTTCGTCCAAACTGATAGGCTTTTTCATATAATCGTAAATCCCAAGTTCGAAACCTTTCAGGATTACTTCCTCATCATCATTACCCGACATTACCAATATCGGCGTATTCATATTGATCTCTTTTATTTTGGCGATTACATCCAAACCCGACATTTCCGGCATATTCATGTCCAAGATCACTAGATCAGGGTTGAACGCTTCAAAAATTTGGATTCCTTCTTTTCCAGAAGTAGCCGTTTTTACGTTGTATCCATACTCGATTAATTTTCTTTGAACCGAAAGTAGGATTAGTTGCTGATCGTCTATTGCTAAAATTTTCATAGGTTAAGTTTTAGGTTTTTGAACAATTTCTGAAGCAAATCTATTACTAACCGTTGTTTTACATTTCCAAAAAAAGTTGGAAATCAATTAAGTGTAGACGAATGGTAAAGCTGAGCCGATGGATAGTTCATCGTATTTCCAACAATATTTAGACCTTTATACTGTTATATTTTCTGACAGATATCAATGCAAAAACAAACCAACATAACACTGGCCATTGCGCTGGTTTTTGGGCTTATTTTTCACGGGGCGACCATCTTTTTTACGTTGGAATCCACCTATGATGCCCTTATACACCTATTTTTTGCCGACCACTACGCAAACAGCTGGTTCGAACCATGGGATTATCGCTGGTACACCGGGTTTACCGTACAAGGGTATCCTCCATTGGTTCACCAGTGTATGGCTTTGCTTTCCTATGTAGGAGGATTAAAGTTCGGATTGTTTACCATGGCTCTGTTTATCATTGCATTGTTCATCACCGGAGCATACCGTTTTGCCCTAGTTATTACGGCCAATCGTAAAATCGCAGGATACACTGCCCTTCTTGCTGCCTTCTCTTCTATGTTTTTGGAAACCTTGCACATTTTTGGTCAATTACCTAGTTTAATGGGTATTTCCATTTTAATGCACGCCCTGCCCGAAATCTACATGTGGATAAAGACCGGTAGAAAGTTCAAGTTGATTTCCTCGCTTTCCATGATTGCAGTTACTGTAACCTCCCATCATGTGACCCCAATTTTTGGTATGGTATTTTTTATTTTTCCATTGATAGGGTTGGTAATTATGGATGCCTGTAAGGAGGCTGTGGGCATCAACACCAAAATTACCTTCAAGGTTTTTTTGCAACAGTTCAAGAGATTGTTTTGGCGCATTGTTGTATTTGGTGGCGGTTCTTTAGTGGCCATTGTAGGCTGTATATTGCCCTATTGGGTCAATTCCAAGAAAAATCCGATTACACAGGTTCCGATTCCGCATGGATCTCGCGATAATTTTCTGGAGGTAACCTCTTCGGGCTTGGTCTTTTTTCTCATCCCTTGGGGAGTACTCCTTTTTATATTGCCCTACCTTTTTTATCGATTCTACAGTAAACGATTATTGTTTTTTGGATTGTCCTTTTCCATGCTGACCCTATTGGGTACCGGAGGCACTACGCCCTTGCCCAAAATGTTGTTGGGAGATACCGCGTTCAATATTCTTACGTTGGATAGATTTACGCTTTGGGCCACCATTATGGCTCTGCCCATTTTTGGCGAATTTGTTTTTAGATTGGTAGAAGGTGACTTTAGACAACAATTGATAAAAGCCTTTAAAAAACCACTACATTATGTTTTGGCCGGTGGATTGGGCATCAGCTTTATCGCCATGGCCATTTTTACCATGAGCTTAAATTATTTTAGGCCCTCTCAGCCACAGAAAATAAACATGCTGCCCATTGTTAATTTTCTAAATCAAGATGAGCACGATAGATGGCGCTATTTACCGCTCGGTTTTGGGGATCAAATGGCCTGGCTGTCCGCACAGACCAATGCCATGACGGTGGATGGCAACTATCATTCTGCGCGTAGGTTGCCCGAACTGACCACTAGGGCCATTGAACGGTTGGAGAATTCAAAGTTCAGGGGTGTGGAGGGCATTGGTTCCCTACAGCAATTTTTGACCGTACCTGAAAAATACAATCTGAAATACATTTTTTCCAATGATAAGTTTTACGACCCCATTCTCTATTTCTGCGGATGGCAGCGCCTGCAACAATTGGAGAACGGCATTATGGTCTGGGAGCGTCTCAACATCTCCCCTTTGCCCAAGGTAATTCCCAAAGATGACGTACCCAATTTCTTGAAACTGATGTGGGGACTGATTCCTGTAGGGACTTTGATTCTGGCGTTTATCATCAATATTCAAATTCCATGGTACTGGAAGCTTAAGGGAAAAGCTGCCCCGGTGGACGATTATTTTCATCACGCACCCAAATACAATGGAATTTCCACAGGACTATCTTTTGTAAATGGAGTTTGGGCCATTAGTACTATCGGTATCTTCCTTTTTGGCATCTATCATTTTTATTTGGACAATGCCACCCAAATAAGTGCTAAAAATGTAGTAAAAGCCTATTATGATGCCTTGGATTTTAAAGAATTTGAAAGAGCACATTCCTATTTAGACCCAGAAGAAGAAGTAAGTCTTTCTCAATATATGTTGGAAGTTTCGGTTACCGACGGCCTGTTGAGTTCCTACGCCAAATTGGACGCAATCGGCATCACTGAAACCAAAACATCTGAAAATTATGTGGAAATGGAAGTGGCCACCAAATGGATCACGCCGTTGGAGAAAGTGGCCCGCAATTATCAACACACGGTCGTTAAAAAGAACGGACAGTGGTACATCAAACCCAAAAAAGTGGACAACGATATTCCGCCCAACCAATTGATCACGTCCAACCAAACCCAATATTACAATCACGGTCGTAGACGGATAACCACACAGCAAACCTACCATGAGGATATCCTTCGGCAACCTATTTTAGAGGTATTGTCGGCAAAATTGGTAAAATACAAAGGCAGTTATAGTATTGTTGGTGAACTTCAGAATATCGACAATGTACCTGCGGATGTCTCCATAAAAGGCACGCTGTACAATAAAAACGACAAGGAATTGGCACAGCACGATGTAAAATTCCATGCCAAACACAAGCTAATGCCAAAGGAAACCACATCTTTCCGAATAGATTTTGAAGGTATTGCGTGGTCGTCCACAAAGGATACCCTGCCCCCCACTTTTGATCCCGACCAATTTACCCCGATCAGCCTGGAAGAGCAACCTGTTACGTTTGACCTGCAATGTGCCGGCAACGTGGCCACTTCTGATCTATACAAATCGGTGGCCTTGCAAAACTGGCATTTGGACCAAAACCTATTAACGGGGACATTATTTAATTACGGTACCCAAGAGGTGACCATACCTCAAATTTTGACCTCCTACTATTCGGACCAAGGCGATATTTTGTGGGTAGATCATCATTTTACATTGGATGGCATCCGTATCCAACGGAAACAGACCTTCGAAATTCCTATGTTGGACTTGAACGAAATCGAGGTGATTGCAGAGGGTTTGGAAAACTGTTACGTGAATGGAACACCCAACGCTGAAATCACCAACAATTATTTTTCGGATAGAAACGAAGTGGTTAAATGGGAAATGATGCGTCCATACAACGGAGAAGGTTACCACTATTTTAAAGTGGAGTTGAACAATTATATCGGTAATCCCAAATAGATGAAATTTTGGCAATACATAGGGCTAGTATGTTTAGGAGCAATCAGTTGCTCCAAACCTGTTGATACCAATTTGGGAAAAACGGTGGAGCCCATTCAAATTATATCCACCCAAAAGGAGTTTATAGCTGGCGAGGCCATTACCCTTCAGTTTGATGGAGAAAAAGAGAACCAACTCCTATTGATTCAAAATGGTTGGGGCACTATAGCCATCCCTGCGGATAGCACTCAAACCTCAATAACATTTTCGCTTCCAGCAACTGTTGCCCAAAAAAGCGGGTGGGTGCAATGGAAATTAATTGGCAATGAAACGATAACCGCAACAGGTGACTTTTTCATAAGACCTAGTACTACCTTGGCCGTTTCCATGGAAACCTATTTGGGACCGACCAGCATTTTTGCGGATAAAAAAGACCAAGCCATGATCGTATCCTTGCCGCAGGACAAGTTTGGAAACCCCATGCCAGATAGTACTCAAATCACACTAACGGAAAAGTTTAAGTCCGATCAAAAAAGTAACACCACATTGGTGCAGGATATGATTTCTTTTGCCTATGTTGGGAATAAATCAACCGTAGGCGAACTTTTTATAGGGTCTCGTCTTGAGAATCAAATTTCCAAAGAATTTACCGTGAGCGTTCTGCCTACTAAAGCTGCTTATTTCGCTATCAATTTTGAAAGACAGCATAGCTATGCGGATGGTAATCAGATAGTTTCCTTTACCACCTCAACCATTAGGGATCGAAACAATAATATTGTTGCCGATGGAACCTTGGTCAATTTTGTGGTCGAGGATGCCTCTGGCAATAGTTTACAGACGTACGGCACTACCTTGAACGGTGTTGCAACAGGCAAAATGCTCCATCCCGAAGTGGCAACGGAGTGGAAGGTAAAAGCACACATCAACGGACTATCACAAAGCAATAGCTTAAAATTGAATTTTGATGCAGCCGTAATGGATTATTTGGTGGATAGCTCGAAAGATGGCCGAATCATCAGCGTTGGACCTATTCTTAGTTATATGGGCCAATGGGTTCCCGATGGTATGGGCATCCAATTGGAAATGCAAGATTCAGATGGGAAGTCAGTACTGACTTTAAGTAATACCACAAGAAAAGGAATGGGAGTATTTGAACTTCCCGAAGGGATAAATGCGAATACCCACAAGGGATTTGTAATTGTAGCAGGAATCAAAAAATCGGTTAACCATAAAACTGAATGATGGCTCGGAAAAACCTATACAGATCCTTGCTCTTATTGAGCTTTTTGGCCTTAAATGCAGGTATCATCTATGGTTTGGCGGCCGCTTGGAGTTTTCTGAACACTGGGGCGGACAAGTCTTCCATTCTTCATATTGGCGGTGCTATAGAAAAAGCATATCAACCCAAAATCGTATGGACAACCAATGGGCAACGTGGCAGAAAAATATCCCAACAGGCCCTAAGCGAACTCGAAAAAGACTATATCAATGCTTGGTATGTAAAAAATATTGCCTTATCAACTTTTGACGTACTTGGAATTGAAGATTACTACACCGAAGACGCCAGAGAACATCTCAAACAATTGATCAAGAACAATCTGGACAATCAAGTTCGGATAGAAGCCACTACCCTATCTCATCATCCTCGATTGGAGTTTTATAGTTTGGATGGGAAATTGGCCGTGCTTACTGATAACCATGTGGTTCAGGTTGAAAAAATATTTGCTAACGGGCAATTCCTGCAGCAACAAAAATCCACACATAGTTATCAAGTAATTTTAATGTTGGAAGATGGTTTTTGGCGAGTTCGGCAAATGGTTAAAATTCAAAATCCACCTGAAGTCCAAGCACAAAGGGAAGAGGTTTCATTCAATGTGAACTCATTAAAGGGAATCAACTATTATCCAAAGGATAACCCATGGGATATGTTCGGGAAGAATTTTGACAGCGAGGCCATTACTGCTGATTTTGAGACCATATCATCCCTAGGTTTAAATTCCGTTCGGGTATTTGTTCCCTACGAAACATTCGGGGCTGCTTCGGTAAAAACTGAATATCTTGACCAGCTTGAAGAATTGCTAAACTTGGCACAGCATAACAACCTGAAAGTTTTGGTCACCCTATTCGATTTTTATGGGAATTATGAGCTAATGGACTGGACCCTGACCCACCGACACGCCGAAACCGTAGTTTCCCGATTACAAAATCATGAAGCTTTGTTGGGATGGGACCTAAAAAACGAACCTGACCTCGATTTTGACAGTCGTGGCAAGGAAAATGTACTGGGTTGGCTTTCGGAAATGGCACAACTCATTAAAAAGAAGGATAGCATCCACCCTATTACCATTGGATGGTTTGCCCCCGAAGCGGCGATAAACTTGGTCGAGCAAGTAGATTTTGTTTCTTTCCATTATTACGAAGAACCAAAAAATCTAAAAGAGCGAGTCGCTGCCTTGAAAGAAGCGATCGGGGAAAAGCCGATGGTGTTGGAAGAATACGGAAAATCGAGTTACAGCGGTATTTGGAATTTGTTTTCCAACTCAAAAGAGGCTCAAGCCAATTATTTGTCTGAAATACAAATTGTTTTGGAAGAGGAGCAGCTTCCTTCCTTTATTTGGACCCTGCACGATTTTGAAACCGTGCCAACACAAGTGGTGGGTAGAAAACCCTGGCGAAAAGCACCACAAAAGCATTTTGGCCTCATAGATCTGAATGGTGAGAAGAAACCCGCCTATCATACAATCATAAAAAAAGAAAAAGGGACAACTAACTAAAGTTATCCCCCTTTCACACTTAACCTAAAAACCTATGCTATACTTGTCTCGTTAATTTCCTGTAATTCTTGCGCAGGAGTTGGCAACAATCCTTTTTTTGCCTGTATCACTTTAAAATGATCCAGGTACATTTCGGTGATTTTGGACATGGGCAGCGAACATGCTGCTTTATAATTTGCTTTCCCCAAGTGAGTTCTGTACGTCTCATTGGTCAAAATACTTTCCAATGCTTTGGATAAAGATTCCACATTCTCCGGCTCAAAGAATTCGCCTCGGTAGCCTTCTTCCCTGACCAAGATGCCCAAGTCTCCCAAATCTGGCAACACTACCCCCTTTCCATAACTTCCTGCTTGGTGCAATACTCCGGAACTTCCTGTTGTAGATGTGTAAGGAAAAACCACTACGGCACTGTCTCCAAAAATATGTGGAACATCTTCCTCGGCCACATATCCGGTAAATCTTAGATTCTTTACATGGCTGTATGTCTGTTGCACATTCTCCAAGTATCCTGGTGTGTTTGGACTATCCGTCCCAGCGATTACAATTTCAATATCCAGATCGGATTTTGTACGCAATAATTCAACGGCTTCGATCATTGGCTCCACTTTTTTGTAGGTCCCAAACTTTCCAAAGGCCATTACCTGCATAGGGCCTTTTGGTAAATCGTAGTTGGGAGCTGGTGGGGTTTCGAAGGCACCATGTGGCACAAGGGCAACATTATTTACCTTGTATTTGTTTTCCAAAATAGTTTTGTACTTGCTGATGGTAACGGCCAATACATCCGACGCCAATACAAAGCGTGTTAGTGTGGTGCCAATAAAGTTGTATATTTTTTGAAGGAATCCGTTCTGAGTGATTCCGGCATTTTCCAAATCCACTTGCTCCAAAATATTGTGCAACAAGGAGATGGTTGGGATGCGCATCATTTTACAAACAAAAGGCAATAAAAGTCCAAGAGCGGCAGGAACCTTTTTGTCACCAAACTTCAAAAACTGAAGATTGAACAAAACAGCGTCCGGTTTTTCTTTTCTGATGGCCTTGGTCACTCTGTAAATATTCTTAAGGTCGTTGAAGTTCCAACACTCCTTAACAGTGATAGGACATCCTTCCTCTTCAAAGGAAAGGTCTTTTGGTGCTTCGGTATGGTCCGTAAGCAATACAATCTCGCTTACTTCTTCTTGAAGTCTAAAATGTTTTACCAGATGGTATCCATATTCGGTAAGGGTTACTTTACTTGGCGGATACGCTGTTACGATTGCTAGTTTCATAAGGTTAAGTTTTTGTTCTATAAGATTTTAGTGATACAAATATCCGCACAAAACCCTGTAAAAAAGGCGATTATAGGACGGTTGAACAAAAAGTGTAGACGAATGGCAGAAGGCACCGGATAATCAAAAAAGCCAGGACACTTTAACATGTTCCTGGCCTTTAATCAACCTAAAACCTAAACTGCTTATTTTTCTTTGGTAAAAAAGTATAGAAATTGCATTACCAACAAAGCGGCCATTACCAAGATTTGAGCTTGCACCACTATAGCCAAACAACTGTGCATAAAAACAATCAGCGTAATCTGAGCCACGCCGGCAATTGCCGAAAACCATATGGGTTTGTAATGATCTAAGGATAAAAAGTAATAAGTGAAAATATTTGCCACGGCAAACAAAGATGTGGCCAAGGCATATTGCCATAACAATGAAGCCATGGACAAATAGGCATCTCCAAATAGTAGTGTGATGATCAATTTAGGGAACAAGATACAAGCTCCTACAATAATTGCGGACAAAATACTTATATAGCCTACGTACTTAAACAATACATGTTTTGTAGGCTTGCCTTCTTTTTTAAGACGGACCACAGTGGGCAATAGCAGCATTACGAACATCCAGGCCACAAAATACACCACGCGGCCGATCAATGCCAAGGAAGCATAAAGACCTGCTTCTTGTGCTGCAAAAAAGTGTTTCACCAATAAAATATCGCTATTGTTGATGATGATCTGGGTCAATTCGTAGCCAGCCGTAATCAACATAAAAGTCCGCACCTTTGACCATTCCAAACCAATAGGAGCTTTTGCTGTTTTAGCAAGGCTCAACTTTTTGTAAGGGAACAATCCAAACACTAGGGAAACCAAAATTCCAAAAGAGACCAATGCACCAAAATGGTCACGAATTACCAAAAAGGCCAATAGGGTAATTCCCAATCTGCCCCACATTTCCAATTGATAGGAGATGGCCAATTTGGCAAAGGATTCTTCCCCTTGATATTGACCTCGGTTTACGCTCATTACAAAGTAGATAGGAACGCCCATTGCAAAAATTCGGAACATTAAAGCGTTTTCCGTATGCAAAATATTTTGAAGGATAGGTGCAGAGAAAAATACCATTGCCCCCAACAAACATCCAATCAAAAGTGCAAAAGCACCTATTCGATTTCTAAAAACATCCCATTGATCGGATGGTAATGTGGCAACAAATTTTGCTGTTACCAACTGAAAGGTCATTCCCAAAAATGAGAGGACCAACAACAAGGTGACCAACAAAGCTGCATCCGCAAAAGCTTCTGGACCCAAAATGCGCCCCAACAATAAATTATAAATGTAGTTTCCTCCGTTAACCAATAAGGCACTCAGCATAAAAAGCTGTTGAGGGGAAATTCGGTTTTTTACTAGGTTAAGAACGGTCATAGCATAAAAAATTATGAGGTGGCTTTTAAACACAGTTGCTTCAAATCCTTTTTGGGCAACCATCCATTTATGGTGAAATGGCAATCCAAAAGCACTGCATTGGCAAACATTTGAATCAATACCTTACTTGCCAAATCATCGATTACCGAAACTCGTTGTAAATCAAGTTTAACGGTAGTACCTCGTTTAATGAAGTTTTTCATATGTCTTTCAAAAATCTTGATAGTGGTACTGTCCAATCGCCCATTTACTGAGAAGACTCTTCTACATTCGGTGATTTGTAAAGCCATGATTTTTAGTTGTTAAGGTTAAAATTTGTTCGACTTGTTACAGCAAATATCCACTGATTTGACGTTTTAAATTGGACGGTGTAGACGGATGACGGATAGCTGTAGACGAATGGTAAGGTTCGCCCTTCGGCCGCGGAAAGACTCGTTTTAACTTTACCATATCAAAAAAACCTCAAAAGCTTAACCTATGAAACGCTTTATTCACATCATCATTTTTGTAGTCGCCATACAAGGAGTTTTGGCCCAGTCCGAAATGGAAACCGGATTTCAACTTTTGGAAAAAGGGAACTTCTCCCAAGCTGAAAACTTTTTTGGTGATTTCCTTAAAGATAATCCCGATAACAAAACAGCTCAAATCTGCTACGGGCGTGCTGTGGGGCTGAACGGAAACCCGAACAAGGCCAATACCTTATTTAATGGTATGTTGGAAAAGCACCCGGATGATTACGAGGTTCGCATCAACTATTATGAATCCTTTTTATGGGGCAAGCAATTTAAAGCTGCGGAAAAATTGTACGAGGGGCTAGTTGAAGATTATCCCAATAAATTTGGTGCTGTTTTAGGTTATGCCAATACGTTGAGCAATCTTCAAAAATATGAGGAAGCTTTACAATGGATAGAAAAAGCTTTGCAATTGCAACCTGGTAATCCAAGTGCGCTCACTTCGAAAAAATACATGAACCTTGGGTTGGCCAACACTTTGGTACAGGCACAGAATTACGATGAGGCAAAAATCAAACTAAAATCCATTTTCAACGATTTTCCAAATGATAGGGAGACCTTGTTGAACATGGCCAATGTATTCTTGATTACCAAAGAGGTCGATAGTGCAAAAGCGTCCTATCGCAGACTTGCCATTTCTGCAAAAGACTCTATTGTGGCTTTAAATGGAATTGCCTTGGCCGAGCATATTGGGGAAAATGATAAAGTGGCCCTGAAGGTTGCCATCCAATCAAAAAATAAAGTAGACAAGATCAACGATAACGAACTTAAGGAAAAGACGTTTGAACGCTACGCCCAAGCCCTGATCTGGAACCGAAAGTTTGTTTCTGCCAAAAAATACATCGATAGTCTTTCCAACCAATTTGGTGATAAAAATTGGGTGTTGGCCCTTAAAGCCACCCATGGAATGTACACCGGGAATATTAAGAGCAGTCTACAGCATTATGACGCTATTCTGGCATCGGACAGTACATCTTTTGATGGAAATTTAGGAAAGGCCAATGCGCTTTTTGCCCTCGGAAGGATAGAAGAGGCATACGCCGCCACCAACAAAACCTTGTCGATTTTTGAAAACCAAAAAGATGCGCAAGGGCTTATCGAAAAAATAAACGGACAATATAGCCCTTATGTGCAAGAAACGGCTTCTTACAGTTTTGATAATGGGAATAACGTAGCATATGCCACCAATACAACGGTGAACCTGCCATTGTCCACCAAGTTTCAAACCGTTGTAAATTATCAGTACCGATTAACAGAAAATTCAGAAACCTCAGCAAAAGCGCATACGCATACCGCAACCGCTGGAGTTACTTACGCTATGCTGCCGAAGTTGAAAGTAGTGGGCCTAGCAGGAATCAACAATGCCCAGTTCAATGGTAATGGCTACTCGCAACCCATTATTAGTGCAAAAGTGGTTACAGAACCATATCGTTTGCAAAACTTGGAGGTTGGATACCAACGTGAGGTGCAAAATTTTAATACGGATTTGATAGAGCGTGAAATTGTAATGCAGCATTATGGTTTAAACTACAACCTTGGTTCCAATTTTGGATTGGGATGGTACACACAGCTTATGCACACAGAGCAAAGCGATGACAACCAACGCGACCTTTTGTTTACTTCTTTGTACTACACTGCATTGCGAAAGCCCAACTTAAAGTTTGGACTCAACTACCAGTACTTGGCCTTTGCGGAGCAAGTGCCTACCATCTATTTTAGTCCTGAAAAATACCAGGCCGGGGAATTCTTTTCTGAAGTGAGCGGAAAATTTAGCGGTAACTCCACCTATAGAATCAATGCGGCAACGGGTTTACAGCAGGTGGAAGATGATGATATGACTTCTATTTTTAGGGTAGAAATGAATCTAAAACACCAATTCACCAATCGATTGAGTGGCGGGTTGTACGGAAAATATAGCAACATTTCCTCGGCGACTGCAGCAGGCTTCCAATTTACTGAAGTGGGCATACAACTGAAGTGGCTTTTTAAAAAGCAGCCTTTTTTTAATGGGAGCATTGCTTCAAGGTAGAATTTCTATTCTCTAAAAAGTAAAGCCCGGTCATAACTGATCGGGTTTTTTTGTTAGTCTTCTATTCCAAATAGGTTTTTGATAATTCGTTTGACAGCCTTTCTCGTCCTAGGCACATTGTCCGTCTTTAAAAATTCATCTAATTGCATGGCAATACTGTTCAATTCAACATCCTCTTTCAATTTGAGTTGGTTCTCCCTCATCCATAAGGATTGATTCAATCTATCCCCTTCAGTTGTACAATAAATCAAGGCATCCAAAGAAATAAGACTCAATGGTCAACCTATTTCCAATCAAAATTTGAGCTAGCTGCAAGATGTCCCCAATTTTGGCTTACATTTTTTACCCGGCAGGCATTGTTTTCAATCCATTCCAATACCTTATGATACTGAAGTTGGTTGAGGACAAGAATGTATTCATTTAAATACTTCGCGTGGCATCTATCAATTTCAGAAGTAATTCTTTCAAAGGCCTCTACCTTTTGAAATTGCGCAATAATCTGTTCTGATCTATAAAAGAAGTCATCTACTTCTTCTTGGTTCTGCATAATTGTTAGAGTTGTATCTAAGTTTATTAAAAATAGTTTCTGAATGAATTATCAGTTTTTAAAGCTCTATTTTTTAATTACGCTTCATACTGGGAAAAACATTCTCCTTTATCATTATTGCTTCCACATTCAATTCACCATTTTCCGTCATAACAATCAGTTTCAAAACCAAAACAAACCAAAATCATATCACTTCAGAAGGAAAATCGGTGTTGTTTAAAACAAGCCTTAGAGATGATTTTTTAATCAATTTGAAGAATTAATCAATAAAAAACTCCCCTTAAAAAGGGGAGCCTTCATCAAAAAAACAACAACCTATTTAACCGCATTTATTGTCGTATAATTTTTCCGCTGTACCGCTTGCTATTGGTAACATCTCCAACTTGATACAAGTATATTCCCTTTGGCAGATGACCCAGCTCCAAGCGTATGGTATTCTCGTTTCCTGTTGGAGCGTGGGTATCTGCATAAAGTACCTGTCCACTTAAATTCACGACATGTACATTTACTTTACTGGTTTTTTCCGGTAACGATATATCCGTGTATTCCACAAAAGGGTTCGGGTAATTTTTAAGCTCCAGCTCAGTATTTGGATCCAAAATGCTGATCAGATCGTCGCCAAGATCCAAACTATTGGTTTCGTCAGTGGTAGGGTCTTCTTGTTCAGTTTCAGATTCTTGCTGAATTTCTCCATCAACCGTTAAGGCCATTTGATCCACTTCCAGTTCAAACGATGTATAATTTTGATAGTCTCCCTGCACAGAAATTACAATGGTTCGCAGTTGTCCAAAGTCCATATTTTTTCCTTCGTGGTTTACAAAGTCTGAAAACGATAAACTGTATTGCGTTTTTTCGGCATTGGCATCCAAGCTATAGCGAAGACGCTCGCTCCACTCGCTCGTGGCATCGGTAACCAAACTTATCTCTACGGGAGTCTGGTTTTTGATGTTGAAGTGCAGATACTGGTAATCATCGATTGGCAATTGTAAGTCACCGGCCAAGATATTACGGAATACGTTAATGGTCTCCTTAACTTCTCCCTTGGCCACTACTCCCCTTTCCACAATATGTCCATCTAAATCCCATTCTTGGTGTTCAACCACTTCAAAAACTTCAACACTATCAGCTTGTGTATTGTAATCCACACCCCATGGGCCATCAGCCAAGTAAATTGCATCGTGTTGATAAGAGTTTTCGGCTATAATGGACAGTCCCATATCAAACAAGTGTCCAGACTCTAATGTAATCTCCTGTTCCCATTCACCGTTTAAGTCGATGATGGTATTTAAATTTTGAAGGTTTTCCTGTTCGGTGGTCTTATAATTTCCATCTAACAATAACCAAGTAGCTTTACTTTTGTTGATGATATTCAGGTGCAATTTTCCGTTTTTGTAATATCCATTCTGAATGAATACAGTAGGCAATACATTATCCCCTTCATTGGATTTCAATGTTGATTCCTGGCTCAAATTGGTAAGAATCTCGTTTACGACGGTGCTCACCTGCCCCATACTATTTCCCCAGACTTGAAAGTTCATATAATCCCCGGCAGGGTATTCGGCCAAGTTCCAACGGCTGTAAACTGTGCGATCCGCTCCGTCCTCTTTCACCGAAAATACCACAGCATACTCCACATTGCCATTAGCTCGTTCCAACTCGGAATAGATCAATTTATGTCCTTGTAGCTCGATGATCCTTAAATCCTTCAGTTTGGAATTGTTAAGACGATCACAGATTGTTTTTGTATGGTTGTACACCTCACCTTTGGTGTTCAGTGCCAGAGCGGCAGAAACCCTATCAGTTCCTTGGTAATAATCGATTCCGAATACTTCATCTGCATTGGTTATGGCCAAAAGATCCTCAGGGCTTGAAACATAAGAAGTCTCTGTGCCAAACATTCCAGTGCTGGGAAAATAACCATCCAGATTACCTGATTTCGCCATTAGGGACTTGTAGGTCTTCTTGTCGTACTTGTTTTGCAAGGCACGCTTGTTCTTAAAAGTATTGGCCTTGTTTCGGTCAAAATTTCTTTTTGCGATCAAGCTGGCCAAGTCTCCATTACTTTCCAATCCGCCATCATTTCCGGAGGTAACAGGTGCGTGGTCCGTAATTTTATTATAATTGGTGGTTTTTATGGCCTCATACGGATTGGCTGTGATGTAAAAAAGAGCATCGTTAAAATCGTTGTCACAACTTGCATAATCCCGTCTAATGTCCTCAAAACCCAAAATAATTCGCTCGTTATCTGGATCGTTCAACAATACATTGTGATGTCTGAGAAATTCAAGAGCTTCTGGATTATAGTCGGGATTAGAGAACAACTGCCATAGTCCTGGAGTTACCTGCCCTTTCCAACCATTGGCCAACAATACCCAACCAATGCCCGTACCGGCACTAAATCTTCCAATTTTTACCTTATGTCCAGTTTCCAAGCTTCCACCACTATATTTTGCGGAGACATTTGGAAAAATAATGGTAATATCTTCTTCTTTGGGAGCAGTCAATTGAGGTTGATCTACATCATAAGTATAAAAGCCAAGAACGTTTTTATATCCTGCACCCTCTCCCACAAAGGTTACCCATACATCGGCATCTTTATCCAAAATAATATCGGTATCGTACCCGGAAGTTATATACTGCGGATTATAGTTGGGCACTGGAAATCCTTCGGGAAGGGCATTGCTGATCATATCCAAGGTTTCTTGGGAAACATTATCCTTTCCATCAAAATAAAGGGGGGTTCCATCTGATGTATAATCTCCCAAATACTTATAACCATATTGTTGGGCAGTTGCCCATCCAAAGGTTAACAATGTTGCCAAAAGAAGTATAAATTGCTTCATGATCGTAGGTTTAAGAATATGATACAAAATTGATGATTTCCAAGCCTTTAGACATGGCTCCCTCGGTGAATGAAAACTTTCTGTAGACGGATGGT
The DNA here is from genome assembly GCF_023716465.1 of Flagellimonas marinaquae. Taxonomy (NCBI): domain Bacteria; kingdom Pseudomonadati; phylum Bacteroidota; class Flavobacteriia; order Flavobacteriales; family Flavobacteriaceae; genus Flagellimonas; species Flagellimonas marinaquae. The sequence continues at coordinate 179,277 of NZ_CP092415.1, forward strand.
TACCAGTAAGGGACAAGCAAAAAAAAACACCCAAATGGGCGTTTTATAGTTTATCCGATCGATTGCTCTTACTAAATCAATCCAAAATAATGGACTGTACCAGCTACAACAGCATACAATACTCCAAACTGTAATGATATTAATGCTTTACGAATATGTGTAAATACTAATCGATTTTTCATAATTATGAAGATTTGGTTTGTACTCCTACAAAGCTATATTACATTAAGTCGGTAATTACTTGTGGAGCGCTGAAAACCAAAAAACTGTAGGTAGGTTTAAAAAAAGTGTGGATAATTGCCTACAACAGGTTCAACCTACGCATTAATTCCGGTCGGTTAGACCTACTTATGGGAATCACACTTTTTTCAATAAGTACGCTATTGTCCTCAATATCCACAATTTTATTAAAGTTGATCACATAGGATCTATGGATTTGCAAGAACTTGTCCTCTGGCAGTTTTTCCAGTATTTTTTTTAAGGTGGTGTGCACCAAATAATCCTTTGACTCTGTTTTAATATTGATGTAGTCCCCTTTGGCCTCGATCAACAGGATCTCCGCGAATTTCAGTTTTATGAGTCTCCGGTCTATATTAATATATAGATCTTCGCCCAAGCCATTTTCTTGCTCGTTCGCAGTCGATGCAGTTGAAGATGGAGCGCTTGAACTATTTTTTACTTTTTGAATACATTTTTGAAAACGCTCTTGGGTAATGGGTTTTACCAAGTAATCCACAATGGCCTCGTACTCGTAAGATGCAATGGCAAATTCGGTATCCGAGGTGGTCATCACAATTTTTGGAGGGTTTTTTAGGGTCTGGATAAAATCAATTCCCGTGAAGCCCGGCATGTGGATGTCCAAAAAAACCAGGTCCACTTTAAATTGGTTCAAGAATTTGATGGCCTCGATGGCATTATCAAACTCTTCCATAACATTAATTTCAGGAACCTTTGAGCATAATTGTGACACAATTGCCCTTGCTGCTGCTTCGTCATCAATTATTATACAATTCATTTTAAATAGTTTTTAGGTAGTGCTCCACATCTTTTAAAATCGACAAGAATTCATCTTTAAACGATTGTTCGCCATCTCGCAGTTCCTTCTCGTGCTTTACGGCCAAAGTGTAAGCATTGTGTAAACCTAGAACGTTTAATTTATGCTTTATCTTGTGCACATGCTCGGAAGCTTCGCGAAAAAGTGCATTTTTTATGGTATCCAGGTATTCCTCTTGTTCTGTTGGAAATTCCTCCTTTAATATACCGATAAATTTTTGACGAAAGACCATATCTCCTTCGGCAAGGTTGTCCACGTACTCTAGATTTGGGATTTCTCTCATAGGTTTTGTTTTTTTAGGGTAAAATGAAATGTAGTTCCCATATTCTCAATACTGTCCACCCAAATATTCCCTTCATAAAGGGATACTATCTTTTTTACCAGAGCCAAACCAATGCCGGTTGCCATGGCATCGTCCTCCAATTTATGGAACATATCAAAAATATCCGATTGATGCTTTTCCGGTATTCCCTTTCCATTGTCCGCAATGGCAAAATACCAATGGTCGCCTTCGTCCTTAAAATCGACCCGGATAGTTCCTTGTTTCTTTCCTTCGGTAGCCTTAACGGCGTTGGTCATTAAATTCATGAAAAGCTGTTCGATCTTGTAGCGATCGTAATACAGCTGGGGCAGCTGCCCAGGAACCTTAAAGTGTACATTTTTGGGTACAAAAATACTTTGTTGAATACCGGCAAGCACTTCGCCCAATTCAAAAATATCGTTGGAAGCGTTCTTATCCTGTAATGTGGCATGTTTTAGTATACCGGTGATGAGCTTGTCCATTTTCTCCAAGTTCCCAAGTGCCAAGGATAGATTTTGTTTGCTCTGATCGGACAGGGTATCTTTTTCGTCTTCCTCTATCCAGGTTATCAGAGCGCTAATGTTCCTAATGGGTGATTTTAGATCATGGGATACCACATGGGCATAACTGTTTAATGATTCATTCTGACTTGCCAAATTCTTGAGCAGTCTATCTTTCTCGGTAGTCATTTCTGATGCTCGCTGAGCCAATTCCCCGATTTGTCGGGCCAATTTTTCTGCATCAAAATCACTGTCCACAATGTTTTTTGGAACTTCTTGTTGTTTAAAGTTTGCCTGCAGGGCGGAAAGTGCGCTTTCAAGCGAGTTCAATACCTGTTTCTGTCGGGCAGCTTCCTTTTCCAGTTCTCTATTGGCATCGTACAACTCATCCGAACTTAGTGCTGTGGCCCTTTGTAGCATCCTCAGCTTTTCGTCGTAATTTTCGTAAGAGTTGGCAATGGCGTCCAAAAGCTGATCCAAATCACGATTGTCCGAGTAAGTTTCGGGCAGGTACTTTTTAAGCTGTCTTTTTAAAAGGCTGTGCATTACTCGCTGAATAAAGTCAAAGTCATGGTTTGGTTATGTAATTTACAGGTATTCTGACCTGCAAATGGTGCCATTTCCCCATAAGAATAAAAGCCGGATACCGCCACATTCTCGCCAATAACCTGGGTTACTTCCTCGATTTCTTCCTCGGTTCGTTGATCCATTACCAGTTTTCGTCCCACACAGCTGATCAATATGGCCAGTTGGGATTCGTTTTCACGTTCTTCCACAGCGAGTTTGGCCGCGGACCTTGCCCCATTGGCGATATCGTCCACCGTGGCCATCATTAATTGTACTTTGGAACCTTCGGGTACGTCCCCGGCCAATATCATGGCATTATGTTCTTCATCTATATTCAAAATGGTACGTACAATAGGTTCTTCATCATTGGTCTGTACGCTAAGTGGGTACAGAAGTGCCGACTTGGGAAGTTCGCTCGCCTTATCGCCCAAATATTTTTTATACAAATCCAAAGCTGGCTTGCCATCGAGCTCGAACAAAATGTTCTTTCGCGATTTTGTAATCAATCGTTCTGGTCCAAAGGGGGTCCATCCGCCAAAGTTGGCACAACTGATTTCCAAAGTATCACCATAGAACCCAATAGCCACAACCTCTCCTTGTTTAGGATGCTCATTATAGGATGACAGGGTGACCTCAAAGCGGTCATCATCCCCACAGAGTCCTCCGGAAAGACCAAAATTACCCTTACCTACATGTTCCAGTCCTGCGATAAGTTCGCTACCGTTTACAGTGCTTCCTTCCGAAACCACAAACACATGTTTTAAGTTTTCGGTGGGGAATTCTGATGCCAGAACTTTGCCCAGATCGGCATCATCCTGATCAAATTCGGCCACATTCTTGCTTTTTACCAAAAAATGGCTTTTTTCGAACTCAACTGCGGTCAATGTTACTGTTCCGTCCAATACTTTCTCCCCCAAAATCTCTCCCGAGGTTGACCCAAACACCAAATGTCCATCGGGAAACAAGTTTCTTACTTCTTGGTACAGTTTTTCCTCTTGCAATAAATACCTATTACCAAAAATGAGAACCAAAGGTTCTTTCAGCTCGGTTTTTTCCGAGATAAACTCAAAATTGGTATTAGATTGTTTTTTCGCTTGTAAGATCTTCATGGCGTTCGGTTTTAAGGGTTTGCTTTTCTATGGTAAAATGGAAATCGGTGCCGATTCCTTCTTCGCTTTCTACCCAAACGGAACCGTTATATCTGTCGATGATTTTTTTAACTATGGATAGACCTATTCCTGTTGATTTTTTATCGGTTGAGGCGGACTGAAAAATATCGAATATTTTCTTGTGATATTTTTTCGGGATACCCACTCCGTTATCCTTGATGCGGAATTTCCAATGATCGGATTCTTCTTGAAACAGTACTTCTACCTTTCCTACTTTTTTATCGATATGGACGACCGCATTTGAAATAATGTTTTGGAACAATTGATGCATTTTGGTCCTATCTGCGATGATATTTGGTAAGGGTGCAGGGGCGACTACCTTAACATTTTCTGGAATGTAAATGCTGTCCACAATACCAGAGATTACCTCGTTTAGGTCTATTTGTGTATTGTTCAATTCCGAAGTATTTGCGGTGGAATAGGCCAATATTCCACTGATCAGGTTTTCCATGGATTCTATCTTGTCCTGGATCATGCCCAAATATTCCCTGCCGGTTTCGCCCAAGGCTTCACTATAATCATTTTTCAACCAACTGGCCAAGGCTTCGATACTTCTTAGCGGCGATTTTAGGTCGTGGGAAACTACATAGGCATATTCTTTTAGGCTTTCATTGCTCTGCTCCAGTTTATCCAACAACTTTTCTTTTTCCAGCTGTAGATTTTTTTGTTCGGTTATATCCAAATGGATTCCGATAGAACCTATTACCTTGCCTTTTTCGTCATATCTTGGTGCGCCACTGATCAACCAATGGCGAAACTCATTATATTTATTGATGACCTCTACTTCATAAGAATCGGATTGGTTTTGAATCCGTTTGGCGTTCTTTTCTGCAATTATGGATTCATCTTGTACCGAAAGTACGTCGCTGGCATGCTTGCCCGTAAGTTCCTCTTCGGTAAATCCGCTCATTTCGCAAAAGCTCTGGTTTACCATTTGAATGCGATCTTCGGTATCCACTTCGACCAGGCCTAGGTTCATATTTGCAATTATTCCACTGTACTTGTCCTTTTCGGCTTGGAGGTTCCGCTTAAAGGTCCTGTTCAACGTTACATCCCTGTAACTCCATAGGTGGCCTTTGTAAACACCATCGCTAATTACGGGAATGTAATCGCGTTCCAAAATACGGCCATCCACCATTTCCAGTTCATCGGCAAGTACCGGCTCCCGATTTTCGAGGATCTCCGTTACCCTGGCCATAAATTGATCTGGGTTTTTAAATAGATCTTTAGTTTTTTCTGCAGCACAACCACAATCCATTCCTGTCATATCTTCAGGGTTTGCAGGAACACTGAACATTTCGCAGAATTTTTTATTGGTGAGGGCTATATTTCGGTTTTCGTCCTCCAAGAGTACCGCCATTTCCAAATTCTTGATCAATGTGGACAGCCTGTTCTCGGATTCCTTTAATTGTTTCCGTTGGTTTGCCAGTAGATTTTCAATATCTTTTTCTTGGGTGATATCACGCAAAATTCCTTGGGCGGCAATGGGATTTCGATTACGGTCGTAGATTATACTTGCATTTATCTGTACAAATTTCTCTTCGCCATTGGGGAGTATGATCTTGGATCTATAATTTTTTAGCACACCCGTATCCAAAAGAGTTTGAACGGATTCTGCTGTATATTGCGCAAAATCGGGGTGTACATAGCTGGATAGATTGATTTTAGGGCTGTCTTTGTCGAACTGAAGAAAATCCTTTGCAGATTCGTTGCTTCGGACCACGTTGAATCCAAGGTCCATAACCACGTAAGAATCAATGATACTCAAAAATCCGGCATCTACCTCGTCGGTTTTTTCGTCCAATAGATTCTCTAGCCGCGCATTGGCTCTTTTAAGATGCTCTGCGGTATCGTAAAGTTCCTTGGATTTTTCCTCGAGTATCCTCTCGGCCTGTGCCCTTGCTTTTTTTTGGCGCTCCAACGCCCTTTTTAAAATTGCTATCTCATCCTTGGCCATCCTGTACAACATCAAATTTGACTTCGGTTCCGTCCTCTTTTAAAAGTTCGTAGGTAACTTTGGAGGTGGTATTAAAATGTTCAAAACATTTTTCTATTAATCCGTGAGCCAATCGATATAGTCCCCTAGAGGAAACATATACCATGGAAATTGATGTATCCGTTTTATCCAAGATGTTAAAAGTGGGCAGTTCGGCGTCGGGATAGAGTTTTTGAACATGCACATGAATATGATCTTCAATGGAATAAAGCAATCCGATGGGAGAGGTATAACTTTTTATTACTTCGGGATGCGCCTTTCCCAAACTTCCGAACAAATAATGGCCAAAGGCATACAATAGGTCGTCTATGGACATATTGGTCTTTTGGCTCAAACTTTGTAGAAGGGCCACCATTTCGTTAAAATCGTAGGTTCCAACAGAGGTATAAATGCCGTCCGAGGGCAAGTCGGCCGCTTCGATAATGTCATCCACGGTCTCCAACCCAAATTGGTCCTCCACCATTTCCAAAAATTCGGTAAATACTATTCCTTTCATAATCTGGCTTATTCGTTTCAAAAGTAGGAAAACATTTACCCAATGAGTAAGTTTTGTTGTGAAATGCCGTTTTTAACTAGGCTTTGACCAGTTCGTTGATGTTCCAGTACTCCAGAACGTTTCGTATTTTGGTTTCATAATCCTCGTATTTGAGGGGTTTTATAATATACCCTGCAATACCTATTTTGTAACATTCCAATAAATCGTCCCGGTTTTCGGATGTGGTAAGCACTATTGTGGGCAAGTATTTTATTTTTTTATGTTCTTTTAATATGCCCAAGAATTCGATTCCGTTCATTCGGGGCATGTTCAGATCCAGTAAAATGATATCCGGCAAGGATTTGCCAGACTCCAAATATTCCAACGCTTCTTCACCGTTTTTAGCTTCGATCAAGGTATGCTTGGTTTCCAATTTGGAAAGGGTTCGCTGAAACTTCATGGTTTCGATAGCGTCGTCCTCAATGAATAAGATGTGCATTGTTATGGAATTTAAGTGATGATCAAAATAAGTCAATCATCCTGAGATTTGATCTTCAAGAGCGATTAAACACTCATTTACTGTAGACGAATGGTAAATATGTGTCGACGAATGTAATTGGAAATCCCACCAATTTTGGTGTTCCATCAAATTTGAATAGGTCGGAAATCCCTGCAAACATTGGGATGAAAGTCCTTGGTCGATTAATTTTTGTTATCAAATGCATTACAACGATCAATATATGTAATACAGAATAATTTTGTAGATTTATATATGTATCCCCCTACAAATAGTGTTTTAATTTATCAAATCGGAACTTTTCTTTATGTGGAGTAGAATTTTGAAGGTTATTGCGGCACTGTACATCCCTTTGTTGATTTTCTCGCTTGTTTGGTCCTATTTTCAAAAACAAAGCTTGATAGATAATCTGGCGATGATACAGCAAAGGGATATTATAAAAAAAAGCTATCATCTTACCAATCAGGTAAATTATCTCATCGAGTCCACTAAATTTTGGTCCGATTATGCTTTCCCCGTTTCATTTTCCAAGAACCATCAGCTGGATACCTCATTTATCAACAATTACATCAAAACTGTACAACTGCAAAAAAACTTTGATCAATTTCGAGTATTGGATCTACACGGGAACGAGGTTTTACGTTATGAGAAAGTTGCTCCCCGGACCATGGTAAAACAAATGGATCTCCAGAACAAGGTGGATCGGTCATACTTTCAAAAAGGTTTATCGCTAAAAAAGGGACAGGTTTACGTTTCTCCCATAGAACTTAACAAAGAGTACGGGATTATTGAGTTTCCCCATAAACCGGTTTTGCGTGGGATAACACCTGTATTTAATGTTAATAAAGAACAAATTGGACTGGCCGTGATCAACTTTGATCTTAGCGAGAGGTTACAAATGATGAAGACCGGGCTGGTGAACGAAAACTTTTATTTAATAGACAAGAACCAAAACATCGTTACAACCAATCTATCGGTGGACACCATGCCGCATATAGTAGAGAAGATCATTCCCGATTCCACGGAGTATAAAAAGCTTCAACTAACGAACCTTATTTTTAGGGAGGACACTTCCTTTCTCGAAAAAGGTAGTTTATGGGTTTTTAGAAATGTGAATATCGGTTTTGAAAAAGATATTGGCATGAACCGTTACATAAATACAATCGATGTTATTACCGACAACGATTGGGCCATAATCCAAGAGATTCCAAAAGCCTATATAGATTCCAGGTTGGAAATAATTAATAAAAATTTGATCCTTTTTAATTTTTTGACCCTTGTGGTCATTTTTTTAGTAGGGATATACTATGCCCATTTACAAGAAGAACGAAGCATGTTTGTTTCCGAACTGGAAACAAAGAACAATGCATTGGCCAAGGGCAAGGTGCAACTTGAGGCAACCAACTTATTGCTCAAAAAAGTAAACAACAAATTGTGGTTGCGCAACCAGCAATTGGAAGAGTTCAACTACGTGGTGGCACATAATCTTAAATCACCGGTGAGCAGTATGTCCATTGTGGTGGATTTATTAAGTAAATCCAAAGATCAAAAATCTTTTGACGAATTTTTTCCAAAACTTAGATCCATTTCCGAGAGCATTAAAACCCTTACCGAAGATGTACACACTTATGTTTCCATATTGAGTAATAAAAAGCTTAAAATTGAGAACGTAAACTTGTTGTTGTTGCTCAAGGATGTTGAAAACGATTTTGTTGAAACCCTTTTGGACCGCGAGGCCAGCAACTTTAAGACCGTATACAAACTGGACGCCTGGCACTCTCTTAAATGCTCCAAGTTTTACATGAAGAGTATTTTTCAGAACTTGTTGTCCAATGCCATTAAATACAGAAAACCTAATGCCGAATCCCATTTTATTGTAGAAACAGCATGGGAGAACAACCAAAAGGTTCTGTATGTTCGGGATAACGGGCTCGGTATAAATATGGACCGCCATCGAGATAGCATATTTAAACTCTATAAAAAGTTCCACCGCAATATTTCTGGCAAAGGTATGGGCCTATTTATAGTAAAATCACAATTGGAGGCCATGAACGCCACAATCGAAATAGAGAGTGAAGAAGGTGTTGGTACAACGTTTAAAATAAAATTTAGCTAATATGAAAAAGTCGAGTATTTTATTGGTAGATGATGACGAGATTTATTTGTTCGTCACAAAAAAACTATTGAACAGCTTGTCGGATGATCTGATCGTAAATAGCTTTACGGATGGTGAACAGGCGCTGGAATATGTGCATTTATGTTTAAGTGAAAACGTCAACTTGCCAGAAGTTATCCTTTTGGATATCAATATGCCTTATTTGGATGGTTGGGGTTTTCTATCGGAATTCAAGAAAATAAAGCCAAAACTGGAAGACCAAAAAGTAAAGATATTCATGGTTACTTCCTCCAACAGTGAAGACGATATTAAAAAAGCCAAAGAGTTTGAAGAGATTACTGGCTATGTTGTAAAGCCCATTTACGAAGACAAATTAAAAGATATATTGACCGAGGTGTTCAATACCTCTTTGGAGTAACATAAACAATACCGCCCTTTTTATTTTATAATATTTAAATATTAAAAATACCAGACCATTAACCAGAATATATTCATCTTTGGTTGGTTAGGCTTATTTTTGCGGTATGTCCAAAGTATTGATATTATTCGCACACCCAAAGTTCGAGGCCTCCAAGGCCAACAAGGCCCTTGTAGATCAAGTCAAGGATATTCCAGGAGTAACCTTTAACGATCTGTACGAAAACTATCCAGATTTTCTGATCGATGTGGAAAAGGAAAAAGAAATTTTGAATAACCACGACATCATTATTTGGCACCATCCGTTTTATTGGTACAGTTGCCCACCCTTGCTCAAGCAATGGATAGACCTCGTACTGGAGTTCAATTGGGCCTATGGTCCAAAAGGAAACGCCCTGCAGGGCAAAAAATGTCTGAATGCCATTACCACAGGAGGCACTCAGGAAGTCTATTGCGCTCAAGGATCCAACATGTACACGGTCAATGAGTTTTTACGCCCTTTTGAACAGACCGCCAGACTTTGTAGCATGGAATACTTGCCCCCGTTCGCGGTTATGGGAACCCATTACCTATCGGAAAGCGATTTAAACACATATGCCAACCAATATGCCAATCTGGTCAGGTCTTTATTGAACGATTCACTTTTGAAGACTACAAAAGACAGCTCCTTACTAAACAACATCCCTAAACCAAAAAATCTGAATTCCTTATGACCGGAAGTATACTTTTTCAAGCCATTGTGTTTCTTGCCGGAGCGGTTATTTGCGTGCCTATCGCCAAGCGACTTGGCCTAAGTTCGGTTTTGGGATATTTATTGGCCGGGGTTCTTATTGGCCCATTTCTTTTGGGATTTGTTGGTGAAGAAGGTGACGACATCCTTCATTTTGCCGAGTTCGGTGTGGTAATGATGCTTTTTTTGATCGGCCTGGAAATAGAACCCAAAAACTTTTGGAAGATGCGAAAGACCATTTTGGGCTTGGGCGGATTACAAGTTTTGGCTACCACTGCGCTATCATATCTATTTTTTACTTGGGTAGGTTACGAATGGAAAGTGGCCCTGACCGTTTCCATGGCCGTTGCACTATCATCCACGGCCATTACTTTGCAGACCCTAAAAGAAAAGGGACTGTTCCAAACCACTTACGGAACATCCTCCTTTTCCATCCTACTCTTTCAGGATATCATCGTCATCTTTATGTTGGGTGCCCTTCCATTATTGTCCAACAATGCCAGCGGAGCTGCCACGGACACTCATTCCGGCAGTGCCAATTTATTGGAGAATTTGCCATTGGGACTACAGACCCTCGCCATTATCCTTTCGGTGGCAATGATCGTTGTTGCCGGCAGGTATTTGATAGTTCCCCTTTTGCGTAAAGTGGCCACTGCAAGGGTAAGGGAGTTATTGACCGCCTCTGCCCTTTTGATCGTAACGGGCATATCCTTTTTAATGGAATTTGTAGGTCTTAGCCCAGCACTAGGCGCTTTTTTGGGCGGAGTGGTCTTGGCGACCAGTGAGTTTAAACACGAACTCGAAAGCACTTTGGAACCCTTTAAGGATTTGTTATTGGGATTATTTTTTATGGCCGTAGGTGCTTCCATAAACTTTATGGTAATCCAAGAAAACCCAGGAACCGTCGGCGGGTTTTTATTGGCCATTATAGTTTTAAAAGCCTTGGTCCTTTTTATTGTAGGTGCAGTCTTTAAGTTAAAATTAGATCAACGATTGTTATTGACCGTTGGGCTTGCACAAATTGGTGAATTTGCCTTTGTTTTGCTCTCGTTTGCATTCCAATTGGATATTCTAAGTAAAGAAATGATGGATATAATGCTGGTTATTACAGCATTGACCATGACCCTTACCCCTATTTTAAGCATGGTAAACGAACGTTTGGTCCTTCCAAAAGTAGGCACCAAGGAATCCGAGAAACGACCAATTGACCATATCGCCAAAAACAGTAAGATCATTTTGGTCGGTTTTGGACATTTTGGCAGTACCATTGGAAGGTTTTTAAGAGCACACGGCGTTGAGGCCACTATTTTGGATTCCGATTCGAACAGGGTGGATTTTTTAAGAAGAATGGGGTTTGAGGTCTATTATGGAGACGCAACACGCATCGACCTATTGGAATCTGCCGGAATAGGACAAGCCGATATGTTGATAAGTGCCATAGACAACCCGGATACCACGTTAAAACTGGTAGAACTTGTAAAGCACAAACATCCAAATGTACAATTGATCGTTAGGGCCAAAAACCGTTACGATGCCTTTAAATTATTGAACCTCGGGGTAGAAAATATATATCGTGAATCCTTGGATACCTCGGTAAAGATGGCCAGCGATGTTCTAAGTCAATTAGGTTTTAGAAAACATACTTTGCACAGGCAGGCCCAGAATTTCATCAAAATGGATGTAGAACTGCTAAAGCGCCAGTCACAATTGCCCAAAATCGATAAAGATTATATTTTCCAAGCCAGAGAATCCATGGCGCAACAGGAAAAAGTCTTGGAGGACGACCTCAAAAGAGGGATTATGGGCAACGACGGACATTGGGACACCGAACAAATGCGGATATCCTACAGCACCAATAAAGAGCAATAACAAGTAAAAGCCCAAACTTTTTAATAAAGGTTTGGGCTTTTGTATTGTTTGTGCAATGGAAAAACTTAAAAACGAACCAATACATTGGCAGAAACGGTAATGTTTTGGTCCTGTGCACTGGTAACGGTCATAATTGCCGTAAAATTATCTTGGGATCCCAAAACATTCAACAACGTAACTTGCCCGGAATTATTAAGTTCCAAAATAGAACTTGCCGTATTTTGCCCGTTTATCTTATAGTCACTAAAAGTCACAACATAATCGCTTGCTAAATCAGTATTGGCGATTCTAACCCCATCCAAAAACACGGACGGCGTAAACGCAACATCACCTGGACTACTGCTGGATGAAACAAATACGGATATATCATTTAAGGTAAGTTCTCCCAAATCGTTTAAAGTAATGGTAACGGGCACACTATTGGTGGTACCCCTTTGATCCGTAGCTTTTAAGGTAGCAGTGATTGTTGGATTGGTTTCATAATCAAATGCCGATGCATCATTAACCTGTAAAAATCCCTGCCCTGTAACACCTAATGCCCTGGGCACGGATTCATTGGCAAGCGAATAGCTTAAGGTGCCATGTACGCCCTCCCTGTAGTCAACGATGTATTGCGAAAAAATACCTAAAGTATTTCCATTGGGCAGGTTTTCGTTCACGGTAATGTTCCCTTGAGAAGTAACATTAAAGCCCCATTGCGGCTCTTGTATATTGTTTAGGTGAACAACAATGAAAATGTCTTGTGAGTTGCCCTGATTATCCGTAATAGTAACCGTAGCTGCCTTGTCACCTGTTTCATAATCCATTAAATAACCATGGTTTACAATTACATCTCCGTTAGTATCTATCACCAATAAATCTGGTGTAATTTGTGAAATGGAATAGCTCAGTACAATGTTGGAGTCGGTCGATGCGGGAGCAATATTGCCGATCACTGTACCACTATTGGGGTGTTCGTCTATAGTAAAGGCTGTGTTTTCTGCCGTCCAACTGGTCTCTGCCACATCTATCAAAGAAATGGTGATCACATTTTCTTGAGTTCTCCCGTTGGCATCTGTAACCGTAAACTTGGCCGTAATGGTAGGGTTAGTCTCAAAATCAAAAAGACTGGCATCGTTTACCAGTAAAGCCTTTCCATCCATGCGCAAAGCATTGGCTGGACTTTGTTCGCTTAAAGTTACCGTGACTTCCCCATCCAACTCAGGATTATAGTTTGATATGGCCACGATCAATAATTGCTCGTTGTTTTCCGGGTTTTCGTACATACCGACCTCAATTGGCCCAATGCTCCATGTCGCCTCATGGACATCGTTTAAGGTAAGGGTTACGTTCAAATCCTTGGATTCATCCCCGACCGTCACCGTTACAACTGCGGTAAATTCTGGGTTGGTTTCAAAATCCAAGATAGTTTTATTGTTTAGGATCAGGTTGTTCCCTTCAATGGCAAAGGCCCCATCAACAGATTGCGATTTGATCGAGAATACCGGTTCAACGCCTTCCGCGCCCTCCACAGTAATGTAGTCGGCCAACGATGCCAACGAAAGTTCCAAAGATTCACCGTCTTCAATTTGGGTTACTTCATCCATGGTTATGGTAACATCTTGTGCAGTAATTTCAATGGTCGCCTCGGGTATCGGGTTATCGGTATCCTCGGCATCATCGGAACAAGAAAAAAATAATGATCCTACTGCCAACGTGTAGATAAATGTAAGATTGGTGTGCTTCATTTTTAATTTGATTTAATTAAGGTTTAAAGCCCAAAACTAGAATGGCCCCATCGGCGATCAGTGTTATTTTTTTTGAATGGATGGATTTTTTTTCTGAATGATATCGTGAATTATTGCTTAGAAGAAAAAATGGTGGTTTAAGAAAGTTTCGTAGAAATAAGTACTGTTTTGAACCCTACTTTGTGGTGAAAATAAACCTACAACAAAATGAAAAGAATTTATGTGCTGTTGCTTACAGGGATGGTGTTCGGAGTTCAATCCACTGAGGCCCAGTTTATGAAAAAGCTGAAGAAAGCTGCCAAAAAGGAACTCAACAAGACTTTGGACGGAAAGGAAGAGGAGGAAGCCAAAACAGCTGCGCCCGCAAAACCAGTGAGCGGTATGTCCAACCAAAACACACCGGCAACAACCAATGCCGATGAACCTGCTTCCCATACCGAAGAACAGGAAGAAATGGTCAACCTCTATGAGATTACGGAGCCATATGTGTTTATGCACAACAGAAACAAGGTAAAGGCCTGGCCACTTTATAAAAAAGATTATACCGACGAGAAAGGCCTATCCGGCACCTACTATTTATCTAGTGTAATGCTAGACCAAGTAGGTAGTCATTTTGCTGAATTCCCCCTGTTTGCCTATGGTGGTTTTTACTTGGAATATGATCCAAAGGCCTACAATGGTACCATGCACTTGTCCGATGAGGCCAAGAACCATTTTGTAATCTTGGAAGAATATAAGGAGCTGGTGGATCGAGGTACCTTTATCATCGAATTTGCAAATTTTGCAGGGCCCGAAGCCATGAAAATGAAGCGTGCCTATGCTATTGAAAAAGACGTACTTATAGTTGCGCCCCCTGTTGTACCGATCAAAGGGCAAAAATATGGCAACGAATGGATCGGCAACGACCAGTATTTGCTAATAGGAAGGGACCTAGCGCATCTTCAGGATTTGCTGCAAACCCCAGAATACGTAAAAAAACGTAGTGTTGAGGTTTTTGATATGCTGCAAATGCATTTGGAAGAGCAAAGTTTGGCCAATGCTCCCGCCCTACCGGCCAGAGGTATGAAAAATGCCAGCTTGGAGGCAGACGGCCTTCGTTTTATAAAGGAAAGAGCCGCTTACTACAAGTGGAAAGAACAGCCTGTTTATGCCTATATACAATCCAATGACTGGAACATAATTACACATGCCCTTACCGGTGTTCCCTTGCGAAGAGAACTTAAATTGATCACCGTAATGAAAACACCCGAAGGAAATTACAAGCGAGAAGGCTTTTTTATAGGTCAAAAATACAATGGCAGCAGCTATGGAAAAAGTTATATGCTTATGAACGATCAGCGCATTTACTATGTAAAAAAAGAAGAAGCCTTAAAATACAAGAGCTAGGACCCACAATTATCGATTACAAAAAAGCGACCACTAACGGTCGCTTTTTTTATTACCAAAATGTTTCTTTCACCACACTTATGAACTCATCTTTTTTACTTTTGGATATAGGGATTCTTTTCTTGTTCTCCATAAGCAAAAAGTCACCGTCCTCACGGATTAGTTCCTCTACATATTTTAAGTTGATCAAATACGATCTGTGGCATTTAAAAAATAAGTTGTTGTCCGCCAATTGCTCCACAAAAAATTTAAGCGGCTTGCAAATGGTCTTATTGTTCTCCTTGTTCATATACACAGTGGTGTACATTCCATCTGCTTCAAAATAAAGAATATCGTTGTACGAAACAAAGAGGATGCCCTTGGGCACTTCCAGGGCTATTTTGTTAAGACTGATCATCTTTAAGGATGTCCGTAAGTGTTCGATCTTCAAGTGTATTGCTTCACTATTGGCCAAAGCTTCCGCTTTTTCAACCGCAATTTTAAGTTCATCGGTATCGATCGGTTTTAAAAGATAGTCTATGGCGTTCAGCTTAAAGGCATCCACGGCATATGAACTGTAGGCCGTGGTGAATATTATCTGAAAATCCACAGGTTCTGTAAAGTGCTCCAATAGTTCCAATCCTGAAGCTTTTGGCATCTCAATATCCAAAAACACCAGTTGCGGCCGTTCTTTTTTTATTAGTGCCACACCCTCTTCCAAATCCTTTGCCAAATCCAATTTTTGAATCTGTGGACAATTCTCCCGAATTAAATGGGACAGGAGGTTTCTTGCCTTTTCTTCGTCATCAATTACTATAGCGTTCATCATCCATTTTTTTGTAGCGGAATGTTAATGGTCACCAAAGTACCTTGCTGGCCCAATACTTTTAAATCCATAACTTCCAGTTGTATTTTTTTTGATCTTTTTAAATTGTACAGTTCTACCCTTTCCATGTTGGCCCTGTTCGCAAATGGTTTGTGTTCGCGGCTTTTCTTTTGCTCTTCGGATGCTCTTATACCTATTCCATTGTCCTTTATGGTACAAACCAGATCGGTATGGGCATCATTAAGGTCAAAGGTGATACTTAGCTTGTTTTGTTCGGCAGCCCTGCGCAATCCGTGTTTAATGGCGTTCTCCACATAGGGTTGAATAAATATTGACGGAATTTTTGTCCCGTTCACATCTACTTCGGGTGCAACCTTTATGGAATAATCCAACTTTTCCTCAAAACGGATTTTTTCCAATTGCAAATAAAGTTTTAATGCTTCTAGTTCTTCGGCAAGCGTTACCTCATTTTTTTGCCCATGCTCCAAATAGATCCGTATCAATCTCGAAAACTTGACCAAATATGTTCGGGCCAAGTCTTTTTCGTTATTGATGATGTACAGCTGTATGGAATTTAAGGCATTGAACATAAAATGCGGATTCATCTGCGATCTTAGGTTTTCCAACTTTAGGTTGGTCAATCGTTTATCTTTGATCAAGCTTGCCAGCTCCTTTTGCTTTTCCTCTTCCTTGGTTCGTATTTTATGTTTAAAGTATAGACCGACGGAAATAACGATCACTAAAAAACTAATTGCTAAAAACCACCAAGTCGACCAAAACGGTCGGGCTATGGATACATCAACAGAAAGTGTTTCTCCTTTTAACCTTGAGGAAACCGGTCTAATATTAAATGTAAAATTACCAGGCGGAAGACTTTCGTAGGTAACAGGTGATGTATTTGTGGTAAGCCAAGTGGTATCCAGACCCTGCAATTGATATTCGTACAAAACAAATTCAGGACTTCTAAAGGTGTTGGTATGGAACCCAAAGCTGATCGCATTAAGATGGTGCGGCAATCTGTATGTACTCTGCACCGTTGTATCCCTATTATTTATTTTGATTTGGGTAAAGTACATGTCCGGCACCCGAGCTTGCTTAAAGCTGGTGTGTACATTTTTATCGAATATGAACAAGTCTTTTTGAGAAGCAGCGAAAACACGATCTTTGGTAATCTCTACATCCACCAGACTATTGGGCATACCATCGCGCCCTGTTATGCTTTTTATATCTCCCGTTTGGGTATCCACTACTTGAATTCCATGTTGGGTGTTGATCCATAACTTATATCCATCGCTCTCCAAATTCTGAATATTGGTGCCCAACAAGCCATCTTTTATGTTAAATGTCTTGATCACTTTTTTGTTCTTGATTCCGAGCAGCCCATGTTTTGGATTGGAACCCCAAACGGTACCATCCGCTGTTCGCGCTAAATTGGAAACATATATGGGTTGATCTCTATAATAAATAGAAGTAGGGTTCCAGAGACCATCGTAGTGTACGAGCTCATCTATATACGCAATGTAAGTTTCCTTGGTCAAAGTATCTGTAACTGCGGCATAGGGCCGTTTTTGCATAATCACGATAGAGTCGATTTCTTTACTCTTCGCGTTATTGTACAGAACCGATTTATTGTAGGTCAAGTATATGGACTCCCGTTCGTTGAGAAACACAAGGTCCTTGCTCACATCGTACTTTCTATTTTGGGGAATCAAACGTTTTGTTGCCAGATCTAAGCTATATGAGCCATCCCCGTTGGTACTCACTATTACCCTATTGGTAAAAGGATTAAAAAAGATTTTGTTGATGACACTTTTGCCCGGCAAACGTATTGAACCTACCACCTTCATGGTATTTAGGTCCATTAAAACAATTTCACCTTTGGTCGTGGACAGAATCAATTGGTCATTGGTGTTTACCACGGACGAAATACTGCCATCCAACCATTCCAAACTCAACTTCGCCAAAGCTATGTTCGGAACAAGAAAAACTCCATTCCTTAATGTGGTCAACCAATAATTGCTATCATTGTCCTTAGCAACGCTGGTTACAAAAAACTCCTCCAAAATGTGATTTTTAAGATGATAATCACCATTTTGGTAGGTATAGATCAATACTCCATGATCGGTAGCAAACCATATTTCATTTTCCAAATAGGTAACCTGAGCGATTCGTACCTTGCCAAGCTCTGTAAACCCTGAAAATTTATGCAACTGGTCCCTTTGTCCGAATATTTGAATCTGCAATTGTTGGTTTTCGATGGAACTGATAGCCAATTCTCCATGTATCTTTAAAAAGTATGGGTACCTAATACTTTTTTCAGATTTGGTTTTATGCAATAGTACCAATTCATTATCCGCCAATTGATATACTTCGCCTGTTCGTGCAATAAAGTATAGCTCCCCCTCCACTACTTGAGAGTGAATTACTTCCAAACTATATTTAAAAATGGTTTTTCCGGTCGATTTATCAAGTACTAAAAGTCCTTGGGAAGAACTAACCACGAGATTTTTGTCCACATGGTGCAATTGGGCCAAATTTCCTTTTAATTGGCTATTGAGGTCTATAAAAAGAGATAGTTGTTCACCTTTGGGGGCCCTTAAAATTTGCCCATGCAGGTTATTGCACCATATGGTGCCCTGTTGATCTTCCGAAAGATTAAAAACCGATCGCCCTTTTTGGTCAGGAATGGAGTGTTCCGTAAAAGTTTCTCCGTTGTAACTGAACAAACCTGTGTTTCCGGCAAGCCAAATCAGGTTGCTCCCATCTTTGATAATTGTATAACATTCCAAACATGGAACACCGTCCTTTTCCGTTAAATGTAGGGTAACGGGTTCTTGCGCAAAGCTGCAGTTTCCTTGGACAAAAAACAGAAATAACACAATACGTTTGAGGAGATATCTCATTACCGCAAACATATTATGTTTTAGGGAATATATTTTATGATTTTTGCTAAATACCCAATGTTTGTTGCTGAGCAACTTTGAATTTTATATAAAGGGGTTTGTTTACTGCGAATGAACAGGTTAGGTTATTAAGTTAATTTACCAAAACGTCAAAACTCCCTGCCTATAATCAAATTTGAAAAATCAGCTTCATCTTTCTTATTTATATCGGTTATTTGAAGAAGGTTGTAGTGAGGAGTCAAAAATGTTTCCAACTGATTTACTGGAGCTTTGCTTGAAAAACTATTTTCTTTGGCTACCAGCAATTCATCATCATTTGTATAACAACCGCCCAAAATTAAGATAGCCATAAACAAAATAGTGTAGATATTTTTTGTTTTCATAGTACATATATATTCTTAGGTTTCATTTAAATATTTAAACCATCATTATAAAAACTTTTTCCACCAGAATTTACCTGTCATACAAAAGTCTACATTCAAACACCCGAATAACTCGAACGTTAAATGTAAACATTAAGCCTCAGCATTATTTACAAAGACTTGTTAAAACCCTTTACCGGGATGAAAAAAATACCGATAAGAAATGTACTTTAAAAATTCTAAGTGCCGTTCAGGTAATCCTGCAAAAAAATACGAACTTCATCAATACATGTTAAACCCGAATCTGGTCGAGGTTGCCGATATCCATTTAAAAGGAAGATTCGATTCTTGGCTGGCATAATTAAAAATAATCGAATGACCGAAATTAGAGATTATATCGACCATATTTCCCCAATGAACGAAGGTGACTGGGATTTTTTCTCCTCAAAATTAAAGAAAGTACAATTTGACAAGAATTCCACAATATTGGAGTTGGGGAAAATAGAAAAGCATTTATCATTTATCTCCAAAGGGATAATCCGCCTTTATATTCCAACAGAGGAATCGGATGTAACTTTCGGTTTTTTATTCGAAAACGAATTTGTTACCGCTTACGATTCCTTTTTGACCCAAACTCCTTCCGAATACGAAATGGAAACATTGACAGAGTCCGTTTTATGGCAGATTTCCCACAAAGACCTACAAGAGGTATATGATAAAACAGAGAACGGAAATATTATTGGAAGAAGAATGGCCGAAAATATGTTTTTGATAAAATCAAAAAGAGAACTTTCATTTCTAAGCAAATCCGCAGAGGAAAGATATCTGGACCTATTCATGGAAAGGCCTCGGTTATTACGTCAAATACCCCTAAAATATATTGCCTCCTACATTGGCGTTACGCCTCAGGCATTGAGCAGAATACGAAAACGCATTACTTAACTTGGGTTCATTTTTTTTACATCTGTGTTCCAGACCTTTGTGCTTTATTGATTTATACTCTTATGAAACCATTGATTGTTCTTTTATTCAGCTTTACGATCTCTTTATTGATCATCAAAATCACAAACAGGACATATGATTTTAAATTATCGGGTAGAATTGCGATGTCCATAATGCTCGTGTTTACAGCAATTGGTCATTTTGCATTTACCAAAGGTATGTCCATGATGATACCCAAGTTTATTCCCTACAAAGAAACCTTTGTTCACTTAACCGGAATATTTGAGATTATACTAGCGATAGGTCTTCTTGTTCCCCGTGTTAAGCATATATCTGGTTGGGCCCTTATTATTTTTCTGATACTGATGTTGCCTGCCAATATTGTTGCCGCTTTGAACAAAGTGGACTATCAAAATGCCACATTGGACGGTAATGGGTTATCTTATCTGTGGTTTCGAATTCCTTTACAATTGCTGTTTATTATTTGGACCTATATGAGTACAATTAAAATATAACCTTTTATACCCACCTAACCCTTCACTACATTGGTGGCCATACCTAATTAAAAACAAAGTATAGGTTTTAAAGCCATATACACGTCTATCTTACTCTTGCTTGGCAATCACCCTTTGAGCATAAGAATAAATGCGATCGAATTGTTCTTCCAGCCCCATATCACTATTATCAAACTCAATGGCATCCTTGGCCTTGGTCAACGGGGAAATACTTCGTGTAGAATCGATACGGTCGCGGTCCTCAACATTTTTAAGTACTTCGGCGTAAGTTACTTCCTCTCCTTTTACCAAAAGCTCCTTGTAACGGCGTGTGGCGCGGGTCTCCGGAGAAGCTGTCATGAACAGCTTTAATTCTGCATTGGGAAAAACAACGGTACCAATGTCACGACCATCCATTACAACTCCTTTATCCTTGCCCATTTCCTGTTGCATTTTCACCAACTTCTCCCGTACTTCCTTAATTGCCGCTATTTGGCTTACAAAACCTGAAACCCGCATTTTTCGGATTTCCTGTTCAACATTTACGTTGTTCAGAAACATATCCGAACGTCCAGTTTCCCTGTTGGGCACAAATTTTAGTTTTACCTCCGATAGTTGGGCAATCAAATCGGCCTGTTTTACCTCTCCTGCTTCGGTGATCAGCCCTTGATTTAAGGCAAAAAGGGTCACGGCGCGGTACATGGCACCAGTATCCACATAAATATATTGCAAGCTAGCGGCCAACCTTTTGGCGATGGTGCTTTTTCCTGTAGAGGAATAACCATCTATGGCTATCGTAATTTTTCCCATGCATCAAAAATAGGCAGAAATACATGTACTGTTCCTACCTATTTTAAATTTTCAATTATAGGGTCTTGGCGTTCTTTACTTTTTGTTTGGTGATCGCCAGGTCTATCACTTCGCTCATATCCGTTACGTAGTGAAATGTAAGCCCTTTAAGGTAGTCTTCCTTAATTTCCTCTATATCCTTTTTGTTGTCTGCACAAAGAATAATTTCTTTGATCTTGGCCCTTTTAGCAGCTAAAATCTTCTCTTTTATCCCACCAACGGGCAACACTTTTCCCCTTAGGGTGATCTCACCTGTCATGGCCAAACTCTTTTTTACCTTGCGCTGTGTAAATAGCGACACCAAAGAAGTTAGCATGGTAATACCGGCACTTGGACCATCTTTAGGGGTGGCACCCTCGGGCACGTGTATATGTACATTGTACTTGTCAAAAACCGTGGGGTCAATACCATAAGTCTCCGCGTTCGATTTAATATATTCCATGGCAATGGTTGCGGACTCCTTCATTACTTTACCCAAATTCCCTGTAATGTTCATGACTCCCTTTCCTTTGGAAAGTATGGATTCGATGAACAGAATGTCCCCGCCAACGCTTGTCCAGGCCAACCCTGTGACCACACCGGCAACATCGTTGTTTTCGTACTTATCACGCTCCAATCGTGCTGGGCCCAATATTTTTTCAACGTCCTCGTTGGTCATGGTTATGTTGTACTCTTCTTCCATTGCGATGGATTTTGCGGCAAACCTCACTACTTTGGCTATTTGTTTTTCCAAACTGCGCACTCCGGATTCCCGAGTATAGCCCTCCACTATCTTCTCCAATTGACGCTTTCCGATTTTCAAATCTTTTTTGGAAAGGCCATGTTCCTCCAATTGTTTGGGCAATAAGTGTCTTTTAGCGATCTCCACCTTTTCTTCGATAGTGTAACCTGTAACGTTAATGATCTCCATTCTATCGCGCAATGCAGGCTGAATGGTGGACAAATTATTTGCCGTTGCAATGAACATGACTTTGGACAAGTCATAGCCCATTTCCAAGAAGTTGTCATGGAACTCGCTATTCTGTTCGGGATCCAACACCTCCAACATAGCAGATGAGGGATCACCTTGGTGGCTGCTCGCCAATTTATCTATCTCGTCCAAAATAAACACCGGATTGGATGTCCCTGCCTTCTTCAAACTCTGGATGATCCTACCGGGCATGGCACCGATATAGGTTTTTCGGTGTCCGCGAATTTCCGCTTCATCCCGCAGTCCGCCCAAGGACATGCGTACATATTCTCTACCCAAGGCCTCCGCCACGGATTTACCCAGGGAAGTTTTACCAACACCGGGAGGTCCATATAAACAGAGAATGGGCGATTTCATATCGTTACGAAGTTTTAGAACGGCCAAATATTCAATTATTCGTCGTTTAACGTCTTCCAAACCATAGTGGTCTCTGTCCAAAATTTGCTGGGCACGTTTTAGGTCAAACTTATCTTTGGAGAACTCGTTCCATGGTAAATCCAACAAAAGGTCCAAGTAATTACGTTGAATGGAGTACTCCGCCACTTGGGGGTTCATGCGCTGCATTTTGGCCAATTCCTTTTCAAAATGCTCCTTTACTTTTTTGCCCCATTTTTTCTTTTTGGCCTTTTCGGCCATTTCGTCCACTTCTTCCTCGTAAGACAGTCCCCCCAACTCCTCTTGGATGGTCTTCATTTGTTGATGAAGAAAATACTCGCGTTGTTGTTGGTCCATATCGCTACGTACCTTGCTTTGGATATCGTTGCGCAGTTCCAACTTTTGAAGTTCCATGTTCATGTACTTCAATGTGGCCAAGGCCCTTTCCTTAAGGTCGGGAATTTCCAATAGCTGTTGTTTTTCGTTAACAGCCAGATTAAGGTTGGAAGACACAAAATTGATCAAGAAGGAATTACTCTGAATATTTTTTATGGCAAAGGTGGCCTCGCTGGGAATATTTGGGTTGTCCTTAATGATCTTAAAGGCCAGTTCCTTGATAGAGTCGATGATCGCCTCGAATTCTGTGCTCTTTTCGTCCGGCCGTTGCTCCATGGCCTCACTTACTTTCGCCGTGATATATGGTTTTTCGGTTAGAACGGCATCGATTTTAAATCTTTTCTTTCCCTGTATGATCACCGTTGTGTTTCCATCCGGCATTTGAAGCACACGTAAAATTCGGGCCACGGTACCCACGGTATTGATATCCTCAGGACCGGGGTTTTCCACACTTTCGTCCTTTTGGGACACCACACCAATGGTCTTGGAACCGTTGTTGGCATCTTTGATCAAATTAATGGATTTATCCCTACCAGCGGTAATCGGGATCACCACACCGGGAAACAACACGGTATTTCTAAGAGGCAGTACCGGCAAGGTTTCCGGCAAGCTCTCCCTATTCATTTGTTCTTCGTCCTCAGGGGTAAGCAACGGTATCAATTCCGCATCCTCATCCAATCCCTGTAAATCTATGTTGTCAAATTTGGTAATTTTCATCTCTCCCATATCATCTTTTCGGTCATTTTGTCAGCATCGACAAATAACCCATATTTTTATTCAACACTACAACCTTTGCAAACCGCTCAAAATCAATATTTACAGCTGGTTAAAGGTTTATTATCATCCTTTAAAAGGCAATTCCTGTGCCATTAAAAATCAAATATTAATAAAAAAGTGTAACAATTGGTAAATTGGGTAATCTATAAGACAAACCATTCATTTTTTGAGCCAACAAAATGAACATATTGACACACTGCTCAAATTGTGCATGCAGGGAAAGCAAAATGCACAGCTAGAGATTTACAACCGCTATTACAAAGCAATGTACAACACTGCTTTTAGGATTGTAAAACACTCGGCAGAGGCTGAAGATGTGATGCAGGAATCGTTCCTGAGCGCATTTACCAAACTGCATACGTTTAAAGGGGACGTCACCTTTGGGGCATGGTTAAAGCGGATTGTGATCAATAACAGTATTTATCATTACAAAAAGCAGCAGAAAAAACAGGCTGTGGATCTGGATGATGTAATGTACAAGGTCGAAGATAATGATGGAGTTGCTTCGGATCAAAATGGTTATACGGAACTGAAGGCTCAAAAAGTGATGGAAACCATGAAAAGTTTGAAAGACAATTACAGAGTTTCTTTGACCTTACATTTAATTGAAGGGTATGATTACGAAGAAATCAGTGAAATAATGAACATTAGCTATGCTAATTGTAGAACCACAATTTCCAGGGCCAAACAGAGCCTTAGAAAAAAGTTGACCGTAAATGCTTAGATATGAAGAAGGATAATTTAGATAGTTTGTTCGAAAGACTCCAAGGGGAGTTCGATGTAGCAGAGCCACAAAATGGGCACCAAGAACGGTTTTTGGATAAATTGAACCAAAGCCAGGGCACTATTGCCCTGAACAAAAAAAGACCCTCTTGGTGGAAACATCTTTCCATCGCGGCATCGATCGCCCTTGTAGCGGTTTTGGGATATAAAACGTTTGGTCCAGACCCCAGTATAAAACAGCAAGTTGTAGAAATTGCACCGGAAGTTTCGCAGACGGAGTTCTACTTTGCCAATCTTATCGAGGAACAAGTAAAGGAACTACAGGACGAAAAAACTCCCGAAACAGCACAACTAGTGGATGACACCATGACACAGCTGGAACGATTGGACAAAGACTATAAATCCCTACAGCAGGACCTGATCAACGGTGGCGACAGTAAAATTATACTTAGTGCCATGATCACCAATTTCCAAACTAGAATCGACCTTTTAAAAGAAGTTTTGAGCCAAATAGAAAATATTAAAAATTTAAACTCACAAAATGATGAAAGCTTTACCATTTAAATACATTTTTTTCGTCTTGGCTTTGATTCCCCTTGTAGCGGGAGCCCATGTGGACAATGACAAGTTGAACGGCAGGTACACCAAAGAAAAAACGATCAAAAAAGAATACAGCGTAAACCCCGATGCACTGCTCAAGGTAAACAACAGCTACGGGAACCTTAACATAACTTCTTGGAACGAAAACCGGGTTGTAATAGAAGTCCATGTAAAAACCAATGGAAACGACGAAGAAAGGGTAAAAGAACGTTTGGACGAGATTGATATAGAATTTGACAACAGCCCCAGTATGGTTTCCGCCTATACCCGGTTCGGAGACAGAAAAAACAGTTGGGGATGGAGCTGGGGAAAACGCAAAAGTGTTAGCGTGCAGGTAAACTACACCATAAAGTTGCCCGTAAAGAACAGTGTTAACCTTAGCAACGACTATGGCAGCATAATCTTGGATAGGATCGATGGCCATGCAAAAATAAGCTGCGACTATGGGAAAATGGATATTGGGGAACTTCGTGGACGAAATAACGAACTAAGGTTCGATTATACCTCTAAATCTACCTTTGATTATATCAACAGTGCCGAAATTGTTGCAGATTACTCTGGGTTTACCATTGAAAAAGCCGGAAACCTAATCGTAAAGGCAGACTACACGAATGCAACCGTTGAGGAAATGGAAAATTTGGAATATTCCAGCGATTATGGCTCCATTGATGTAAGAAACGTGAAAAACGTGAACGGTAACGGAGACTATATTGGTGTAAAACTGGGCGATGTGCATGGCAATGTATCCATTACCAGCGACTATGGCTCCATCAGAATAGACCGATTGGCACCCGATGCCGGAAATGTGGAAATACGTTCAGATTACACCGGAATCAAAATTGGGTACGATCCCGGATATTATTTCGATTTTGAAATCACGACCGAGTACGCCGGTGTTAGCGGTAAGGATGATTTTGAGATCAACATCAGCAAAGAAAGATCATCAGAAAAGTATTATAGCGGCCACTACGGCAAAGCAAACTCAGGAAACAGAGTGAGCATAAACAGTGAATACGGCGGCGTCTCATTTTATCAAAATTAACATCAAATCAAAACAGCTTTAAACACAGAATCATGAAAAAACTAATAACACTGACACTTGCATTGGGCATTATTTCTTCTGCCAGTGCACAATGGGGAAAAAGAATCAAAGGAAATGGCAACGTGGTTACCATAGAACGTTCCGTAGGCGATTACGACGAGGTGGCCATGGCCGGATGGTTCGATGTGGAATTGGTTTCCGGAAACGAAGGCGAATTAACCCTCAAGGGGGAATCCAACCTTTTGGAATACATCAAGACGGAAGTTAAAAACGGTAAATTGGTTATCAAAGTGGCCAAAGGTGTCAACCTGAGGCCCTCCAATTGGAAGAGCGGCATTTACGTTACCGTTCCTGTGGAATCCATTAATGCCGTTAGTCTTTCTGGATCGGGAGATTTAGTAGGAAAAACTACCATAAGAGCCAATAACTTCAGTGCTGCCATGTCGGGGTCCGGCGATGTAAGCCTTGTGGTAGAAGCCGATGAAGTGGATGCTTCCTTATCCGGATCCGGAGATATAAACCTTTCTGGCAGTACAACGGACTTTACGGTTTCCGTATCGGGGTCTGGAGACATAAAAGCCTACGACCTTGAGGCCGATTTTGTAAGAGCGACTGTTTCCGGTTCTGCGGACATACGGGTAACCGCCAACCAATCCATAGACGCCAGAGTATCAGGTTCCGGAGACATCCATTATCGCGGAAATCCAAAAAAGATAAAATCAAAAGCTTCTGGGTCCGGAGACATTACCAAAGGATAATACCGAGTTTATTTCATCAATCAAAGAATAAAGAGGCCCTAATAATATTAGGGCCTCTTTATATTCTCAAATTCGATGCTTCTTACTATATTGAGAACGTATTTGGTTTTAAATGAATCATTTATCGAACGTCCCAAATTTTATGAAAATGAAAAATACTTATAAGGTAATCGCCTACAAGAATCCATTTTTTATAATTCAAACACTCCAGGTCTTGTTTGTATCCGGTTTACTCCTGAATTCATTACGATATTCAGATAATTTGGTCATCAGTATCATTTTGGTATCGGTTGCCCTGCTGGGTGTTTTTTATGTCTTCCATAATGCAACTTCCAAGATTTATATATTTGACAAACATATTTTGATTGGATCTATTCTTCACAAAAAGAAAATCAACATTGAGGATGTTACGGCCGTCCATATTTGTCGTCGTAGATTGTACACCACAGATTATTTGAACAAGTCGCTGGCCACAAGTTTAAACTGGATACACTTGTCTACAAAAAATACTCGAAAAGGAGCAATTTTTCAATATAACGAACCTTTGTATGATGCACTAAAATCCATCGTATCCAAATCCCAATACGCCTGACTAAGCTATTTTGTTTTTTTGCCCACTCTTAAAAGTAATATTATCCCAACCAAAAAGAACAAGCCCAAAAATATGGTGCTATTTCGCATGCTTCCCGTAAGCTGTGCCACAATACCATACATTAAGGTTCCGATTATAATACCAATTTTTTCGGAGACATCGTAAAAACTAAAAAACGATGTGGTATCCGTGGTCTCCGGCAAAAATTTGGAGTATGTGGAACGGGAAAGTGCTTGAATCCCGCCCATCACCACACCGACCAAGCCTGCAGCAATGTAAAAATCCATCGGGGTCTGAAGAAAATATGCATACACGCATAACATGGCCCAAATAATATTGATCATCACGAGAGTTCTAATATTTCCAAAAGCCTTTGATGCCCATGCTGTTACCGTTGCCCCAAGTATGGCTACAATTTGAATAAGCAAAATACTTACAATTAGGCCTGTTGTACGTTCATTGTCCGAACCCCACATAATTTCTTCTTCTCCAAAATAAGTGGCGATCAACATAATGGTCTGCACAGCCATACTATAAACAAAAAATGCTCCCAAATAGCGTTTTAAACGCCTATTTTTTCCCAATTGATGCCAAACCAGCTTTAACTCCTTAAAACCATTTAATATAATGTGATCTCGTTTTCCCTCTCTTTTATAACCTTTGGGCAGGTGGGCAAATGTGTACTGACTAAAGAGTATCCACCAAATACCAACCGAAATGAAGGAATATTTCATAGCCTTTATTTCAGCGATTTCCCCTCCGTTGTCGGAAATTCCAAAAAAATCCGGTTTCATTACCATGGCAAGATTAAAAACAAGAAGAATTACACTGCCAATATACCCCAGTGAGAATCCTTTTGCACTGATTCTATCTTGTTGTTCGGGATATGCAATATCCGGCAGGTAGGAATTGTTGATGGCAAAACTGACCCAAAAACCGACAAGTCCGAAGAAATAACAAGCCAGGCCAAAATAAATGTGCTCCAAAGAAAACCAGTACAGTCCAATACAAGAGGCCGCACCCAAATAACAGAAGAATTTGAGAAATATTTTTTTGTTCCCCAAATAATCGGCTACCCCGGAAATGAGCGGGGTAATTATGGCAATAAAAACAAAGGCTAAAGAAGTAACATAACTGATCAAGGGTGCACGAGCTATTTCTCCACCAAAAATTGTGACCGTTTCTATGCCGGCAGTCCTAAACAGCAGACCGTAAAAAAGTGGAAAAATGGCCGAGGAAATTACCAGGCTGTAAACTGAATTCGCCCAATCGTAAAACGCCCAAGCATTCAACAGTTTTTTACTTCCTTTCAGTGCCAATGTTTGCGCCATACTTCTGTTTTAAAAATAAAAAGTCATTCCCATGCATCTTGGAATGACTTTTTTAAACTCTTCAATTGATAAATGCCCATTATTTAAACGAGGTGACCCCAAATTTTCTTGCCTCTTGTTTAGCGGCCGGGGCCCATGCCGTCAAATTATTGATCCTGGTGTCGTTGGATGGGTGCGTACTTAAAAACTCGGGGGGCGCCTGACCTCCAGATGCTTCTTTCATACGTTTCCAAAGTTGGGCGGCCTCATCGGGATTGTATCCTGCAATGGCCATGATCTGAAGTCCAATCCTATCCGCTTCGGTCTCATGGTTTCGGCTAAAGGGCAACATGCCCAGCACATTGCTGCCAACACCATAAGCTTGCATAAAAGCATTTTGTACCTCTGGCGATTTTTTACTGGTCGCAATTGCCGCGCCCATGGCACCGACTTGCTGCAAGGTACCGGCGCTCATTCTTTGGGCACCATGATCGGCCAGTGCATGTGCTACTTCGTGCCCCATTACCACAGCTATGCCGGTTTCATTTTTGGTAATGGGCAAAATTCCCGTATAAAAAACAATTTTACCGCCCGGCATACACCACGCGTTCACGGTTTCGTCCTCTACCAAGTTATATTCCCATTGGTAATCCTTTAAATACCCAGGGTAACCATTGGCATTGAGCCAACGTTCCGCTGCCGATGCTATACGCTGGCCGACCCTTGTGATCATTTCTACCTCCGAGGTACCCTTTACCACTTTGTTCGACCCCAAAAATTCATCATACTGGGCAAAAGCCATGGGGAACATTTGGCTATTACTATAAAAGTTGAGTGTGCTCTTTCCTGTAAACGGGTTGGTTTTACAAGCCATCACTATCAACAGTATCAGAATTAATAGAAAAATCTTTTTCATTTGATCGATCTTGTTTTCTCTGTAAATTACAAAATTTTATTTTCCAAAAATATGAAGCTCCGTGAAATCCTTGCTTACTTCAATAGTGTTGTTCCCATTGAGTTTGATTTCGTCCAGTCCAACTTCCTCATTATCCAGTTCCACACTGTCTATTTCAAAGGGCAATCCGTGGAACGTCATTACAAAGTTATGGTATGGCGTAATATAATTACCATCCTTAAACTGTTGTATGATCAATTCGTTCTCCTTGCCCGTGAATTTAAATCGTCTTAAACTGTATCGGCCCTTTTTGTAATCGTAGCCTTCTTGATGGTCTTCGTATACTTCGGAATTTTCCGTTCCCGATTTAAAATAAACATCTATGGCCAATTTTTCTATCTCCTTTTCCCCCACATATTGTTGAACAGGATATTTGGGTATCATGGCTCCTTCTTTTACAAAAAGTGGTATACGGTCTAGTTCTGCGGAAACCCAACGCTCCACTCCTCCTTCGACCATCTCATCCGTCCAATAATTATACCAGTTCCCTTTAGGGAAATACATTCGTCTTCCCAAAGAGTTCGGTTCTTGTACGGGGCACACCAACAATTGTTTACCAAAAATAAACTCATCTGTCCGGAAGTGAGTCTGCACATCGTCTTGATCATAAAAAACCAAGGATTGAAGCATGGGAAAACCTTCCTTGATATAATTATAGAACATCGTATATAGGTATGGTAATAATTGATACCTAAGTTCAATAAACTCTCTCACAATATCGGTGATTTCATCTCCGAAGGACCAAGGTTCTTGATCGCCGTGATCGCCGCTGGAGTGTACCCTGCAAAATGGGTGGAAAACGGCTAGCTGGATCCATCGGGCAAATAGTTCCCCATTGGGTTGCTCCGCAAATCCACCAATATCGGAACCAACAAAGGAATACCCGCTCATGCTCATGCGTTGCATTTGCACATTGGCAATCCATAAATGTTCCCAAGTGGCCACATTATCGCCGGTCCATGTAGCGCAATATCTCTGGGTTCCGGAATAGGCGGCGCGGGTAAGAACAAACGGTCTGCGGGGGAACATATATTTTTTTATTCCTTCGTAAGTAGCGCGAACCATTTGCATACCGTAGACATTATGGGCTTTTCTGTGGCTGCAAGGATGACCATCATAATCATGACGTACGTCCAAATTTGCCGTTTTGCTGGGGACCTCCATGATCGCGGGTTCGTTCATATCGTTCCAAACTCCGCTTACTCCTAGGTCCGCAATCATTTCTTTATAAAGGTCGGCCCACCATTCCCTAACATCCGGATGGGTAAAATCGGGGAAATTACAGGGACCGGGCCATACTTTTCCCTTAAATAGCGGACCATCTGCCCTGCGACAAAAATATCCCTTCTCCATAGCTTGTTGATACACCCAATAATCGCGATCTATCTTGATCCCGGGGTCGATCATGGTCACCACCTTAAAACCATCTTCACCTAAATCATCGATCATTTTTTTAGGGTCGGGAAAGTGGTTTTTGTCCCATGTAAAACATCTAAAACCATCCATATAATCGATATCCAGATAAATGGCATCACAAGGAATGTTCAATTTTCGAAAGTTGGATGCGATATCCCGGACCTTTTGTTCGGGATAATAGCTCCATTTCGATTGATGAAACCCCAATGCCCAAAGTGGGGGCAGTTCTGGCAATCCGGTTAAATCGGTATAGGATTCCACCACATCGCACATTTTAGGACCATAGAAAAAGTAATAGTTCATTTCACCACCATCGGCCCAATAGCTTGTTACATTTCTGCGTTCGCCAGCGAAATCGAAATAAGTACTAAAAGAGTTATCAAAAAATATTCCGTAGGCTTTACTTTCTTTAAGACCAATGTAAAAAGGAATGGATTTGTACAGTGGTTCTTGGTCCTTTCCGTAGGCATAGGTATCCGTAACCCAGTTGTTCACCCGTTTTCCCTTAAGGTTGGTGTGCGATGCCTTATCCCCCATTCCGTAATAACTTTCACCTGCATGGCAAACTTTGCTCATTTTTACCACATTGCCGCCATAATCGAAATTTTCTTCCCAATGAAAACCGAGTTCATCCTCCGAGATCACCAGATCGGCCATATCAACGATTTTTACCTTTAGGTTGGTCTTGTTGATATGTATCTTGATTTTGGATGTAATTACGATATACTCCGGCACCTCGTCCTGGATTTTAAGCTCATTATATCCAAGGTTGACATCTTCGCTAATGGCATAGGAAAAATCGGGCTCAAAAACATGCTCCGTTGCATACCTGAAGCGCACCACGCTATCCCTTAAAATGGTAAGCTGTAAAATAACGCCGTTCTGGGTAGTAAAGTAAAACTTATCGTTTTCCTGTTTAAAATCTACTATATGGTTGGGGAACTGATTTCCAGTCCTTACTATTTCTGTATTGGTTATCATCTATAATTGATTGAGAATCACAAAAAAAACACAATTGCGTGAATAATGAAAAATATGTTTTAAAAAGCAATCAACTACAACGTTTTCGTGTTGCATTTACTTATAGACCACTACACTTAAGGGTGGTAAGGTAACCAAAACGGATTGTTGTTGACCGTTCCAAGGGGTTTTGGTTGGTTTCATTGTTTTTTTGCCCATACCACTACCAGAGTATTTTGTATCGTCGCTGTTAAAAACTTGTTTTAAGGTAGTGGTCTTGGGAACGCCAAGTCTATAATTTTCTCTTGGAACCGGTGTAAAGTTGCAAATTACGATCAGGTCATCCTTAGGGTCGTTTCCTTTTCTAATATAAGATATTACAGTGTTCTCCCGATCATTGTATTCGATCCATTGGAAACCTTCGGGACTAAACTGTTTTTCGTACAGCGCTGGATTATTTTTGTACATTTTGTTCAGGTCTTTTACCGCTTCTTGGATTCCAGAATGAAAATCGTACTGGGTCAAATGCCAGTCCAAGCTCTCCTGAAAGTTCCACTCGGACGATTGGCCAAACTCTCCTCCCATAAAAAGCAGGTTGCCGCCTGGGTGCGTAAACATATACCCAAACAACATTCTTAAATTGGCAAATTTCTGCCATTCGTCGCCGGGCATCCTATACAACAATGATTGTTTGCCATACACTACCTCATCGTGTGAAAAGGGCAACATAAAGTTTTCCGTAAAGGCATAGGTTAGGCTAAAACTGATCATATTCAGATCATAAGATCTATGGACCGGGTCTTTCTTAAAAAACTCCAATGTATCGTGCATCCACCCCATCATCCACTTCATTCCGAACCCTAGACCACCATAATTTACCGGTTTGGTAACTCCAGAAAAGGCAGTGGATTCTTCGGCAATGGTCTGTACTCCTTTAAAACTTGCGTAAACCTCTTGGTTCATTTCCCTTAAAAAGGACAACGCTTCCAAATTCTCATTGTTGCCGTACATATTGGGCTCCCATTCACCATCTTCGCGGGAATAGTCCAAATAGAGCATGGATGCCACGGCATCTACCCGAAGTGCATCCACATGGTATTGCTCGAGCCAAAATATCGCATTACTGATCAAAAAGGCCCTAACCTCGTTCCGACCGTAGTTGAAAATTAAACTTTTCCAATCCGGATGGTAGCCTCTTCTCCTATCTGGGTGCTCATAGAGGTGGGATCCGTCAAAAAAACCAAGGCCGTGGGCGTCTTCTGGAAAATGGGATGGCACCCAATCCATGATAACACCTATACCTCTCTTATGCATGGCCTCCACAAGAACTTTAAAATCCTCTGGCTTGCCAAAACGGGAAGTTGGGGCAAAATAACCTGTAATTTGATACCCCCAAGACGGATCATATGGATATTCCATAACCGGCATAAACTCCACATGGGTAAAGCCCATTTCCTCGACATAATCGGCCAGTTGCTCCGCCATTTCCAAATAGCTCAGGGACTCCCAACCATTTTTTTTCTTCCAAGAACCAAGATGTACCTCATAAACCGAGAACGGACTATCGAGACTATTCTTGGTTTCACGGGATGCCATCCAGTCGTTATCTTTCCATTTATAATCATCTTCCCAGACCAACGAGGCCGTTTGTGGCGGTTGCTCGCAATACCGGGCAAATGGATCGGCTTTTTCGGTCCAAATGTCGTTGTTGTTGGAGTGAATCTTATACTTGTACTTGGTCCCCTTGTCCACCCCGGGTATAAATCCTTCCCAAATTCCACTACTGTCCCATCGCACACAAAGTTCATGCTCACCAACGGTCCAATGATTAAAATCACCAACAACGCTCACGGATTTTGCAGTGGGTGCCCAAACCGCAAAATAAGTTCCCTTTTTGCCGTCTACCTCGGTCAGGTGCGACCCTAATTTGTTGTATAGACGAAAATGTTTGCCTCCTTTAAAAAGATCAATATCAAAATCCGTAAAAAAACTATGTGGAACTACCTTGGACATATATGAGGGTTTTGCACTTATACAATAATACGCATCTTTACGGAAGAATACGATTTTGGAATCGGGTATGATGGTATAAACAACATTTTTTTAAAAATGGAACGCTTTTTGATTTTATTGCAACAACAGTAAAAACATAACACAAATCAAAAATCCAAAAATCATGAATAAATTTAGTACAATTTTAGGCGCATTTCTTTTACTATTCTTTGCCGCTTGTGAAGGACCACAAGGACCTCCCGGCTTCGACGGACTCGATGGATTGGACGGACAAGATGGGTTGGACGGAATCCAAGGGCAGGTTGTGGAAGTAGAAGGCGTTGACTTTGGTTATATCCCAGAAGACAACCTTTTTAGCACATTGATCACATTTGCCGACGTGACCAATTTTGAAGTTTTTGAATCGGACGCCGTTTTGGTTTACAGGCATGATGGTGTAATTGACCTAAACGATGGCTCTACGGCAGATGCATGGACACAAATCCCACAAAACTATTTCTTAGATCAAGGCACCATTCAGTATGTGTTTGCCCACACCTTTGTGGATCTGGAACTTTTTATAGATGGGAATTTCGATTTATCAGGATTGAGTACCGACTTTACGGACAACCAATTGTTCAGAATTGTGTTTGTACCGAGCGAATATGCCGAAGCTTCTGATTTTGATGCTTCCAATATGGAAAGCGTTATGTCTGCCCTCAATATCAACGAAGAACAGATTACGAAAATGGATATCAACTAGATCATAATTACTACAGAATAAAGAGTCCCATTGGCAATCCATGGGACTTTTTTGTATCTTTTTGTTAGGACAGCCAGTTATTTACGTCCAACTAAATAAAAAGAAGAATGGGAAAAAAATTGCTATTGCTCGTTTTGATAGTATTCACCAGTTGCAAGGGTACATCGCAAGAAGAGAAAAAAGAAGAAAAATCCGAAACCGCTTTTAAAGTCAACAAAACGGATGCCGAATGGCGCGACGAACTTACCGACATCGAATATTACGTACTTAGAAAAGCGGCAACAGAAAACCCTTTTTCCAGTGAACTACTGGACATAAAGGCAGAAGGCACCTACGTCTGTGCCGGTTGCCAAACACCCCTATTTCGGAGCGAGCACAAATTTGATTCCGGTACTGGTTGGCCCAGCTTTGATCGAGAAATCGAAGGTAATGTTGCTTACGACACAGATTATAAAATTGGAGTGCCCCGCACCGAGGAACATTGCGCCGTTTGTGGAGGGCACCTAGGCCATGTGTTCAACGATGGCCCTAGGAACACGACCGGAAAAAGACATTGTATTAACGGTGCGGCCCTTGATTTTATCCCGGACAACCAATAACTTGTGGATTTAAAAATCATATGGACAAAAAATACAGTGTAAACAAGACCGAAGAGGAGTGGAAACAACAACTTACCCCGGAGGAATTCTATGTTTTGCGACAAAAAGGTACGGAAAGACCTTTCACGGGTGAATTCGACCTTCATTTTGAAAATGGGGACTATCACTGCAGGGCATGTAACGCCAAGTTGTTCACGAGCGAACACAAATTTGAAAGTGGATGCGGTTGGCCCTCTTTTGACCAAGCGGTTGAAGGCGCCATTGAATACATCCGGGATACATCGCATGGCATGATCAGAACCGAGACCGTTTGCGCCAATTGCGGTAGCCATCTGGGACATGTTTTTAACGATGGCCCTCGAGAAACCACCGGGCAACGGTACTGCATCAATTCGGTAAGCATTGATTTTGATGCAAAAGGCTAAAGTTTTCACCAATACTATTTTCTGCGAACAGATGTTTCCCCCTATTTAACAAACAAACCCATATTTGACATTTTTCAACTTGGGAAATGGAGTTTGATTTCCGTACTTTTGCACCTGCCAATCGATGGCAGATTTCAAAATCTAACAACTAAAATCAAAATCTAATGAGCAAGTTCGATATAATTGTTTTGGGAAGTGGTCCGGGTGGATACGTTACAGCCATCAGAGCGTCACAATTGGGATTCAAAACAGCTATTGTAGAAAAAGAAAGTTTAGGAGGCGTTTGTCTTAATTGGGGATGTATCCCGACCAAGGCCCTTCTAAAATCCGCTCAAGTTTTCGAATATTTAAAACATGCCGAGGACTACGGATTAAATGCCAAAGAAGTAGAGCACGATTTTGATGCTGTTGTTAAGAGAAGCCGCGGTGTAGCCGATGGAATGAGCAAGGGTGTTCAGTTCCTAATGAAGAAGAACAAAATTGAGGTAATCAATGGATTCGGAAAAGTAAAACCGGGCAAAAAAATCGAGGTTAAAACAGAAAACGGAGAAACTGCCGAATATTCTGCAGATCATATTGTTATTGCCACCGGGGCACGCAGCCGTGAGTTGCCAAGTTTACCTCAGGATGGTGAAAAGGTTATAGGGTATCGCGAAGCAATGTCCCTAAAAAAGCAGCCTAAAAAAATGATCGTGGTCGGTAGTGGCGCCATAGGAATGGAGTTCGCTTACTTCTACCATTCTATGGGTACAGAGGTTACCGTTGTAGAATACATGCCGAACATTGTTCCTGTTGAGGATGAGGACATTTCAAAACAATTGGAGCGCAGCTTCAAAAAAGCAGGGGTGAAAATTAAGACTTCTGCCGAGGTAACCAAAGTGGATACTTCTGGCGATGGCGTAAAAGCCACCGTAAAAACAAAAAAAGGCGAAGAAGTCCTTGAGGCCGATATTGTTCTATCCGCCGTTGGAATCAAAACAAATATTGAGAACATTGGCTTGGAAGATGTGGGAATCGCTACGGACAGGGATAAAGTTCTGGTAAACGATTACTACCAAACCAATATACCTGGGTATTATGCCATTGGAGACATTACTCCCGGACAGGCCTTGGCCCACGTTGCCTCTGCTGAGGGAATACTGTGTGTAGAAAAAATTGCCGGTATGCACGTTGAAGCTTTGGATTATGGAAATATTCCAGGCTGTACGTATTGTATCCCAGAAATTGCTTCTGTTGGTTTAACAGAAAAGCAGGCCAAGGAACAGGGCTACGACCTTAAAATTGGTAAATTCCCATTTTCTGCAAGTGGTAAGGCCAAAGCAGCTGGTACGCCAGATGGTTTTGTAAAAGTTATTTTCGATGCCAAATATGGAGAGTGGCTAGGTTGCCACATGATCGGTGTTGGCGTTACCGACATGATCGCAGAAGCTGTTGTGGCCAGAAAACTGGAAACTACAGGCCATGAAGTGTTGAAAGCAGTACACCCGCACCCGACCATGAGTGAAGCCGTTATGGAAGCTGTTGCAGATGCTTATGATGAAGTAATCCATTTATAAGCTATGCTAAAAATCTTTAGGGCCACTGCTATTTTAGAAGGTATTTCCTATCTACTCCTTTTCGGAATGACCATGCCGTTAAAGCATTGGGCGGATATTCCTGAACCAAACCAAGTTGTTGGTATGGCTCATGGAGTATTGTTTATTCTATATGTAGTGGTGGCCATAGTTTTTTGTAGGGAAAGAAAATGGAACCTTAAAAGGTTTACCATGCTTTTTATTGCTTCGCTCCTACCCTTTGGTACATTCTACGCAGATAAGGTGTATTTAAAAGAGTTAGCCTAAAAAGCTCCGAACCGCCAAATCGTAACTTTGCAATCCAAAGCCTAGGATAACCCCTTTGGCAACAGGGGATATGTAAGAAACATGGCGATATTCCTCCCGTTGATGGGTATTGGAAATATGCACCTCCACCACTGGAGCATTTATTGCTTTCACGGCATCACCAATACCAACGGATGTGTGCGTGTAGGCTGCGGCATTTAATATGATCCCATCATAATTGAAACCTACTTCTTGGATTTTACCAATAAGCTCCCCTTCTATATTGGATTGAAAATATTCCAATTCCACATTAGGAAATTTTTGCTGTAACTGGGCAAAGTGGTCTTCAAAAGTAGAGCTCCCATACACATTTGGCTCTCGCTTGCCCAACAGGTTTAAGTTGGGTCCGTTAATGATCATTAGCTTCATAAATTCAAAAATACAATAAAAAGAAAAGGACGGGATGATCCCGTCCTCAATATCTTTTGTCCAAAAATAGTTTAATTATCGAATGCAAATTGCAGACCAAAGCCAAAAGCTGCCACTTCATTTTCACCTACATCGCTCAAAACAACGGATGGGCGCCAATCAAAATTCAACACCAATGGAACGCCATCGATCTTAAAATCGAGTCCTAAATGAGGGCGCAGGGCAAATATATTATCAGAATTTTTGATGAAAATTATACTCGGCCCCACTCCCGCGTACCAACGCAGGCCAGGTGCCCTAAAAAAACCTTTGTGGTAAGAGTACAAAAAAGTAGCAATGGTAGCATTGTCCTCGAACCCCAAATCGGCCTGTCCCACATGGTTATCGGAGAAAAAGTATTTACCGGAGGCTCCAAAAAAAGTGGCTTCGTCGTAAAGGTCGATTCCCAGTCCCAAAGCAGCACGATAATTGGTTTGGGCCTTTACTGCCAAATTGCCGATCATAACCAATGCAATAACAAAAAGTAATTTTTTCATTTTTAAGTGTAATTAATGGTTAATATTCATATAGTTAACTGTAAGATTTGGGGTTATGACAGTCAATTTTTTATATTAAAACAAAAACAGGATGCCCAAAGCAGCCATTGAAAAATCGTAATCGTCACTAATTTTCACGTACGATATATTTACTTCGGTGCTCCTACCTACATTCACTCCCACCATGGGACGTATATAAAGCCCTCCCGAATTCCCTTGGTTAACCCCTACGGCATACCCAACATCGGCTCCCAGTTTAAAATCGTAAGTGGGATATATCCGTAATGCGGCTGCAACCGGTAAATATTGGATATTCGGAAAATCCCCTTCCAACACAAACGAGCCAAAATCTACCGTATCGTTATTCACAAAAACGTTCATAAAACCTGTGGACAAGCCGGCATCTATTAATTCCGAAAGTGCCCAATGATAACCCAAATCCAGACCTATTTCAAAATTTGCCAAATCGGAAATATCACCGAAGGGCACCCCTGCATGAACACCCGCTTTAAAATTTGTTCGATCCACTCTTTGTGCCATAGATGAAAAGCTTACCGTAATCAGAGCGATGATTACCAGTACATATGTCTTATTCTTCATTGTTAAAATTTTATTAACACCAGAACGCCATCATCTCTAAAAAAGTACCTCTTTTACCATTTTTCCGACCAACGACACAAATTTATTTTTGTCCAAACATTAATAATCCATGTTGGGAAATTAGGTAAACCAACACAATTTTAACGCCCCCGTTTGACCAAAGGGCATTCTGAATTGACCAATGCGCAATTGGAATTAATTTTGAAGATATTATGTGCTTATATTTGAATGTATGAAGTGGAATCAAGCGATAAAAGATTACCAAAACTACTTAAAAATCGAACGGGGACTATCACCAAATACGATTTCCAATTATTCCATGGATATTCAAAAACTTGTAGGCTATCTGGAAGAGCAAGGCATAATTGAAAATGCGATCGAAATCGATAAGGATACCATTCAACAATTTATCTACGAGATCGCCAAGGTGGTAACGCCTAGAACTCAGGCTCGCATTATCTCTGGCCTTAAAGGCTTCTTTATTTATTTGGTTTTTGAAGATTACCGGGAGGATAATCCGATGGACTTGATAGAAACACCAAAAATTGGCAGAAAACTGCCGGACACCCTCTCCGAAGACGAAATCAATGAACTGATAGCCGCAATCGATTTGTCGAAGCCCGAGGGAGAAAGGAACAGGGCCATATTGGAAACCCTTTACGGGTGTGGACTAAGGGTCTCGGAACTCATCAACCTAAGACCTTCGGATTTGTATTTTGATGAGGATTTTATAAAAGTAACGGGGAAGGGGAACAAACAGCGATTTGTACCAATCAGCCAGGTGAACCAAAAATACATTGATATTTATCGTAATGAGATCCGTGTACACTTGCCGATAAAAAAGGAGCACGAAGACTTTGTATTTCTCAACCGCAGGGGCAAACAACTTACCCGCGCCATGATCTTTACCATAATAAAGCGACTTGCCGAAACGATTGGGCTTAAAAAGAATATCAGCCCCCATACTTTTCGCCATTCGTTTGCCACCCATCTTTTGGAAAACGGTGCAGACCTAAGGGCCATACAGCAAATGTTGGGGCACGAGAGCATTACCACAACCGAAGTGTACATGCATGTTAACAGGAAACACTTGATGGAAGTGCTCCATGAGTTTCATCCAAGAAAAAAAGACGCTTAATTTTTTACTAAGTTATCCCGCTTTACCCTATTCTGTTTTTTAAATGGGCGAATGATCAATCGGGCCTCTCGGTCGAAGCGGACATAATTGTACACCCAGTTGATAAATACCACTACCCTATTCCTAAAACCGATAAGAAAATATAAGTGTACGAACATCCACACAAACCAGGCAAATACCCCTTGAAACTTAAAATTGGGCATATCCACTACTGCTTTGTTCCTGCCCACCGTGGCCATACTCCCCTTATCCTTATACACAAAAGGCTTCATGGGTCTGCCCTCGAGCAGGCGAACTAAATTGTTTCCCAGGTTCCTTCCTTGCTGAATGGCAGGTTGTGCCATCATGGGATGGCCATGGGGATAGTCCTCACTTTCCATTTGGGCCACGTCGCCAATGGCAAAAACGTCTTCCAAGCCCTCAATTTGATGAAAATGGTTGACCCTTAAGCGCTCTCCCCTACAAAGCATTTCCTCGGCATCCAAACCTTTAAGACCAACAGCTTTAACCCCAGCGGCCCAAACCAAGGTTTCCGCATCAAAAATAGTCTTTGTATTGGTGGATACACGTTTGCCATCATAATTGGTTACCCGAATATTTTTCCAAACATTTACCCCTAGCTCTTCCAAGAATTTTTCGGCCTTTTGTGAAGCTTTTGCGCTCATGGCCGGCAAAAGCCTGTCGCCGCCCTGTACCAAATTTATTTGCGCTCTACGTGTATCCAGATCGGGATAATCCTTGGGCAGAATCCCTTTTTTTATCTCGGCCAATGCCCCTGCCAGTTCAACTCCTGTAGGTCCACCACCCACAATAACAAAATTCATTAAAGCATCACGCTCGTGGAGATCATCGGTAAGTAGAGCTTGCTCAAAATTCTCCAATAT
This sequence comes from Flagellimonas marinaquae, assembly GCF_023716465.1. Taxonomy (NCBI): domain Bacteria; kingdom Pseudomonadati; phylum Bacteroidota; class Flavobacteriia; order Flavobacteriales; family Flavobacteriaceae; genus Flagellimonas; species Flagellimonas marinaquae. Next base: position 220,516 of record NZ_CP092415.1, read on the forward strand.
CAAACTTCTCAGGTTCAACGACTGTGGAATGGTCTTCATGGCCATTCCTTTGGTCTCTATACCTTTATTCCCAAAAAAATTGGTTTCGGAACCGGTCGCCACAACCAAATAGTCGTAGAAAATTTCACCTATATTGGTCTTTACCCTTTTGGTATCCGTTTTTATTTCTTCAACATTTGCCAACCTAAAAAAGAAATTGGGATAACCCTGCAATACTTTTCGAATGGGATAGGCAATGGAATCGGGTTCCAATCCACCCGTAGAAACTTGGTAAAGCAAGGGTTGAAAGTTGTGATAATTGTGCATATCCAAAAGCACTACTTGTGCTTCTTTCTTACTAAGTTTTTTGGCCAATGCTATACCACCAAAACCACCGCCGATGATAACGACCCTGGGAAAACTGGATTGAGGAATGTTCATGCTAGACATAGCTACAAATTTACGTATTCCGCATCAGCACATACCATCTCGGGACTGTTTTTTTGTATATTTAAGCGCTAACTCAAAAACCTTCCAACCATGAAAAAAATTCTCCCCTTCGGTGTATTGTTCCTTTTTGTCGCAATTGCCGTACATGCTCAAAAAAAGAAAAAGGATGTCATTAACCAATTAGAATCAAAATCTGAAACCTATATTGAAATTGCCCACGAAATTTGGGGCCTGGCGGAAATGGGCTATTTAGAGGAAAAAAGTTCGGCCCTTTTACAGAAAACCTTGTCTGAAGCTGGTTTCTCCATAGATGCCGGTATTGCCGGTATTCCAACGGCTTTTAAGGCGGAATATGGTTCCGGTTATCCCGTAATTGCCATTTTAGGGGAGTATGATGCCTTGCCCGGATTATCCCAAGAAGCAGTTCCCGAGAAAAAATCGGCAGGTGGTGCCGCCGGACATGCCTGTGGTCACCATCTATTTGGTACAGCCTCCACTGCTGCCGCAATTTCTGTAAAAGATTGGATGGAAGCCAACAATATTAAAGGAACCATTCGATTTTATGGATGCCCTGCAGAAGAGGGTGGATCAGGAAAAGTCTACATGGTCCGAGAAGGTGTTTTTAACGATGTGGACGTAGCCTTACATTGGCACCCAAGTGCTGCCAACGCAGCAAGTGCAGGTGCTGCATTGGCCAACAAATCTGCCAAATTTAGGTTTTACGGTGTTTCCGCCCACGCAGCCGCAGCTCCACAAATGGGAAGATCTGCCCTGGACGGTGTGGAGGCCATGAATGCTATGGTCAACATGATGAGGGAACATATTCCACAAGAAGCCAGAATACATTACGTAATAACAGATGGGGGCAAAGCTCCAAATGTTGTGCCCGACTATGCCGAGGTGTATTACTACGCAAGACATAACACAAGGGATGTGGTCGTAGATATTTTTGATAGAATTGTAAAGGCTGCAGAAGGTGCTGCCTTGGGTACAGGTACAACCATGGAATATGAAATGATCGGGGGCACACATGAACTTTTACCCAACCTTACCCTACAAAAAATAATGCACGATAACCTAACGACCGTTGGTGGTTTTACTTATAGTGATGAGGAAATAGCCTTCGCCGAAAAAATTTCTAAAAGTCTGGGCAAACCAAGTCTTGATCTAAAAACCGTAGAAACCGTGCAACCTTACCGCGAAACGGCACGTGCCTTTGGTTCTACAGATGTAGGTGATGTAAGTTTTACCGTACCCACCGCGGGAATGGGGGCCGCCACTTGGGTGCCCGGTACTCCCGCCCATAGTTGGCAAGCTGTTGCGGCAGGTGGTATGAGCATTGGGCACAAAGGGATGATGGTGGCCGCAAAAACCCTATCCTTGACCGCAATGGACCTTTTTCAAGATACCAAAACAGTGGAAGCTGCCAAAAAAGAACTGCAGGACAGAAGAGGAAAAGACTTTACATATGTGCCGATGTTGGGCAACAGACCGCCCGCTTTGGACTATCGTAAATAGAAATTTTCAATTTAAAGTGTAACAAATTCTACTTTTGTACTACTATTAAGTAGAGCAAACTTACCAACCGCTTAGTGAACAAAGAACTGGAACATCGATTTGTTACGGAACTTGAGGACAATCAGAACATTGTCCATAAGGTATGCAGTCTATATACCAACGACAAGGATTCGCACAATGATCTGTTCCAAGAAATCACGATTCAGTTGTGGAAAGCATATCCAAAGTTTCGAGGGGATTCCAAGTTTAGTACATGGATGTACCGCGTAGCCCTTAATACAGCGATAACGTTGTACCGCAAATCAAAAAAAAGGGTAAAGACCCAGGATTTTGATTCGGTACTCTATAAGATAAAGACTACCGATTACGACGATACCGAGGAGCGCCAATTAAAACTGATGTACGACGCCATAAAACAACTTGGCGATATCGACAAGGCTTTGGTTTTTCTTTATCTGGAGGACAAGGATTATTCGGAGATCGCCGAAACACTGGGTATTTCCGAAGTAAATGCAAGAGTGAAAATGAGCAGGGTGAAAACAAAATTAAAAACCATATTAAATCCATAGTTATGTTGGATGAACTGGAGCTGTTAAAAAAAGATTGGCAAAAACGGGAAGCGAACCTTCCCAAGTTGTCCTATGAGCAGATATATCCGATGATCAAGAAAAAATCCTCCTCCATAGTTAAGTGGATTTTCTATATCAGCATTATCGAGTTTGTGTTCTGGGCCGGAATCAATATTATTTTTAGCGGACCGGAGACCATGGAGGAGCTCAAAGCCATGCACATTCATAAGGTGATTATGGTTCTAAACGTGGTCAACTACGGTATAATCCTATATTTTATACTTAAGTTCTACAACAATTACAAAAAGATATCCTTCACGGATTCGTCCCGTAATTTGATGAAAACCATATTAAAAGTAAAACGAACCGTTACCCAATATGTTTGGTTCAACCTCATCATTTTCACTACTTATCTAATCATAAATATGTACGGCGTACTTATTTATGGACCCGAGGGCAAAAAAATTATCGAGGCTGCCTCACAGGATGGGAATACTATGGCATTTTGGGCCATGGTAATCGGTATTTCCGTGGTTTTTACTGCCATAATCCTATTTTTGATCTGGCTGTTTTACAAACTGCTCTATGGAATTTTATTAAAAAGGCTTCGCAGAAACTACAACGACCTCAAACGTTTGGAAGTCTAACTTTCCAGTTTGCCCTTGTAACTGTAACGTCTTTTTTGATTTTCCTCTTCGTAGGCCAAAAGCTCTTTTTGTGGAATTACTTTAAGGAATGATGGGTGTTGCTCAATCGCGTACTCCAATTTTTCCAAAATGGAAGCAATGGATTCGTTATCGTAATCAATATCCAAAGGTTCTTTTATTTGCATGGACTGCAAAATCCCCTTCTTTTTAACACGAAGGCCTTTTTTATCAAAAGACCTACGAAAACCATCTATAACAACGGGCACCACGATGGGTCTGTACTTTTTAATAATATGCGCCGTTCCTTTGCGCAAAGGTTTCCAAGGCGTAGTGGTCCCCTGCGGAAAGGTTATTACCCATCCGTCGTCCAGCGCTTTCCCGATATTGGAAATGTCGCTGAATTTTACTTGCCGGTTCACATCTTGTCCATCCGCTCTCCAAGTCCTTTCAATACTAATGGAGCCTGCGTAGGCCAAAATTTTGGTCAAGAGACTCTTTTTCATGGTCTCCTTGGCCGCAACATAATAAATGTTGAGTTTGGGGTTCCATAAATAGCCCAAATTTTTAATGGAATCGTCCCTGCCCTTTAAACTGGCATTAAAAACATGGAACATAGCCACCACATCGGCAAAATATGTTTGATGGTTGCTTACAAAAAGTACATTGTTCTCAGGAAGTTCACGAATCACCTGTGATCCTTCGATTTCAAGTGTGTTAAATCCTTTATAACGCTGATGCGTCATCATACCAGCGATACGAATCAACCATCGTTTTAAAAATAAGATATGTCCAAAAGGGTTCTTCTTGAATAGCCCCATGTGCTGTGTTGATTAGATTGCAAATTTACAAAATAGCGATTAAAGCACTTGCCGTAAAAGTTCTTTGATCTCGCTCAACATCATGGCGGTAGCCCCCCAAACCGTGTAACCGTTTAACTTAAAGGCCGGTACATTGATATTTTTTGCATAGGATGTACTCAATATTTCTTGAATATGGTTGGAATCGTCCATAAAATCCTTTAAATAGACCTCTACCAGACTCTCTACTTCTTTCTCTTCCTTTACAAATGGCTTGGGCTGCGGGTAAACTCCAATATATGGTTTTACCAAAAAATTGCTCGGTGGTATGTACACTTCGCTTAATCCCTTGATCACTTCTATCTCTTTTGGAGGCACACCCACTTCTTCGTGTGTTTCCCGAAGAGCGGTATCCCTTAAGTCTTTATCCATCGTTTCCACTTTTCCACCCGGGAATCCGATCTGGTTGGAATGTACCCCTTTATACACTTTCCTAAGAATTAAAAGAAGCCTGGTCTCTTGTTCAACGTCCGGATAGAACAAAGCCATAACCCCTGCCCTTTTTGGGTTTACATCTTCCACCTTGTTCTGTTTTAACCACTGAATCCGAAGGTCCGGAGACATTTTATTGTGAGAATCCGTTCCCGGAAGTGGGAGATTTTTTAATTTTAGAGCAAGTTGATAAAATTCATTAAAATCCATGCTGTTGAGACAATCGGCTTTAATCACAAGTTTATTATTTCTTTTACTCGCTTCATGCGGAGAATCACCAAAAAAAGAAAACAACAAAGTTCAGGAAAATATTGCAAATACGGATAGCCTTGCACAGGCTCCAGTGGATTCCCTAAAAGTCGAAGAAGAGAAAGAACCGTTCAAGCTAACGGAGGAAAATGCCATCGATTTCTTTTTTAACTATGCCAAAACCTTAACAAAGAACAGGGTAAAGATTACCACGACCATGGGAAGTTTTACTGTAGAACTGTATGACAATGTTCCATACCATAAGGCAAATTTTATCTATTTGGCCAAACAACATTATTTTGATAGTACACAATTCCATAGAGTGGTCAAGGACTTTATAATTCAAGGGGGCAATTCGGACGATAAGCGTACTGCTAAAAAACGTGGTAAAATCGGTAGATATTTACTACCGCCCGATGCCAAAAAAGGGCACAAGCACCATAGGGGCACAATTTCCATGCCCAGTAGCGAAAGGGACAACCCACACAAACTGGCTTCGCCCTACGAATTTTTTATAGTGGTAACAAACCCGGGGTCCTACCACCTTGATGGATCTTACACTCCATTTGGCCATGTGGTGGAAGGAATAGATGTTGTGGATGCCATTAACAATGTTCCGGTCGGTGATGGGGATTGGCCTTGGCAGAACATTTATATTCTGAAAGCCGAAGTATTATAAATTTATTTGTAACTACTTATTGTAACCCATACCTTGGTCACCAAACTTTGTTTTGGAATTTCTTTTTCCAAAATTCTTCTGGCCGTTGTTGTCTTTTTTTCATAAACCGAAACAAGGGCAGCCACAATGATCAGGTTTTTTAAGATGTACTGACCGAGCAAGGTGAGCGATAACGGCTCTTCACCAAAAACTTCCCCAGGAAAAAAGAAAAGAGGCAAAAATGTACAGGCCATATGAATCAACGATAGAACTACAGCTTGTTGGCGCATAAAACCAACAATCAATAAAACACCCAAGGTAACCTCGCCAATGGCCAAAATCAGAATGGAGAATTGATCCGGTATTAGGCCCAAAGTAAGCTGATGTATGGTGTTCTTTGCCAAATCTTCGGCAGGACTTAGATTTGGAAAAAACTTTAACCCACCAAACCAACAATATATCAGACCTACCGAAACAACGAGCAATTTTTCTTTAAACGATATTTTCAAAAGATCGGGATTTAATTCTTGAATTGATTCATTAGTTCAGGATTTACCTTTACCCTGTTTTGGGAGAATCTATAGGACACTCCCACATTGATCAAATAATCCGCAAAAGCAGCATCTCCCGCTCTGGGCTCCCCTGTAACTTCTTGTGTTTGAAGGTCGGTCACACTTTGGGGACGCTCTCTTCTCACTGCGAACGGAACATTAAGGTTCAATGAAAAGTTATCTTTAATAAATGCTATACCGGGATCAATGGAAAGTACGTTTCCCGGCCTTCTAAAACCCGCGTTGCCTCCGATAAGGTCTTTTACCGGAACACCTTCGTACCGCGCTCCCAATGAAGCTGAAATGGCAGAACTTATAAGATGACTGATCCCTGCACGGACAGAGAATTGATCTGGAACAGCCATAATTGCTTCATTTTGCAAAATAGGACTTAAAGTTTCCCTAAAAGTTCTTGTTCCGTTGGTCTCTCTTGGATTTAAAAGATAAAAACCACCCCCATAGGCAAAAAAACCTTCTCCGATCTTTCGATAAAACTGAAAATCCAACGTTATTCCAAAACCACCATCTCCCGGCTGTATACTTTGATCAACAGGTCTCACCTGTGGCCCATCGTTGGGTCCAACGTTGTAAAAAATATCGGATGCGTTGTAGTTGCCGGTAGGCAACTTTACACCCAATCCCAATGCCAAATTTCCATTTTGATTTTTTTCGAGATCAAACAACCAAAAGCCCACACCTGCTCTAATGTCCGCCAAACCCCTGGAAAATGTGGTGTTACGCTCTTCTCGACCATGTTCGTACAAGGACGACCTGGTATTTATTACGGTCGGGATCGTTATACTGGCATACCACCTATCCGATATACCATAGGTTAAAAAGAAATCCCAGGAATGCGAATGGTTGATAACCTCTGTTTCATTGGAAACTCTATCGGGTTCTTCTTCCGTGCCCCTAAAGTGTCGAAAAGATTTAAAATACCTATAGTTACTACCAACCTGTATGTCGCCCGGACCTAACAAATTGTTTTCCAAAGTGTTTCCAACACAAGATGAGAAATGTCTAATGGCAACGCATCCCTGTGCCATTAATTCATGGAATCCCATAATGGAAACCAGCATGAACATGAAAATTTTAAGTGATCGTGATGTCATCATTGAATAATCGGTTATTTAGTTTGCTCAATAAGCAATGTAGAACTATATAACCCTGATAAGGACTAACAAAAACGTAAAAAAGATTAAGACACGGTTAATGCCACTAAAAAAGCATTAATTCAAATTCTTAAAAAGCAAGGGACGATCTTTTAAGCTGCTTTCTTGTAGATACTCGGTAAGCTAACTCTAAAAACAACCGCGATCAAGCGAATAATTATCACAACCAAAATCGCAGCAATGTAAGCGTAGCTGTCCTTTATCGGGAACTGGGAAAACAAGAAATAACTGGCACCGCCTAAAATACAGGCCGTGGCATAAATCTCCTTTCTAAAAATAACGGGAATCTCATTGCAAAGGATGTCACGGGTTACGCCACCAAAACAGGCCGTCATAGTACCGAGAAAAACACACATAATGGGCAATAACTCGGCTTCCAACCCTTTTTCCACACCGACCATGGTATAAAGTCCGATACCAATTGTATCGAACAAAAACAACGATCGCCTTAAATACTTAAGTTTGTTCACAAAAATAATGGCAAATACTACGGAGATAAAAATAGTGGTTACATAGGTCAGGTCCTGCATCCAACCCACCGGTGTATTACCAATCAGCAAATCCCTAAGTGTACCACCGCCAATGGCCGTAACAAATGCAATAATTAAAACCCCGAAGAGGTCCAACCGTTTTTCCATGGCCACCAAAACCCCAGAAATAGCAAAGGCTATGGTTCCTAAAATATCAATGGTTTGATATAACATCCTTACATTTTTTGAGTGTAATAGTTGTAATCCTTGATGACCACATCCACAAATTCGATAGGTTGTAACGAAGTCTGTACCTTCGTCACCTCCTTGATCCTTTGGTCCAAAGAAACAATAATATTATGGTTTCCATTCAATTTGGCCTTGTCATACAATTCTTTGATGGTCTGCATTTCCTGATCCTTAAAAACCGTTACTTGCGGAAAGGTGGGTTTATAATCTTCGGGCAATTCACGTAATAGGGTATCCTTCAGGGATATGCGCTTTTTTTCACTGATCACTGTAGTTCCCGCGGCTATATCTCCAATACGCTGGCCTTTACCCCTGATCAAAATAGTGAGTACGGCAGCTCCTCCAGAGGTTAGGCTCACATCTATAATGCGCAGGGCCCAGCGAACAAAGTAATTTCCAAAGTTAGGTTTGGAGCCATCCAACTTGACCACTCTTAGTTTCATGGCACTCTTACCTATGGTCTTGCCATCCATCAAGGTTTCAAAAAGTAAATAATAAAAAAAAGCAGGTAAACTGAGTATTAAATAGAAAGCCCATTGATCTTCGATCTCGATATCCAACGAAACCAAAAAAACAATCATCAAAATAAAATACACCATAATAATAAAGCTATCTATAATATAAGCCAGCATACGCTCACCCAAGTGAGACGTGTTTTGGTTGATAGTTATATTTTGGGCCGTTTCTATTTGAAATTGTTCCATAAATTAGTTTCTTTACTTTTAAACCAAAAGATTTAATGCGCGAGGCCGCTTTTGTAAGGCAAAATAAGGATAAATGGGCCGCTTTTGAAAATGCTCTGCTCCACAAAGGACAACTTCACCCAGACGAGCTTTCGGATCTTTACATTGAGATTACCGATCATCTGAGTTACGCAAAAACGTTTTACCCGGGCAGCAACACGCAGATTTATCTGAACACACTTGCCTCCCAAGCACATCAGAAAATTTACAAGACCAAACGGGAATCCAGAAACCGTATTGTACATTTTTGGAAAATCGAGTTTCCGACCATGTTCAAGAACCATCATCGGGAATTGCTGATTTCATTCTTGGTATTTTCCTTTTTTGCGGTTGTGGGCGCTTTCTCCTCTGCAAACGAAGGTGACTTTGTGCGGTCCATTTTAGGTAACGGCTATGTAAACATGACCCTGGAAAATATTGAAAAAGGCGACCCAATGGCCGTGTATAAGGAACAAGGCGCCTTTAATATGTTCTTGGGCATTACCATAAACAACATCAAAGTCGCCATATATGCATTTGCCTTTGGGATTTTTTTGGGCGTGGGCACACTTTATATTATGATGCAGAACGGTATTATGTTGGGGAGTTTTCAATACTTTTTCTACGAGAAAGGATTGTTATGGGAATCCGCAAGAACCATTTGGATCCACGGTACCATAGAAATTTCCGTAATCGTTATCGCAGGCTGTGCCGGATTGGTCTTGGCCAATGGAATCTTATTCCCTGGCACTTACACTCGATTGGAATCGTTTAAAAGAGGGGTTAAAAATGGCCTTAAAATAATGGTGAGCACCGTTCCTTTTTTTATTATGGCCGGCTTCTTGGAAGGGTTTGTAACCCGGCACACCGAAATGCCGGACTGGTTGGCAATTTTAATTATACTGTCTTCGTTAGCATTGATCATATTCTATTACATTATATATCCAAATCAAATCCATAGAAAAAACCAACATGCAAACAACCAATAAATATATCGAGTTTAAAAAACAACGGGAACTGGGAGAAATTCTTTCGGACTGTTTCGGTTTTATTAGAAACGAGTTTAAAACATTTTTTAGGACCATTTTAAAAATTGTGGGGCCCTATATTTTGGTTATGCTGATCTCCATGGGGTTCTACATGTACACTATAGGCGATATTTTTAGTTTAAGCACCTTTGGGAGCACCCCCAGCGCGGCATTCTCGCCCATTATTATGGTTTTGGCCGTAGCGGCTTTGATGTTCAGTTCCGTTGCAGCCTACGTTCTGGCACAAGGCACTGTGCTACATTATATAAAGTCGTACATCAACAATAAAGGAAACATAAACTTTGAGGAAATCCACAAAGGGGTGTACGGCTCCTTTTGGTCGCTAATCGGCTTGGGGATTTTGGTAGGCCTGTCGGTAATGGTCGGCATTTTTCTTTGCGTAATTCCCGGAATATATTTAGCCGTTCCTCTTTCCATATCTTTTGCCATTCTGGTATTTCTTAAAAAAGATGCCATGGAATCCTATCAATATAGTTTTACCCTGATCAAAGAAAACTGGTGGATCACATTTGCGACCCTTTTTGTGATCTATATTATCGTGGCGATTGCCTCCTATGCTTTTAGTTTGCCCAGTGTAATCTATATGTGGATAAAAATGGGGGTGTTTTCCGGAGAAATGGATGCTGAAAGTATGAATGTTTTTAACGACCCCATTTATCTCATTTTAAATATTCTGAGCACTTTGGTCCAATTCTTAATGAACATCATTTTTTTGGTGGCCACTTCCTTGATATTTTTCAACCTAAACGAAAAGAAAAATTTTACAGGTACTTTTGAACGCATCGAAAGCCTGGGAAAATCATCGGAGGAATAGATGCAAAAATTACTGATCTTATCATACGTGCTTTTTTCTTGGACAATTCTTTTTGCCCAGAACGACACCCTTGTAAAGTATGATAAATCGGATATTGCCCCTGTACAGTTCCAAAAAAGTGACCTGGATACCTATAAGAATGATTCAAAATTCAATTATGAAGAGGTAAAAACGGAAAGCACTTGGTTCACGGATGTGATCAACTGGTTCTACAATCTTTTACGAAGATTTTTTGAGTGGATCTTTGGTGTAGGCAATGCAGAAGGCTATTTGGCCGTGTTTTTGGAGATTCTCCCCTATTTGCTCCTTGCCCTATTCCTGTATTTGGTAATCCGCTTTTTTGTAAGGTCGAACATACAGGGCAAGGGTAAAAAAAATAAGAACCCCAACATGGTCTCATTGTCGGAAGATGAACACATTATTAAAAATGAAGATATTGAACAATTGATAAAAAATGCCCTGAGCGATAAAAATTACCGCCTTGCCATTCGATATCAATACCTGTTTATCCTACAATTATTATCGGAACACGAATGGATAGATTGGCAACAACAAAAAACCAACGATGATTATTTGGAGGAATTATCGACAAGTCCGTTGTTGGACGATTTTGGCAGAGCCACCGTTCTTTATGATTATGTATGGTACGGCGAGTTTGAGTTAAACTGGGAACGCTATACCAAAGCCGAAACCATTTTCAAATCCTTAAAAAATGCATTGAACAATGTCTAAAAAAGGATGGATCTATATAATAATAGGTGGGCTTGCGCTAGGAATCATTTTTGTGATGGAATACAATAAACCCAAAAAAGTAAATTGGTTTCCATCGTTCGTGTCCCATCATAAAATTCCTTACGGCACCTACGTACTGAACGATCTTATGGAAACATACTTTCCAAATAGGATTCAGCAAGTACAAAAACCGCCTTTTGAACTGTTGACCCGCACCGATTCCATACAAGGCGCCTATTTTTTTGTGAATGAATCCGTTTCTTTTGAAGAAGCCGAGCTCAATGCCCTATTGGAATGGGTAGAACAGGGCAACCACCTATTTGTGGCGTCGAACTCTTTTGAAAGAAAATTGTTGGATACCCTCAACTTAGATATTCAAAATGTATATAATAGTGGACAATTGGAGCCCATTTTTCATTATCAATTGGTCAACCCAAAATTGCAAAGTCCAAAAGTAAAGTACACCAAAGATTATTATACCACTGGTTTTGATCAAATAGATACCTTGAGAACCACAATTTTAGGTGAAGTACAGGCTAAAGGCGATAGCACGGAAACCATCAAAAAATATGTGAATACCATAAAACAATCATTCGGTAAGGGAGAAATTGTTTTGAGCGCCTTTCCCAAAGCATTTACCAATTACTTTATCCTAAAGGATAACAATTTGGAATATACCGCCGGGCTTTTGGCCTATCTTCCCAAGAAAGGGCCAATATTTATGGACAACTTCCACAAATCCGGTAAATCCTTCTATACTTCTCCGATGTATCTTTTCCTGAACACCAAAGAGTTTAAATGGGCTTACTATCTGGCACTTATCGGCGCATTGATCTATATTGTTTTTGAAGGGAAACGGAAACAACGCGCCATTCCCGTGGTACCCCCTCTAAAAAATCAGACCTTGGCGTTTACACGGACCATTGCAGACATGTACTTTGAAAAAGGAGAGTTACAATTGATTACAAAACATAAAACTGAGTACTTTTTGGAATACTTAAGGACCAAACTGCATGTTTCCACCCAAAATTTGGATGATGAAACATTTTTGAAGCACCTGGCCATACGTGGCAATTCCACGGAAGAGGAAGTAAGGTCCTTAATGGGATTGATCGTAAATTTGAGAACCAAAGACCATATTACCGAAATAGAATTACAAAATCTGAACAATAAAATACAAGCATTTAAAGCAAACGTTGATGGAAAATAACGAAACAAACGACTTGGACTTTAACAGCAGGGTACCCTTGGAAGAACTTAGGAATACCGTAGAGCAGATAAAAAAGGAGTTGTCCACCATAATTGTTGGGCAAAAAGATTTTATAGAACTACTGATCATATCCATATTGGCAGATGGGCACGCTTTAATCGAGGGTGTCCCCGGCATTGCAAAAACGGTAACCGCCAAGCTTTTTGCAAAAACCCTTAAAACAGAGTTTAAACGCATTCAGTTTACCCCCGACCTAATGCCCAGCGATATTCTGGGAACCTCGGTTTTCAATGCCAAGACCACGGAGTTCGAATTTAAAAAGGGGCCCATTTTTTCGAATATTATTTTGATCGATGAGATAAACCGTGCTCCCGCCAAAACCCAGGCCGCCCTTTTTGAGACCATGGAGGAAAGACAGGCTACGGTTGATGGCACCACCTATAAAATGAGCGAGCCTTTTATGGTTCTTGCCACTCAGAACCCGATTGAACAAGAGGGGACCTACGCTCTTCCCGAAGCACAACTGGACCGCTTTCTTTTTAAGATTAAAGTAAGCTATCCTTCGGTCGAGGAAGAAGTTGCAATACTCAAGAACCATCACGAACGTAAGGGCGAAAAACCACAAGATCAAATAAAAGCAGTTTTGTCGCCCAAAAAACTGTCGGAATTTAAAAAGAACATCCACGAGGTGGTCGTAGAACAAAAAATTCTGGATTATATCGCCAACATTATAAACCTGACAAGAACCCATCCACACTTGTATTTGGGCGCTTCTCCCAGAGCATCCATTGCAACGTTAACGGCCGCGAAGGCCTTTGCTGCTATTTCCGGCCGGGATTTTGTAATCCCGGAGGATGTAAAAAAAGCATTGCTCCCTGTGCTCAATCATAGAGTGATTTTAACCCCAGAGCGAGAAATGGAGGGAATGACCACTGAAAATGTGATTGCCATGATCATGGAATCCGTTGAAATCCCCAGATAGGCATGTCATTTTTTCGGTCGCTATACATACATAATATTTTCTTTAGGTACATTGCCGTTCTATCCGCATGTTTTGTAATCTCTTTTTGGGTTCCTGTACTTTACCCGATAGCGTGGTTGTTGGTATATCTTTTAATGACTCTATTCTTTCTGGACCTTTATTTAATGTATGCTACAAAAAATGGTATTCGAGCCCAAAGAAATCTACCGCAGAAATTATCCAATAGCGACCAGAACAAACTGGCGGTTCAACTGACTTCCATGTTTCCTTTTAAGGCATTCGTTTCTATAATCGATGAATTACCTGTTCAGTTTCAAAAAAGGGATTTTGAACACAAAACCGAATTAATAAAAGGAGAACCTCATTTGTTTGAATATTTACTTCGCCCTGTTGAGCGCGGAGAATATGTGTTTGGCAATCTTATTGTGTTTGCTTCCTCTCCGCTTAGGATAATTAAAAGAAAGTTTGTGTTCCAAAAAGATCAGATGGTACCGGTATATCCGTCCATCATACAAATGCAGCAATACGACTTTTTGGCCACTAGCAATCGATTAACGGAGTTTGGGCTTAAAAAAATAAGACGCATTGGCCATACCCAAGAGTTTGAGCAAATCAAAGAGTACATTAAAGGGGACGATGTACGGACCATTAATTGGAAAGCCACTGCCAAAAAGAACCAATTAATGGTAAATCAGTACCAAGATGAACGATCACAGCCCATTTACTCCATTATAGATACCGGTAGGGTGATGAAAATGCCTTTTAACGGACTGAGCTTGTTGGATTATGCCATTAATTCTTCATTGGCATTTTCCAATGTCGCCCTTAAACGGAACGACAAAACAGGGTTGCTCACCTTCTCCAAAAAAATAGAGACCTTTGTCCCTGCCGTGCAGAAGCTCACCCACCTCAACACCATAATGGAGAGCTTATACAACATTTCCACCGATTTTTCAGATTCCGATTTTGGCATGTTGTATGCCCATGTTAAGCGAAAAGTGAACCAACGCAGTCTGCTCTTGCTGTACACGAATTTTGAACATATTTCTGGTCTTAAAAGGCAGTTGCCATATCTATTGGCCATTGCCAAAAAGCATGTTTTGGTAGTTATTTTCTTTGAAAATACGGAGTTGGAATCGCTTATTGCCGAAGATGCGGAAGACATCCAAGCAATCTATCATAAAACGATTGCAGAAAAGTTTTCCATAGAAAAAAGGTTGATGCAGAAAGAGCTTCAAAAATATGGTGTTCAGACCATTTTGACCAAGCCCGAGGAATTAACGGTGAACACCATCAATAAATATCTGGAAATAAAGGCCAGGGGAATTATTTAGCCGAAAGTTCTTGTCCGGATATACCCAATGTTTGCAATGCTGGCAGTTTTCCTTCCAAAACAACGAATTGGGTTTGTGGATTAAGAATTGGTCCTATTGGTGCTTTAAGGTCCCTGTGTGAATATCTTCCACGCAATCTTCTCCGATCGTCCTTTTTCGAAAATAGATCGATAGTTACACCAACGGTAACACCTCCTAAAATAGTCGCCGCCAAATCGTCGTTATCCCAGCCATTATTTTTTTGTCCTGCATCGACGGTTTCTTTTGCAAGTCCAATTAATGTACTTCCGGCCACGGAACCCACAAAGGTCCAAATCCGATTACCATCTGAAGCTTGTTTGGCGATTCCTGCCCCTGCAAGTCCAAAGAGGTTACCTCCCAAAAAATGGAGTGCTTTATCCCGCTCCACTTGCCCATGACATTGTAAAGCGAGCACAAAAAGGAATAGTGTGGGGATTAGTGTTCTCATTGCGCGGTATAAATGTATTAAAAGTTTCTATAAATATGTATCTAAAACTCTAATACTGGCACATTTCCGCTTTTGCTTCATTAAATTCAGCCATTAAATCCGCCACGATCTGTGCTGCAGGCGAAATTGCATGAATAAGTCCGGAGACTTGGCCTATTTCCAGTTCGCCCTCATCCATATCACCCTCGAACATTCCTTTTTTGGCTCTGGCCCGCCCCAATAATTCCTTCAATTCCTCCATATTTACACCTTTGGCATAGGCCTGCTGTATGTCCTGAAAAAATTTGTTTTTTAGTAAACGTACCGGTGCCAGCTCCTTTAATGTAAGTTGGGTATCGCCTTCTTTGGCCTGTACAATCATCTGTTTGAACATTTCGTGCGACGAGGCTTCGTGCGATGCTACAAACCTACTTCCCACCTGTACTCCATCGGCACCCAAAACCATAGCGGCCAACATGGCCCTACCCGTAGCTATGCCGCCGGCCGCAATAAGGGGAATTGTGATTTTTTCCTTCACTGAAGGAATAAGTACCATTGTAGTGGTTTCGTCCCGTCCATTGTGTCCTCCAGCTTCAAAACCTTCGGCAACAACAGCATCCACACCGGCTTCTTGCGCCTTAAGAGCAAACTTTACACTGCTCACTACATGTACAACAGTTATCCCTTTATCTTGAAGAAACTTGGTCCATGTTTTTGGATTGCCCGCCGAAGTAAAAACAATTTTCACGCCTTGCTCAACAATAATGTCCATCAACTTTTCAATATCCGGGTACAACATGGGCACATTCACCCCGAACGGCTTATCGGTCGCTTTTTTGCACTTTATGATATGTTCCTCCAACACTTCGGGATACATGCTCCCGGCGCCCAATAGGCCCAGTCCTCCTGCATTGGACACGGCAGAGGCCAAGCGCCAACCGCTGGCCCAAATCATGCCGCCCTGTACAATGGGATATTCTATTCCGAAAAGTTCTGTGATTCTATGTTGCATGAAGTCAGGTGTTCTGTTTTCCGACAAAATAATCAAATTTAGGCTTCCGATCAAGAAATGACACCAGAACCTATTAGTTCATCATCCAAATACCAAGCAGCAAATTGTCCTTCGGTAATGGCCGATTGTTTATCCTTAAAGTCCACAAACAATCCATTCTCTACTTTATATAGTGTAGCTTGCTGTAGGGGTTGACGATATCGGATACGGGCTCTTACCTCCATGGTCTCATCTAACTTTAGGGCTAGATCGGGCCGTACCCAATGGAGTTCGTCCTCCTTAATAAACAACGTGTTTCGGTAAAGGCCGGGGTGAGATTTGCCCTGACCGGTGTATATTATATTCTTGTCCACATCGGTGTCTATTACAAACAATGGTTCTTTTGTTCCCCCTACATTTAATCCTTTACGTTGGCCTATGGTAAAGTAATGTGCTCCTTGGTGCTCGCCGACTACTTTGCCATCTGTTTTTGAGTAGACGGGCTTTTCGGCTTGGAAAATGAGTTTATCCCTTTGGTTATTAAATTCGGGCGTATTGACCGAAAATTGTTCCGCATTGGCAGGTACTTCCACAATGACACCTTTTTTGGGTTTCAGTTTTTGTTGCAAAAATTCCGGCAAATGCACCTTTCCAATAAAACACAACCCTTGGGAATCTTTTTTATCTGCAGTGATAAGATTGTTATCCGCAGCAATTTTTCGCACTTCTGGTTTTAAAAGATCTCCGATGGGAAACAACGTTTTGGATAGTTGCTCTTGCGACAGCTGACACAGAAAGTAGGATTGGTCCTTGTTCGGGTCCTTGCCCGATAATAATTGGTAGGTTTCCGTTCCGTCTTCATTTTTAATGGTGCCTTTACGGCAATAATGTCCTGTTGCCACATAATCGGCACCCAACTGCAATGCTATGTTAAGGAACACATCGAATTTAATTTCACGATTGCACAAAACATCTGGATTTGGAGTTCTTCCCTTTTCGTATTCATTGAACATATAATCAACGATACGCTCCTTGTATTCTACACTTAAATCTACCGTCTGAAAAGGAATCCCCAACTTTTCCGCAACGATCAATGCATCATTGCTATCCTCCAACCACGGACACTCCTCGGATATGGTCACCGAGTCATCATGCCAGTTTTTCATGAACAGGCCAATAACATCATATCCCTGCTCTTTGAGCAAGTAAGCGGTCACGCTGGAATCCACCCCTCCAGAAAGTCCTACAACTACCTTTTTCATTTTTCAATTTTAAGACTACAAAAATACAAATTGATGGTCATTTAAAATGATAAATATCTCATAACACCTATTGACCCATTTCTAATCTCAGGCCAGCTCAAAACTTATTTTGTTAAATTTTTAGTCAAAAATGTTAAACAATATTGTTTATATTTTGTTTAACTATACTTTTAAATCGTTAAACAATTTTAAAACACCGACATGAAAGCATTAAAAACCCTAACACGATTATCTTTAATGTTCTTATTGCTGACCATTGTATCCTGCTCGGACGACGACGAGGGAACAATGCCAGAAGTAGAACCGACCGTAACCATTGTTGACGCTGCACAAGCTACCGCCGACCTCAGTACTTTGGTAAGTGCGCTTCAAAAGGCAGACGAAAGTGCAAACAACGATTTAGTAGCTGCTTTGAGCGGTGAAGGACCATTTACCGTATTTGCCCCGACCAATCAAGCCTTTAGCGATTTATTGGCCCAACTGGATGGATTCGACTCCTTGGACGATTTTAATTCTCAACAACTCCAAGACCTGTTGGCCGTGATTCTTACGTATCACGTTGTAGCAGATGCTGCCGTTCTATCATCAGACTTGAGTGATGGGCAGACCATAACCACCCTACAAGGCTCAACTATTCAAGTATCCACTACTGGTGGTGTATTTATTAGTGACGCTACCGATGTGGACGCCGAAGTAACCACTGCCAATGTTGAAGTGTCCAATGGTGTGGTACACATTATTGATAAAGTTCTATTGCCACAGGCCATTCTGGACGAGTTGGCAGACATTATCCTTGTGCCCATTACAGATTTGGCGATTGGCAACGAAAACTTGCAGAATTTGGTTGCTGCCTTAAGTGCCGCCAACGGAGATTTGCCTACCGTGCTTCGCGGGGATGGCCCATTTACAGTATTGGCCCCGACCGATGATGCCTTTGCCACATTCTTGGATGGTGCAGCATTGGAGGACGTGCCTGTAGAGGTACTCACCAACGTATTGTTAAACCATGTGATAAGTGGAGAAATTACTTCTACCGATCTAACTGGACTTGGTTCCGGGTATACCAGTACTTTAGCTACAGGAGCTGGTGATCAAAATGTAAGTTTGTTCTTCAACACTTCCGATGGTGTCACCTTTAATGGAGTATCTTCTGTTGTAACGCCGGATGTTAAGGCATTGAACGGAATCGTGCACGTTGTAGATGCCGTAATCGATATACCAAATATTGTTGACCATGCAGTGGCCAACCCAGGACTTTCATCTCTGGTAGGGGCCCTAACAGAAGGTGGAAACACGACCTTTACAGATTTGCTTTCTGATGAAGAAATGGATTTTACCGTATTCGCCCCAGGTAACGATGCATTTGGTGCATTTACCAATCCAAATTCCAACGATATTAATGCAATCCTGTCCAACCACGTGATTGTAGGAGCTGCTGCATTCTCGTCAGGTTTGTCCAACTCTTATGTTAACACTGCAGCTGAATTTGATACCGATGAGAACCTGAGTCTTTATATCAATACAGATGATGGTGTAACCCTGAACGGCGTAAGCAATGTTGTAATGGCAGATATCGTAGCCAGCAATGGAGTGATCCATACAGTTGACGCGGTCATAGACCTCCCAACAGTGGTTACCTTTGCGGTGGCCGATCCAACTTTTGATTCTTTACAAGCGGCATTGACCGCAGAGGGTCAGCCTGATTTTGTTGCCACACTTTCCGGGACTGGGCCATTCACGGTATTTGCTCCGACCAACGATGCCTTCCAAGCTCTATTGGACAGCAACGATATGTGGAACGAATTGGGAGATATTGATGGTGGATTATTGACCAGCGTACTGCAGCACCACGTAGTAGCCTCTGCCAATGTACGTTCTGGAGATTTGTCCGATGGCATTATGGCGACTACTTTGGAAGGAGATGACATTACCATAAACCTACCAGGTACCAGTGATAATATTGCAGATGTTACCGACGGTGCCGGAAACACGGGCATTGGAATAATCGCAGTAGATGTACAGGCCATAAACGGCGTTATCCATGCAGTGGACACTGTATTGATCCCCGATACAAACAACTAGTTTTTGATTTGATGAATTGTTGACTGAAAAGCCCCCTTGAACGATATCGAGGGGGCTTTTTATCGAGTAAGGTTTACCGTTTATCGATGACACATCAACAAAGGATTATCTGCCCACAGAAACCGGCAATTTGACAACTTTTAATTTTAATAACGTGGATAATCGTGCATCTTTGGAGTCCCAAATCTTTCCAAACTAAGCCTATCAATGGAAACTCCCCCAAGATATTCTTGAGGGAGTTTTTTTATTTGTCAAAGAGAGTCAACTAACTACCGAGGATTATCTTCTACCTGCTTTTTTCTGCTCCTCTGCCTGTTCCATCATCTCGCGCATTTTACGCTGGAACTTGTTCTCCTTTTTAGGTTTCTTTTTGTTTTCCTGGATCTGGGCATGGATCTTATCCTCGTCCAAAATGTAGTTTTTGATGGCCAACATAATAAAGATGGTAATCAAATTGGAAATGAAATAGTACAAACTCAAACCACTCGCATAGTTGTTGAAGAAGAACAACATCATAATTGGTGATAGGTACATAATAAATTTCATGTTCGGCATACCCGGTTGCTGTTGCATCTGCATACTCTGTCCAGTGGTCATCTGCATATAAAAGAAAATCGCTACGGATGCCAAAATTGGGAACAAACTCACGTGATCGCCATAAAACGGTATGGTAAAAGGTAGTTCAAAAATGGTATCGTAAGAAGAAAGGTCTTCTGCCCACAAAAACGGCTTTTGTCTTAATGCAAAAGAAGTTGGGAAAAACATGAACAAGGAGTAGAAAATAGGCAACTGCAACAAGGCTGGCACACAACCGCTCATTGGACTCACCCCTGCCTTGTTATAGACCTTCATGGTCTCTTGCTGCTTTTTCATGGCGTTGTCCTTGTATTTCTCGTTGATTTCCGAAATCTCGGGCTTCAATACCTTCATTTTGGCTTGCGACAAATAAGATTTGTACGTCACCGGAGATAGAGCCAAGCGCACTACTATGGTCATGATAATAATTGCTATACCATAAGGTAGGAACGAGCTTAAGAAAGTATAGAACGGTGTAAAGATATATCGGTTGATCCAACCAAAAATACCCCAACCAAAGGGTATGGAGTCCGCCAGTCCCAAATCCTTATAATCATCCAAGACCTTAACATCGGTTGGCCCATAATACCAATGCATATTTTGGGACAACTCCCCTCCTTTAAATTCCAAAGGCGCTTTTGTACTGTAAGATTTGGTGAAAAGTATTTCCTTGCTTTCTTCCTCGACCAAATTGGTAGAAGTTAAAGCTGCGGTTTTAAAATGGTCGTCCGTTGCCAAAATAGAGCTAAAAAAGTGTTGGCGGTACGATAACCATTTTACATCCTCCTCAGTTTCCTCATCAAAATCGCTACTTTCCGAAAGTTTGCTAATGTTACCTTCATCGTGATTGTACGTCAATCGGGTATACCGGTTCTCGTACATAACACTTTTATTATGTCGTATGCCTTTTAGGTCCCATTCCAAGGTAACTGGTTTACTTGTGTTAAAAACACCGCTCAACCCTTGCGATCTAATGGTAAAATCGACCAAATACTCGTTTGGCTTCATTTCGTACCTATACTCCAAATATTGATTATTGGCTACTTTGGCCTTCATGGACAAGACCTGGTTCTCGCCGCTCTTGGTAAGCGATGGCTCAAAGAACAAATCAGCTGTGCTGAGCGATCTATTATCCGAACTGCTAAAGTTTATCGCAAAATTGGCGTTCCCATCCTTCACCAAATACACAGGTATGGAGTCGAAAGTCACATAGTCCTTCATTTTGGCCTCTACGATCTGGCCTCCCTTATTGGAAATTTTCAGCAATAAAACCTCGTTCTCCAAGGTAGTAATGTCTTCTGCCGTTTGGGTAAACCCAAATGCGCCAACTGTATTTTTATAATCCGCCACCGCAATGGAATCGGTAAGATCGATTACCTTGGCTTTTTGCACCGGCTCTTTTTGAGCTTCATTTTCGACCTTGGCTGCCTCAGCTTCGATCTTTGCCTGTTCCGCTTTTTGAGCTTCCAACTCTTCTGGTGTTGGCTGATTTTGGTAAAACATAAAAACCAGTATCCCAAATATCAGTACAAATCCAATAATGGATTTAATATCCAGCTTCTTTTCTTCCATGAATATTATTTAGTAGAAATCTTTTGTTCGTGTATCAAATGGCAAATATATGCCCAAAACCGGGTTTTATGCCAAACTGGCATTGTTTTGTTTTTGTTTTTGGGCCAATACCGCTTTTACAAACCCAACAAACAAAGGGTGCGGGCTGGCTACGGTACTCTTATATTCGGGGTGATACTGTACCCCGACAAACCAAGGATGTGTTGGAATTTCCACAACTTCCACCAATCCTGTTTTTGGATTGAGCCCGGATGCGACCAATCCAGCTGCTTCCAATTGTTCCTTATATTGGTTGTTGAATTCATATCGGTGTCTATGCCTTTCCTCTATATCGGAAGTTCCATAGACGCTTTTAACCAAGCTACCTTCTTTTAAATGGCAGTCCCAAGCTCCCAAACGCATGGTACCTCCCATATCGGTAATGGATTTTTGTTCTTCCATTAAACTGATCACAGGATCGGGCGTTTGCTTGTTCATTTCCGTTGAATTGGCTTTTTCCAGACCAAGAACTGTTCGGGCAAATTCGATCACGGCCATTTGCATTCCCAAACAAATACCCAAGAACGGAATATTGTTTTCCCTAGCATATCTTACCGCCTTTACCTTGCCCTCTATACCGCGTTCCCCAAAACCTGGAGCCACCAAAATACCGTCCAATCCTTTTAACTTTTGAGCTACATTGCTTGGGGACAAATGCTCGGAATGAATGGATTTAACCTCAACTTTGACTTCGTTGGCGGCACCTGCATGGATAAAGGCCTCTTGAATGGATTTGTACGAGTCGGGAAGTTCCACATACTTTCCGATCAATCCGATCACTACTTTATCCTTTGGATTTTTGTGTCTGTTCAAAAACTCCTTCCATTGATCAAGATTTGGTTCTGTAGTGTTCGGCAGGGCCAACTTTTCCAATGTTACGGTATCCAAGCCTTCTTCTTGCATCAACAATGGTACATCGTAAATAGTGGATGCGTCTATGGATTGGATTACGGCCTCTTTTCTAACATTGCAGAAAAGTGCCAATTTCTCCTTGATGTCTTCAGAAATATGATGCTCTGTACGGCACACCAAAATATCAGCCTTGATTCCACTTTCCATCAAAGTTTTTACGGAGTGCTGTGTTGGTTTGGTCTTTAATTCCCCCGCGGCGGACAAAAATGGCACCAAAGTAAGATGGATCACTATACCATTATGCTCTCCCAGTTCCCAAAGTAATTGCCTAACTGCCTCAATATAGGGCAGGGATTCAATATCACCTACGGTACCTCCTATTTCGGTAATAATGATATCGTAGTCGCCACTGTTCCCCAAAATTTGGATACGCTCTTTGATCTCGTTGGTAATGTGGGGGACCACCTGCACCGTTTTACCCAAAAACTCTCCTCTACGTTCTTTTTCGATTACGCTTTGGTAAATCCTTCCTGTGGTCACGTTGTTGGCCTGTGAAGTGCGTACGTTCAAAAAACGCTCATAATGCCCAAGGTCCAAATCGGTTTCGGCACCATCGTCGGTAACATAGCATTCACCGTGTTCGTACGGATTCAATGTTCCGGGATCAACATTTATGTATGGATCTAATTTTTGGATGGTTGTTCGGTATCCCCTGGCTTGCAGTAGTTTGGCCAAGGATGCGGCAATAATTCCTTTTCCCAATGAAGAAGTAACGCCTCCCGTAACGAAAATGTACTTGGTCTCTGACATATTGATCATTCTATTACGGGGCGTAAAGTTACTAATTGCGGGACAAAAATCAGGTAGATTCTTTAGGAAAATCTTTTTGCAGTTTTCTGATGATGGGTTCCAGGTTGTTATCCTTAATGGTCAGCATGGTATTAAGGTAGTCGCCAAGTTTACCTTTGGGAAAACCTTTTTGCCTGAACCATACCAAATAGGCAAGAGGCAGATCCACCAAATATCGCCCTTTGTACTTACCAAAGGGCATTTTATAATGGGCCATTTCCAAAAGCTGTTCTGTATCGGGACGCATTTCCATATATAGGCCTAAAATACTATCTTTCCCTCAACAAATCCGAAAAATGAAACGTAGAAATTTTATTGCCACCGCAGCTGTTGGCTCTGCCGGCCTGGCCTCTGGTTCGGCCATGACCTCCGACCAAGTACTGCCCCAAACATTTAAGTTAAAACACAATATAAACCATAGTGTTTGTGAATGGTGTTTTAGCGATATTCCCTTTGAAGATTTTTTAAAGACCTTAAAGGAGCTTGGAGTAAATGCAATTGATTTGATCGGTCCGGACAGATGGCCTATTTTAAAAAAATATGACATTCACTGTTCGATGTGCAACGGTGCTGAAATAAGTTTGACGGAGGGATGGAACAACCCCAAATATCACGAACAGCTTATTAAGAATTACACCGAAATGATTCCGAAAGTTGCGGAAGCGGGCTATACCAACCTAATCTGCTTTAGTGGAAACCGAAATGGCATGAACGATTATGTCGGTCTTCAAAATTGTGTGGACGGCCTTTCACAAATTATTCCATTGGCGGAAAAACATGGCGTGATAATTCAGATGGAGCTGTTTAACCAAGTAAACCATCCAGATTATATGTGCGACAATTCACTTTGGGGCGTGGAGCTTTGCAAACATTTGGCCAGCGACAATTTTAAATTGCTGTTCGATATCTACCACATGCAAATTCAGGAAGGCGATATTATCCGAAGCATACAAAACTACCACCCCTATTTTGGGCACTACCACACGGCCGGTGTTCCAGGCAGGCACGAAATTGATGAAACCCAAGAACTCTACTACCCGGCCATTATCAAAGCCATACATGATACCGGATTTACAGGCTACGTGGCTCAAGAATTCATTGTGACATGGGAGGATAAAATTGCAGCGCTTAAAGATGCTTTTATGCGGTGCGATGTGTGACCACAATAAGACAAATAGTTTTCCAGTAAACAGTTTTTTGACCAATCGCTATTGAATTTTACAAATAGTAGCGTATTATTCCAAAAACGGACTTAGCTTTGTTTGCATACCTGAAATATATACCTCGATGTTCAGCAAAATTCTATCCCGATACAAAAGATTCCAGATAAGCAAGTCGCCCCAACTCAACTTAGTATGGGGCTTTTTTTTGTACGCATTAATAGGTTTTCTATTACTGTCAATTCCACTCTTTCATAGGACTGATGTTTCATTTTTGGATAACCTATTTATTTCAACCTCGGCCATTTCAACAACGGGGCTCGTAACGCTAAGTATTTTTGACTCCTATAATTTCTTTGGACAGTTCATTATCATGGTCCTTATTCAGTTGGGAGGGATTGGGTACATGACCTTGACCACCTACTACCTGCTCTTTACGACAAAGCGTATAACCCGATGGCACCAAAAGATCATTGGAGCAGAGTTCACCATGCCCGCCAGCATCCAAATAAAGGATTTCATTAAAAGTGTCGTTTACTTCACATTGGTTATGGAGTTTTTGGGAACCATCGCATTCTATATCGCTTTCCACCAAGAAGGAATTACAGGACTAAAAGGGGTGTGGTTCTCCTTGTTCCATAGCGTATCGTCCTTTTGCACCGCCGGTTTTAGTTTGTTCAATGATAGTTTTGAAAGTTTTTCGGCAAATACGCTGATCAACTGGACCATTTCTATTCTAGCTATCGCAGGGTCCCTAGGTTTTATTGTGATAACGGATGTTTGGTACAGAATTACCGGAAAATCAAAGAATATCACATTTACCACCAAGATTATCGTGTATGGCTTTATCCTTCTGCTGGGTATTGGCACCTTGATCTTCTATTTCAACGAACCTTATGCCCAGGTATCCGACCATCGTCTTATGAAAGCCTTTTTCCAATCAATGACTTCCATGACCACTGTGGGGTTCAATACCGTATCCATTAGTTCACTTTCTCTGCCGCTTCTCCTTTTGACCATTTTTTTGATGTATATCGGCGCATCGCCATCCGGTACCGCCGGTGGGATGAAGATAACCACATTGACCGCCATGGTAGCTATTTTAAAAAGTAGGTTGCTTGGACAGAAAAAAATCACCTTCTTAAAAAGAACCATTCCTTTGGAACGGCTTTTTGTGGCGACATCCACCTTTATCCTCTATACATCAATGATTTTCCTTTTTAGCTTTTTGCTTTCCTTTACCGAGCAATCCAGCTTTGACAAAATCCTTTTTGAGGTGGCCTCAGCGCTAGGAACCGTAGGCTTGAGCACCGGAATTACCACCGACTTGTCCGAGCTTGGGAAATCGCTAATTATCTTATTGATGTTCTTGGGCCGCGTTGGAGTCCTTACCTTTGGTTTTGCTCTGTTGATGCGAATGACAAAACAACCTTTGGAGGCTAAAAGTGAAGATCTGGCCGTGTAACTAGCGAGTGGAATCGGTCAAAAAAATGGAGATAAAACTACCTGAAAGCCCTTGGAATAAAAATCAAGGAACTACAAAAGAAAAAAGGCATCTCTACCTACGACCTCTCATACGAGTCCGTTATTTCGCGCAATCAGATAAATTCCATAGAAAAAG
Source organism: Flagellimonas marinaquae (assembly GCF_023716465.1). NCBI lineage: Bacteria > Pseudomonadati > Bacteroidota > Flavobacteriia > Flavobacteriales > Flavobacteriaceae > Flagellimonas > Flagellimonas marinaquae. The sequence goes on from NZ_CP092415.1 coordinate 246,612, forward strand.
GGAACATCAATACCTCAATCTGTACTTTGAAGTCACTTGCAGACGCTATGGGACTTAAGGTCAAGGATTTGATTGATTTTTAAGTGCTTCCACAATCTTCTTATTCCACTCGGCTTGCTTTTCCCGGTTTCGGGAAAAATTGGTCTCCCAATCGTACCGCTCTTGGTATTCTTGTAGTTCCTTTAAAATATCCTGGTATATTTTGCGCACTTCTCCCTTAACATCATCAGAGAAAGAGGTGCGGCGCAGTTTTGCGCGCATTTTACGGGCAAAAAGTTCGGTAATATCAAAATGTAATTGCTCGTGGGCCAAGGTGTTTTCATTGCACAGCTCCGGCTTGTACCAGCTTTCGTTGGGATAAAAAAACGCATTTACCTCATAATCCAATTTAACCTCGTGGTGGAGCAAGTTGGCAGAATAGGAATAACTAATACCACTGGCGGTGGTGGCAGCCGATTCGGCTGCCGGGGGAACCTTCCCCTTAAAATCGGCCCATTTGAGCCTAATATCACTGTTCCATAGAACGCCTTCTTCGATCTCTTGTGCAAAACCCAAAAAACCAAACAGAAAAAAACATCCTATTGCAACTAGTTTATCCAATTAAAATCGATTACTTTTTCAATATCTGGGTGCAAACTGTAATGTACTGGGCAAGTGTTCGCCGTATGCATCAAAATTTTACGGTGTTTCTCAGAGATGGATGCAGGCAGATCAAACTTTACCTCGATCTTGGAGATTCTCCGTGGATTGGCCGCCATATGCTTGGTAACCTCTGCGGTAGAACCTGCTATATCAATTTCCAAATCCCTGGCTTTTATGCCCATCATCGTTATCATACAGTTCGCCAAGCCAGTAGCCACGGTATCCGTAGGGGAAAAAGCCTCTCCCTTGCCATTGTTGTCCACAGGGGCGTCGGTAATATACTCACTACCTGATCGTAAGTGTACACACGTAGTTCTAAGATTTCCGTTATAGGTTACTTTTGCTGTCATTGATTTCTACTTCTTTAATGGTAAGGTTGTCATACTCCATAATGTAACAGGCGCGGTTAAAGTACCCGGAGGTCCAATCGTTAAGATAATCAAATCCATTGCCTGCATATTCCGTTAACCCAATGTATTTTGATGTTTCAAACAAATTCTTTTTGTATGCCAGTTTCAATAACACGTCCATGGTCACATCAAATCCTCGGATGGCATACCTATCCGGTAGTAGGCCATTGTATTTTTTCATATATGCCCTAGTAAAGGTATCATCCGCAGATTCCTTGTAGAACGATGGATAGGTAAATTTTAAATTGGATAAATGTGTCTTGGAAACTGCCTCGTGCTCAAATGCCCCGTTAAAGCTTGTGGTGAACATGCGTACATTAACCTTTTCTTGCGGGTTGTTTGTTGCTGTAACCGAAGAGGTATTGGCAGAGTTTAGAATGGATGTTACACTCGCCACCATATTGGGTTGATCGGTTTCCAAAAATACCCAGTTCTCCTTTTCGTTGGACAATTGGATCAAAAACCTATCCAAGTGCAACGATTTATTATCGATCACCTTTGCGATTTGGGCAGCAGGAAACTTGCTCAAAATAGAATCGTGTGCCACTTGATGGGTAGAATCCGCAATTATGACCACATTCTCATCGGTATGGATTTTCTCCATATATGCCAGCATTTTATCCCTAAGGACTGCATCTCTGGGAACGGAGAAAAAAACATTGCTGTGACTGAGTTTACTGTCCGATGCAATAGGGGCCACTACGGGAATATTCTTGGTTTTTGCCTGCACGGCAACCTCGTCCAAAGGTCCGGCGGCCAGTGGTCCTATCACAGCATCTACCCCTGTTAAGGATTCACGGAAAAGTATTTCTTTTACTTTAGCTTGGTCCAACTGGGTATCGTAAGTTTTTACGTTGACCGATACTCCAAGTTTTTTAATGGAATCCAAAGCGACCATGGCCCCTGTGTAAAAACCAAGGCTCAATGCCAGGTCCCTTCGGTTTTTGATCAATTCTTCCGCTCTTTGGGTGTCGTTCAAGTTTACCTTGTCCAAACGAAAGGGAAGCATAAAAACCAGCTGTGGTTTATTTTCCACATTTATGCTGTCCACCAAATTGATCTTATCCAGCACTAGGGCATTTTTCACTTCTAGTCCTTCTGCTTTTTCTTTGGGCAACTTTAGTACCATTCCCGCTTTAAGACCATTTTCCAAAGCTGGGTTCAAACGGAACAGTTCTTCTCTGGTAATCTTAAGGTTCTGGGTAATTCTAAATATATTCTGTTTGGGTTTTACCTCATAAAAAACAAAGTTGTCGGTGTTCACTATACCGGCCTGAGACTTCTTTTTGGGCAAACGTACTACCATTCCCTCTTTTAGGCCTCCGGCTTTCATTATTTCCGGATTCAAGCGTACAATAGAATCCGTTGGGATACCATATTCCCTTCCAAGACTATAAAGTGTCATTTTTGGAGGTACCGTGTAAGAAGTAAAAACCTCTGTTTTCTGTTCCTTTAGGCTATCTCCTTTGGGGCGTGGCAGTTTCAACTCTTCTCCTGCTGCCAAATAATTGGTGTTCTTATCCAATTCCGGGTTTAAGACCAACAAACTATCGACACTAATTCCGTATTTGTGGGCAATGCTCCAACGTGTCTCTTTAGGTTGAACGGTGTATATTTCGAAATCCAGTTCTTTTTCCTCATTGGGGTCCACTTCTGGAAAAACAGGAATTTGAAGCACCATTCCCTTGTCCAATGTTTCCGAATACAGCCTTGTGTTATATCTTTTTAATTGTTCTTCGGTGATCTCATACTTTTGGGTCAGACCAAAAAGGGTTTCCTTTCTTCTTACCCTGTGTCGTGTAAATCGAATCGGCTTCAGCTCTTCTTGTTTTGGCTTATCTGGTTTGGCCTCGTTTTTAGTGTCTTCCGCTTTACCGTTCAAGGGTATAATAAGAATCGTGTTCTCCTTAACATCGGAAGCACTCTTGATTTCTTTATTGGCCTGTAAAATACTATAGGGCGTTACCCGATATTTTTGAGAGATGCTCTTTAGAGTCTCCCCATCCTTTACAGCATGCGTGGTATAATTTTGTGCGGAAACCGGCACCATGGCCAACAAAAGGACCATGGTAAAAACCAGTTGTAACATATATTTTTTCATTCCCATTCTATAGTTGCAGGTGGTTTGGAACTAATGTCGTACACCACTCTATTAACGCCTTTAACCTTGTTTATTATATCGTTAGAGGTCTTTTGCAAAAATTCGTAGGGCAAATTTACCCAATCGGCGGTCATCCCATCGGTGCTTTCCACCGCTCTGAGCGCCACACATTTTTCGTAGGTACGCTCATCTCCCATGACCCCTACACTATCTACGGGCAAAAGCATGGCTCCGGCCTGCCAAACCTTGTCATAAAGTCCCCATTTTTTTAATCCATCGATAAAAATAGCGTCGACCTCTTGCAAAATAGCCACTTTCTCCGGTGTAATATCCCCCAAGATACGTATTCCCAAGCCAGGACCTGGAAAAGGGTGTCTTCCCAAAATTTCTTTGGACATTCCCATACTCGCCCCAACTCTTCTCACTTCGTCCTTGAACAACATTTTTAAGGGTTCAACTACTTTTAATTTCATATAATCGGGCAATCCTCCAACATTGTGGTGGCTTTTGATCACAGCTGATGGGCCTCCACTTGCCGAAACAGATTCAATTCTGTCAGGATAAATAGTACCCTGGGCCAACCATTTTGCATTTTCCACTTTGTGGGATTCATCATCAAAGACCTCGATAAAGACCCTTCCGATGATCTTTCTCTTCTTTTCAGGGTCCGACTCGCCCTTAAGAGCATCCAAAAAACGTGCCGAAGCATCCACTCCCTTTACATTTAAGCCCATGTGCTTGTACTGGTCCAAAACACTTTCGAACTCATTTTTACGCAAGAGGCCATTGTTCACGAATATACAGTATAGATGATCTCCGATGGCCTTGTGGAGCAACATGGCCGCCACACTGGAATCTACACCGCCGGATAGTCCCAATATTACTTTTTCGTCCCCGATTTCCTCCTTTAGTTCATCCACAGTGGTTTCCACAAAAGCATCGGGAGTCCAGTCCTGTTTTAGACCAGCTATATTTACCAAAAAGTTTTCCAATAGCTTTTTTCCATCTGTTGAATGGTACACTTCCGGGTGAAACTGTATCCCGTAAGTGCTCTCCCCTCCAATCTTGTAAGCCGCATTTTCCACATCGTGGGTGCTGGCCAAAAGTACTGCTCCCTCGGGCAGTTCCTTAATGGTATCCGAGTGGCTCATCCATACTTGGCTACCTTCTTCAATTCCTTTCAAAAAATCATCGTCGGATTTAATAAAGGACAAATTGGCCCGCCCATATTCACGGGTAGCGGAAGGGGCCACGTTACCCCCATGAAAATGGGACAGATATTGTGCGCCGTAGCAAATGCCCAAAAGAGGTTTTTTTCCTTTAATTCCCGATAGATCGGGATGAGGGGCCTGTTCGGAGCGAACCGAGGACGGTGAACCGGACAATATTACCGCTTTGTAATCCGACAGATCTTCGGGCACCTTGTTATACGGTTTAATTTCTGAGTAAATGTTGAGTTCCCTGACGCGTCTTGCGATCAATTGTGTGTACTGGGAACCAAAGTCTAGGATGAGTACGTTGTTATGCATGGGCAAAAATAGCAATTTGCTTTAGTTGCAAAAGTATCTTTTAATGGATATTTGCCACAAGTTTTTTAAAGAAGTAATTCCAACGGGTTATCAACACATCCTTTGCTTTGATCGCCAGTCCAGCTTTTTCCTGCACAAAACAAAGTCTTATATAGTTTTTTTCTTAATTGATTTCATTATTTCTTTGCGATGTAAAAAAGAACTGATTATGATTAAGGGATTCATTTTTGATTTGGATGGCGTAATCACGGATACAGCAGAACTGCATTTTGCCGCTTGGAAAAAATTGTCGGACGACATGGATTGGCAATTTGATCGCGATCTCAACGAAAAATTGAGAGGGATATCCAGAATGGATTCCATTAAAGTGATCATGGACCACAACAATGTTTCGCTCAAAGAAGAAACTATTGTGGAACTGGCTACCCAAAAGAATGATATTTACGTGCAAAGTTTGGATCACATGACCCCCGAGGATTATCTACCGGGTGCCAAAGAACTTTTAACACACCTTAGGTCCGAAGGGTTTAGCGTTGCCCTCGGCAGTGCAAGTAAAAATGCAGAAAAGGTATTGAAACAACTAAATGCTACCCATTATTTTGATGTGATCGGTGATGGCAATAGTGTATCCAGAAGCAAACCAGCTCCCGACATTTTCTTGTACGCCTCCGAAAAAATGGGCCTATCGCCGGAAAGGTGTATTGTTTTTGAAGATGCCGAAAAGGGTATCGATGCTGCAAAAGCCGGTAATTTTTATAGCGTTGGCATTGGTCCCGAAGAGCGTGTCGGACATGCGGACGTTCGATTCGACACCATGAAAGAGGCCACTCTTTTTGAGGTAAAATCACATTTTAAAGATTTGTTCTGAATCGGAACCAAACATAAAGAATGCAAAAAGCCCCGGGAACCACTCCGGGGCTTTTCAATAAAATCAAAACCAACCTAAACATATGAGTTAACCAACTCAAAATTTAAATTTTCATAGCTATTTATATGTAAGGAACAACCTACCGGACAAATACCCTACCTGATGCGTAAAACTTTTTTTGAAAAAGATTGGCTTTTGTTCTACCGCGGAAGATATTTAGGGCTATTATTTGTTTTTAATTATGGTGAAATTCTGAGAAAAAGGATCTAAAGTATTCAATAGCATCGGGATGAGCTCCTCTCCCATTTCTAAATAGATCTCGGAAAAATTGAGCTGCCGTTCTTGCAACGATTGATTTGGAAATAACTCATTCTGCAACTCCGTTAATCGCGTTACGTGATCTTTTAATTTTCGTTTTTGGGCGCGTAAAAGTCGCTTTTCCAGCTTGTCCAAACCCTTTTTTTGTTTTACCTCCTGTGCTTTTACGGCTCCCAAAAAGCTCTTGTCCGTTTTGTTGGCAAGCTCGTACATTTGTTTAAATTGTTCCTCTAGCACCTTTTTTTGCGGCGAAAAATCAACATCGATATTGGAGATATCTCGTATTTTTTTGTTGATAAGGCTGTGCTGTTTCATAAATAAATGAGCTACCGTGAGTCCCATCTTTTCAATCTTGTCCGACTGTTTTTCTTTTATCAACAATGCTGAATTCCGCAGCATCAAAATAGGAAAGGTCACTCCCAGTTCATCAAAATAGGATTTAAATTCCAACCAATAGGCCAATTCTCCCCCTCCTCCGATATAACAAAGGTTGGGTAGGATAACCTCCTGATATAATGGGCGAGTGACCACGTTGGGCGAAAAACGCTCTGGATATTCTTCAAGTTCTTTTAAAATCTCCTCTGGGGTAAAATCCAACTGGGTATTGAGCACATGGTATTTCCCTTTTTTTAGAACAATTCGTTCCCGAAGATCGTCCTTTAGATAAAAATAGTTGATTTCCCTCGGATTTACTTGAATTGTGTAGTCCGCCGAAATTTTCTCCAAGTTTTTTATCGTCTTGGTAACTTTTTCGTAGGGCGTATGCTGTAATATGTCCTTTTGGACATAAGGCACCAATAACCTCTTCAAATGCTTATCGTCACCATCCACAATTACAAGACCTTCATCTCCGAACAGGGCATTGGCGAGGTATCTTGTAGCTTGGGCCAGGGTTTGGTTTTCGAGGTAAGCCTTTTGGAATAGCTCTTTTAACTTATCCGTATAACCTAAATTACCAAGTTCGGAAGCAAATATCCCGAATACCTCATCCAGACCATCTGTGGACAATCTACCTACCCCACCGGAAACATTTTTGTTCCAAAGCACCTTTTTCCCGTGTAGATTAAAATAATTGATCTCATCAAAATCGTGGTCCTCCGTTGCCATCCAATACACCGGTACAAATTGATGATCGGGAAACTGTGCATTTAGCTTTTTGGCCAGATTTATCGTCGATACAATTTTATACAGGAAGTACAAAGGACCTGTAAATAAATTTAACTGGTGACCGGTTACCACGGTAAAGGAATTTTCCTTTTGGAGAGCTAGGATATTTTTTTTTGTTGCGCCGGAAACCTCCACATTTTTGTATTGCTCGTTTAAAGATCCGACCAAAACTTTTCTGTGGGCTTTTGGGTAGTTGGCAGATTTTTCTTTAATCTGATCACTAAAGTTATCGGGTAAGGGAAATCTATTGTAGTAAGGTGCTAATTCTTTTTTTTGCTCTAGGTAATCACAAATTAATTGGGAAAAATAACCGGTTTCCTTAAAGGGTATACATTCTACTTCCATTAAAACTGAAATGAGGTGATCAAAGATAAGTCTCTTCTTTTTTACTCGTCCTAAAAATACGTTAATTGAATTTTATACAAGATTTAGTCGGCTCAAATTGATAAAATTAGGATTCTGCACCAATTTATTATTAGATTTGAGAGAACTAATTAACCCAAACATGACCCGATTTTTATTTTCTCTCCTTCTTTTAGTATCCATTTCGGTTTCCGCACAGCAATTAAAGTCTCCATCAGAATTTTTGGGGTACGAACTTGGAACCCAGTTTACCCGCCATCACGAAGTGGTGGATTACTACGAGTACTTGGCCGAATCGGAACCGGACCGAGTCAAGCTCACCGTTTATGGAAAAACCAACGAACGTAGGCCCCTTATTTTGGCTTATGTGTCCTCTGCGGAAAACATTTCCAACTTGGAAACCATTAGAAAAGAACATTTAAAAAATACAGAAGGTTCGGGAAATTCGTCCAAAGCCATTGTTTGGTTGAGCTATAATGTTCATGGCAATGAAAGTGTGAGTACCGAAGCCTCCATGAAGACGATTTATGAGCTTTTAACAAATAAAAGCAATTATTTGGAAAACACAGTGGTTATTATGGACCCCTGTATTAACCCAGATGGCCGCGACAGATACAGTAACTGGTACAACCAATATAAAAACACCCCTTTCCAAGTAGATCCCAACAGCAAGGAACACCACGAAGGTTGGTGGAGTGGTCGCAGTAACCACTATATGTTCGACCTTAACCGTGATTGGGCCTGGCTTACCCAAGTAGAGAGCCAGCAGCGATTAAAAATGTTCAACCAATGGTTGCCCCATGTTCATGTGGATTTTCACGAACAAGGCGTAAATAGTCCGTATTATTTTGCACCAGCAGCAGAACCCTACCATGAGGTAATTACCGATTTCCAACGTGATTTTCAGACGACCATAGGCAGAAACCACGCCAAATACTTTGATGCCAATGGTTGGTTCTATTTTACCAAAGAAGTATTTGATCTATTATATCCAAGCTATGGCGACACCTACCCCATGTACAACGGTTCTATTGGGATGACTTACGAACAAGGTGGAAGTGGCAGGGCCGGACTCGGAATTATTACTGCGATTGGCGACACCCTTACCCTAAAGGACAGAATTGCCCATCACCATACCACTGGACTTTCCACGATAGAGGTTTCTTCACAAAATGCAGAAAAACTAAATCAAGAGTTCAGAAAGTTCTATCAAAATAAAGATTTTAAGTACAAAAGCTACGTTCTAAAAGGCGATAAAGACAAACTTGAAGCCCTTAAATCACTTTTGGACAAACACGAAATCGAGTACGGCACCCTAAATAGCGGTTCGTTTAAGGGACATAATTATAGAACGGGAAGAAGCGGAAGTATGTCCATTAACAACAATGGTATGGTCGTCTCAACAAATCAGCTCAAAGGCACCATGGTAAAAGTACTGTTCGAACCTAATGCCAAGCTTTCGGATTCGCTTACATACGATATTACCGCTTGGTCCCTACCTTATGCTTACGGTCTGGATGCTATTGCATTAACATCTACGGTATCTGGCTCCTCCACCAGCGCCAACGATGTTGTTCAAAGTGTAACGGTAGGAGCCCCTACCAATACCTATGCTTATCTTTTTGATTGGAACAGTATGAAGGATGCACGCTTTTTAGCAGCCCTGTTAAATGAAGGTATTCGAGTTCGTAAGGCAGACCACCCTTTTAATTTGGAAGGCAAATCTTTTGATAGAGGAACTTTGATCATTACCAAAGGTGATAATGAAAATAAAAAAGACTTCGTACAAAGTCTCCTGTCCATTGCAAGAAAGCATCAAAAAAATATCACTCCCGTATCAACAGGTTACGTGGATTCCGGAAAAGATTTTGGATCATCATACATCCAAATGATTACCAAACCTAAGATTGCAGTATTGTCGGGCGGTCCAACATCTACGCTACGATTCGGTGAAATATGGCACTTTTTTGAGCAACAGCTGCATTACCCGCTTACCGTTCTGGATGATGAATATGCCAACCGAGTGAATCTGGACGAATATAGTATCCTGATCTTGCCCGATGGACGCTACGGCAACCATTTTAGTGAGGACCAACTATCCAAACTTAAAAACTGGGTCCGCAACGGAGGAAAGATCATTGCCATGGGTGGCTCCATAGATGCGCTAGATGGTGATAAGGGGTTTGGTGTAACCAAGAAAAAGTTTGAGAAAGACTCAAGCGAAAATGAACCACAACCTTACAAAGATTGGGAAAGAGAGCGAATGAAAGGAGCCATTACCGGAGCAATTTTTAAAACCAAAGTGGACAATTCCAATCCATTGGCGTATGGCTATGGGTCCGAATACTTTTCTTTAAAATTGGGAAGCAGTGCATACGAATATCTCGATGGAGGAAATGCGGTCTATTTGGAAAAAAATACAGATCCGTTTTCTGGCTTTGCCGGAATCGAAGCGCAGCAAAAAATCTCAGAAACCTTGATTTATGGCGTAGAAAATTACGGCCGTGGACAAGTAATTTATATGGTGGACAATCCGTTGTTCCGAGGATTCTGGGAAAATGGAAAGCTATTTTTTGCCAATGCCCTCTTCATGGTAGATTAAACCAAGCTTTTTACCGGCATAGAACATCCACATGCAGGGACAAAAACTATGTGAGCATATCTTTAAAATTTTGTATTTTTAATACAAAAGAAGATAGCTATGCCGTTAAAACCATCGAATCTCGCAATACGCAAGAAAATCAGTGCTTTCTTGTGCTCCGCACTTTGTACACTGGCACTCTTGGCCCCATTGGTTTCTTTTGCTTTCCAAGAAAACCAACAAACCATGGAATTTAACCAGTACAGTGGAGAGGTCAAGGACCAATCCAGTAATAAATCGTTGGTTTTTGCAACACTTGCCATAGAGGGCACCAACATAAGCACCATAACCAATACGGAGGGAAATTTCCTTTTAAAAGTTCCCAAAGAGTTCATCCATAAAAATGTGGTGGTTTCATTCTTAGGGTATAAAACCAAAAAAGTACCGATTGCCGATCTGGCGCCAGAAAAAAATGAAATCTCCCTCGAAATTTCGGTTACCCAGCTTTCGGAAATCAACATTAATGCCCCAAAAGATGCCCTGGCCCTTGTAAAAGAAACACTTAAAAACCGCGACAACCGATATTTTGATGACCCCACCTTAATGACAGCTTTTTATAGGGAAACCATAAAACGAAGAAGAAGAAATGTTTCTTTGGCTGAAGCTGTGGTCAATATTTATAAAACCCCATACAGTTCTTTTAAAGAAGACGCCGTTGAACTCTATAAAGCCAGAAAAAGTACGGATTACAGTAAACTGGACACCGTGGCACTAAAATTACAAGGTGGGCCATACAACACATTATATGTGGATATGATGAAATATCCCCAATATATCTTTTCGGAAGAAGCACTGTCCAACTACAAGTTTACATTTGATCGCTCCACAAGAATAAATGACAAAGTGATCTATGTGATCAGATTTGACCAGCACCCAGGAATCTCCGAGCCCCTTTACCAGGGTGAACTTTACATAGATGTTGAAAACAAAGTACTTACAAGTGCAATTTTTTCTTTGAATATTACAGACCGGAACAAGGCTGCCCAACTATTTGTGCGCAGAAAACCGGCAAAAGTCGATGTTTGGCCCACTGAGGTCTCCTATCGTGTGGACTATCGCGAAAAAGATGGCAAATGGTACTATGGCTATGGTAGCGTTTTTATGGAATTTAAAGTAGACTGGGAAGACAAGTGGTTTAATTCCATCTACAGCATGATGGCGGAAATGGCCATTACCGATTGGGAAAATAACCTAACGGGAAAAACACCAAGGTACCGTGAAAGAATTAAAAAATCAATTATACTCAGTGATGAGGCCTCGGGCTTTTCCGATCCAAATTTTTGGGGAGAATATAATATTATTGAACCCGAAAAATCCATTGAATCCGCCATTAAGAAAATACAGCGACAATTACGCAGGGCCGAAAGAAACAGTGAATAATTGTTACATTTCTTCCAAAATTTCTTCATTTTTGTTAAAACATAGCATAACCCATTCAAAATGTCCAAACGAAGAAACTTTTTAAAGTCCGTAACAGCATTAGGAGCCGTTTCGCTTCTGCCCCAAACGAGTTGGGCAAGTGAGACCAGATCAACTACTGTATTGCCCAAAATAAAACCCAAAAAACTAAAAATTGGCGATACCATCGGGCTTGTTGCTCCAGGTTTTGCTGTGAAACCCGAAAAACTTTACCTTACATTGGAAGTCTTGGAGAAAATGGGTTTCAAGACTTTTTACACCGAAAGAATCAAAGGTAACCATGGTTATTTTAGCGACACCGATGAAGAACGTGCCAACGATGTAAACGAAATGTTTGCCAACCCGGACGTGGATGCCATACTTTGCGCAAGGGGCGGCTATGGCTGCACTCGAATCTTGGATATGTTGGATTACGACCTTATCCGCAACAATCCAAAAATTTTAATCGGTTTTAGTGATATTACGGCCTTGATCAATACCATTTACAACAAAACAGGCCTTGTATGTTTTCACGGCCCTGTCGGGACCACGATCGATGACGAATACAGCCAAAATTATATGAAAAAGGTCCTAATGGAACCACAGGAGGTCCTACCTATAAAAAATGCCATTCTAAAAGACCCAAAACAATATCGCAACAGCGAATATTACCGATACACGATAACCAATGGAACGGCAGAAGGAGATCTTGTGGGCGGAAGCTTATCGTTGGTCGCTGCCATGATCGGCACACCTTACGAAATAGACTTTACCGACAAACTTGTGTTTCTGGAAGATGTAGAGGAAGCTCCATACCGAATGGACCGAATGCTGACCCAGCTCACACAAGTGGATTCCTTTTTAAAGGCCAAAGGCATTGTTTTTGGAGTTTGTAATGGCTGCGACCGTAAAAGAACCACGGACAATTTTACACTCAGGGAAGTAATAATGGATAGAATCGCACCTTTGGGCATACCTGCAGCCTATGGTCTGAGTTTTGGCCATGTACCACAAAATTTCACATTGCCCATTGGCACCAAAGCCTACTTTAACGCATCCAAAAAGCAAATTCGTTTGGAAGAAATAGCGGTATCCTAAATAGTTAGTATTCAATATTTAAAAATAGTTCCTTTCAAATTTTGGATTAATTCCATAACAAATGGGCATTAACGATGGTTAAGATTTCTATCTTTACGCCTTAACTATAATCATTAATTAAACATGAAAAAACTATTATTAGCTGCAATTGCCGTACTTGGATTTACTTATGCATCCCAAGCTCAAGAAGTTAGGTTTGGTGCTACAGCTGGCTACCTTAACGCCAGAGGGAGTGTTAAAGTAGATGGGATCACCGTATCCGATTCTAATTCCGGATTTTATTTGGGTGCAGTAGCTGATTTCGAAATTTCTGAAAATTTCAATATTCAGCCCGAAATTCTTTATGCCAACGTTGATGAAGCTGATGGCATCATTCTTCCTATTCTAGGTAAATTTGCAATCTCTGAAAAATTCAATATTCAAGCAGGACCACAATTGGTTTTCTCTCTTGAGGACACTCCGGACGATTTCAGCAGTGTTGAATTTGATCTAGCCGGTGGTATCGGATATGATATTGATGAAGACTTTTTTCTGGAAGCCAGATATACGTTTCAAATCAATAATTCCTATACGGGAAGTGAAGACATCAAGGTTAGAGGAAATTACCTGACCCTTGGCGTTGGATACAAGTTTTTATAATAATTACTTACCATAATAAAAAGGGCGGTGAAATCACCGCCCTTTTTTATTTATAAGATTTATTTAGAAAATTCTTTCAGCGTTTTTATAATAATGGATACACAGTCCATCAACTGTTCCCTGTTCATCACCAAAGGTGGTGCGAACCGGATGATGTTCCCATGGGTCGGTTTGGCCAACAGGCCATTTTCCTTAAGGGCCATACAAATGTCCCAAGCGGTGGAACTCTCTTCTGTATCATTGATCACAATGGCGTTGAGCAATCCCTTTCCCCTAACTTTTACAACCAGATCGCAAGTGGAGATAAATTTGTTCAGCTCTTCACAGAACAATTCACCTAGTTCATCGGCATTCTGCGCTAAATTCTCTTCCCTGACCACTTCTAAGGCCGCCATACTCACGGCTGCAGCAACAGGGTTGCCCCCAAAGGTACTTCCGTGGCTTCCCGGGGTGATCACTTCCATTATACTGTCGTTGGCCAAAACTGCCGAAACAGGATAAACACCGCCCGATAAGGCTTTTCCCAAAATCAAAATATCCGGTTTTACTTCCGGTGTTCCACTACAATTCTTGTCCGGACAGGAACAATTACCGCAGGTTGCCAACAACCTTCCTGTTCTGGCAATACCTGTTTGAACTTCATCTGCAATAAAAAGTACATTGTATTTTTCACAAAGTGCCTTGGCTTCCTTTAAATATCCTTCGGAAGGCACATAAACCCCTGCCTCCCCTTGTATAGGCTCCACTAAAAAGCCCGCAACATTGGGATTGTTTTCCAATGCTTGTTCCAGTGCAGATAAGTTGTCATATTCAATCTTTATGAACCCTTCTGTGTACGGACCGTAGTCGTTACGGGCCACCTCGTCGTTGGAAAATGAGATAATCGTTGTGGTTCTTCCGTGAAAATTGTTCTCGCAAACAACAATGGTTGCCTGGTTTTCTGGGATACCTTTTTTCTGGTATGCCCATCTTCTACAAATTTTTAAGGCAGTCTCCACAGCTTCCGCTCCAGTGTTCATTGGCAATAGCTTGTCAAAACCAAAGGTTTCTGTCACATATTTTTCGTATTTCCCCAACATATCGTTGTAAAATGCCCTGGATGTCAAGGTCAATGTTTTTGCCTGATCCACCATGGCCCCAACAATTTTGGGGTGACAGTGCCCTTGGTTTACGGCAGAGTATGCGGAAAGGAAATCGTAATATTTTTTCCCTTCAACATCCCACACATATACACCATCCCCTTTGCTCAATACCACTGGAAGGGGGTGATAATTGTGTGCCCCGTACTTGTTTTCCAAATCTATCGCTTGCTGCGATGTTAAATGCTCTAAAACAGCCATTTCATTAAATGTTTAAAATTGATAAAATAACCATTCCTACTGTACCTTTATTCTTTCGAAGTCTCGAAAAAGCAGCGTGGGAGAGAAATCATCCCTGAGAGTTGGTGCAAAATACAAATTATTGGGCAAAACTCTGCTTTGACATTAGGTTGTCCATTTCTGGTTACGCCAAAAGTTTACCTGCAATTTAAGATACAGTGTTCTGTGAAATTCCAAAAAGGGCTTACTTTTGCGACATGCGTAAAAATAGAAGGAGAAAAACGTTTGAAAACGTAGAGGTAGTAGATGCGGGAGCAAAAGGAAAATCAGTAGGCAAAGCCCCGGACGGACGGGTGATTTTCCTTACCAATGCCGTTCCCGGAGATGTGGTGGACGTGATGACGACCAATAAACGAAAAGCCTATTTTGAGGGAGTTGCCACCAATTTCCACACCCTATCAGATAAAAGAACAGAACCTGTTTGCCGGCATTTCGGTACTTGTGGAGGCTGTAAATGGCAACACATGGGCTACGAACATCAGCTGTTTTTTAAACAAAAGGAGGTAGAGAACAACCTAAAGCGCATAGGGAATTTGGAACTCCCCCTATCATCGCCAATATTGGGCTCCAAAGAGCAATATTTTTATCGCAATAAAATGGAATTCTCATTTTCCGATAGTCGTTGGTTGACTCAAGAGGAAATCAGTTCCGACCATGAAATTGAAAATAGAAATGCATTGGGATTCCATATTCCGGGCATGTGGGACAAGATTCTGGATATTAAAAAATGCCATTTACAACGAGACCCGTCCAATGCCATTCGGTTGGAGGCGAAGAATTTTGCCAATGCCCATGGTCTAGAATTTTTTAATCCAAGAAAACAGCAAGGCCTTTTAAGAACATTAATGATCAGAACATCATCTACAGGTGAAATAATGGTTCTTGTTCAGTTTTTCCAGGAAGATAAAGCAAACATAGTATTATTGCTCGATCACTTAAAGGATAAGTTTCCGGAAATTACTTCGCTTCAATACGTAATCAATTCCAAAGGCAACGACACTATTTATGACCAAGAAGTGATCTGCTATGCGGGCCGAGATCATATTTTTGAGGAAATGGAAGGCCTACAATTTAAGATCAATGCCAAGTCATTTTATCAGACCAACTCGGAGCAAGCATACGAACTCTATAAAGTTACAAGGGATTTTGCTGGATTAACAGGTAATGAACTAGTTTACGATTTATATACCGGAACTGGGACCATTGCACAGTTTGTTGCCAAAAATGCAAAAAAAGTAGTCGGTGTGGAATCCGTACCGGAGGCTATTGAAGACGCCAAGGCAAACGCCCTGCACAATAATATATCCAATGTGGATTTCTTTGTGGGCGATATGAAGAATGTGTTCAACGATGATTTTATTGCAGCACACGGGCAACCTGATGTGATCATAACCGACCCTCCTCGTGACGGTATGCATAAACAGGTAGTGGAACAGCTATTGAATGTGGCACCATTAAAAATTGTATACGTAAGCTGTAATAGCGCAACCCAAGCACGTGATCTGGCTCTAATGAAAGAACAGTATGCCGTCACACAAGTGCAGCCAGTTGATATGTTCCCGCAGACACACCACGTTGAAAATGTTGTACTTTTGGAAAAACGGATTTAGCACCAGAATTAAAATCCATTGAAAACCGGAATGAAGAAAATAATCCCCATCCTGCTTATTGCATCTTTACTCTTCTATGTTTCCTCGTGTGAAAAGGACGATATCTGTGTAGAAGGTGATACCCCTTTGTTGGTCATTGGTTTTTTTGATGCTGAAGATACCACCGAAGCAAAACAAGTAACATCCATTCGAATAAAAAACATCGATATAGACAGTATATTGGATAATGACAGTTTTAACGACAGATCGGATTCACCCGACTCCCTATCGGTACCTTTAAGAAGTACCGCCGTTACCACAATGTACCAACTCATCTCCAATTCTGATGACGATGCGGAAACCGAATTGGAAACGGGAAATATAGATACTTTAACAATCACCTATGAACTTAGTGAGGCTTTTGTTTCCCGAGCATGTGGCTTTGTGGTGAACTATAACAATATTGAGGTTAGCTTGACCGAGGACAGCGACAACTGGGTCCAGGATATCAGCGTTGTACAACCGAACGTAGAAAATACAGATAACATCCATGTTAAAATATTGCATTAGTATTTTTATTGGTCTATTGCCATTTTTATCACTGGCCCAAAGTGAAACGATAGATCTATCGCAAAAGGACACTGTACAGTACAAAGACCCCTATGGCCTCCGTGTAGGTGTGGACCTGAGCAAATTGGTGCTATCTTTTGTTGATGAGGATTACACCGGATTGGAACTGGTCGGAGATTTTAGGCTTACCCGCAAATTGTATCTGGCCGCAGAAATAGGGAACGAAACCAAAAGACAAGACGAAAACCTGAACAATACTCTACTCTACGATTACGAAACATCTGGAAGTTATATTAAAGCAGGAATCGACATAAATACTTACGACAACTGGTACGGCATGAACAATGCCATTACCATAGGAGGTCGTGTGGCCTTTTCAAGTTTCAGTCAAACTTTGAACGATTATAGTCTTTACGAGACCGATCAATTTTTTAATCCAGAATTTTTGCCCGGAGAAAATCCCAATCGAGAGTTTGATGGGCTTTCCGCTACGTGGTTGGAGTTTGTTGCCGGTGCGAAAGTTGAACTGTTCGCCAATATTTTTGTAGGTATGAGTGCCCGCATGGGGTTTTTGATAACCAATACAGAAAATGAAGAGTTTCCCAATCTATGGATCCCTGGGTTTAACAAAGTTACCGAAGGTAGTAGTTTTGGGGTAAGTTACAACTATTCTATTTCCTACTTTATTCCATTGTACAAAAAGGCCAAACAAAAAAAGGCACAAAAAAAACAATCGGATGAATAAGGTCCAAATCGATTATGTGGAGTTTAAAGCGTTGGATTTGGTAAAGACCAAGACTTTTTACAAAGATACTTTGGGTTGGCAGTTTACCGATTATGGCCCCAGTTACACGTCGTTCTCCGAAAGTGGAATTTCAGGTGGTTTTGAACTTACGGACCAACCTATAATCAATGGCGCATTGATCGTGCTTTACCATGAGGATTTGGAAACCATCCAAAATAAGATTACTGCGGCAGGCGGCACCATCTCCAAAGAGATATTTGAATTCCCGGGTGGGAGAAGATTCCATTTTTTCGATCCATCGGGCAACGAACTTGCGATTTGGTCCGACCAGTGACCTTATCAACCACACTTTGCGAATACTACGACAGACTCGTTCAATTAAAAAAAACAGAAACGAATCAGAATACTATACCCATGGGCACTTTAGTCGATTTTTTGTTTTTTGGCTTTTTTGCTCCCCTCGTAAATTTCATACTTAACCAATCGGGCCTCCAATTTACCGTTAAATGTTTTTATCTTTCTTGATGGTTTTAGACCTACATGTTTTAATGCCTCCATATTTGAGGTAATCAACCAAGCTTCGGTTCCTGCGTATACCTGTTTTAGGGTATCCCCTATTTTTCCGTAGAAAATCTCCATTTCAATGGGTAACCGTTCCCCATAAGGGGGATTAAAAACCATATGAAGCTTACCCTCCGTTGGTTTATCCTCCCTAAAAAAATCTTTGCGGTTCACACTTATATACTCGGTTAAATTGGCATGATCTACATTCTCTTGGGTTTTTCGAACAGCTGAAGGAGCTTTGTCATACCCTATTATTTTATGATGGAATTCCCTCACCTTTTTTAAGCTTGCATCAACAATTTTGTCATGAAGATCGGCATCATAGTCCTTCCAGTTCATAAAAGCATAGGATTCCCGATTAATGTTTGCGGGAATATTACAAGCGATCATCGCCGCCTCGATCAAAAATGTACCACTCCCGCACATAGGGTCAAAAAAATCCGTTTGACCGTCCCATCCACTATGCAAGAGCAAGCCTGCAGCCAAAACCTCGTTGATTGGTGCAATGTTCGTTGAAATCCGATACCCTCGCTGATGCAGGGAACTACCGGAACTATCCAAGGATACCGTACATATATTTTTATAAATGTGTATGTTGATCCTAATATCAGGGTCCTGGGTCTTCACATTCGGGCGATCCTGCATTATATCCCTAAACTTGTCCACGATGGCATCCTTGGTCTTTAAAGAAATAAACATGGTATTATCAAAAACAGGAGTGTTCGCAATACTATCTATCGCAAATGTTTTTCCTATATCAAAAATACTTGGCCAATCCAGTTCGTAAATATTCCTATAAAGGTCCTTTTCGTTGAAAACACGAAAGGTTTTTATAGGCTTAAATACCTTCAGGGCAGTTCTAAGGCACAAGTTGGCCTTGTACATAAAACCCATATCCCCTTCAAAAGTTACGTTCCTTACCCCTTCTTCCACATTGCCCGCACCAAGGTTACGAAGTTCCTTGGCCAATATCGGTTCGAATCCGTAGAGGGTTTTGGCCATCATTTTAAAATTTCCCGACATACTATCTTAAAAACTTTACGCAAAAATAGGCTATTTTTGCTCCCTTAATCGACCGTATGGATTTTCCTTCCATTATTATTTATGTAGTTCCCATGTTAGCGGTTTGGGCCAGTTTTGGGTTTGTTTGGTTTACAAGACCAAAGAATAACGACAACATTAAGCTATTGCTGGCATTTAGTGGCGCATTTCTATTGGCCCTGACTTTTTTTGAACTTCTTCCCGAAGTATATGTTGGGCACGACCCAAAGACCATTGCATTCTTTATTTTGGGAGGTATTTTACTACAGATATTTTTGGAGTTTTTTTCGAAAGGGGCGGAACATGGTCATGTACATCTTCATGTAAAAAAAAATAAGTTTCCTGTTCTGTTGTTCATTAGCCTGTCCGTACACGCTTTGGTAGAGGGCGTTCCCATATACGGAAACGATTCTATTTTATATGGAATTATAATACATAAAATCCCGATTGCCGTTATACTCAGCATATTTTTACTTAACTCCAAAATAAAGCTGTCCAATACATTGATGTTTATCGGGGCCTTTTCCTTAATGACACCGCTGGGGAGCTATTTGTCCACCACACCTTGGGTCGAACGGTACGGTTACCTGTTCAACTCACTTGCTATTGGGGTCTTTTTTCATATTTCCACCATTATTTTATTTGAAAGTGCCCAGGGACATGCATTCAACCTTCGTAAACTAGTGGTGATAATCTTGGGAATAGGGATAGCTTATTTGGTTTAAACTCCAAAAAACAATACTGCAAGAGGTCAAAATCCTTTTACCGATTTTTCTTACTTTTTGAGGTGACAAACAAAGGTTTTAATTTTAAAAAGAATTATATTTCCTGTCAACTAAACTAACTTCATGCATTTTTTAAGACCTGCTGTACTCTTATTTACAGCTATTTCCCTACTATGTTCCTGTTCCTCAGATTCTGAAGACCAATCAATTGTTCCGGATAATATTGCCCCTACACTGGATTTTACCATTTCAGGAACCTCGAGTGGTTCCGAACCCATTGTGGTAAGCAACCAAATGGAAATCAATATTAATGCACAAGATGCGAAGGGTATCTCAAAAGTGGAAGCCTTTATCGACGATGAAAAGGTGGGCGAAGATAACACCGCACCCTTCACTATTGTGGTTGATCTATCGGGCTATGCTGCTAAATCCTTGACAGCTAAATCGCAAAATTACATATTGCGTGTTAATGCTACGGATACCTCTGGCAATACAGCGTCCAAAGAACAACACATTATCATAGAGTCAACAACACAACTGATAACAATTAATTTTCCAGAACAAGGCGACAATCCAGAGCTAGTGGACTTTTACATATTTGCCTCTCGTATGACCGGAGAACTATTAGGCATTGAAAAATTGGAAACAGGTCAAAGAACCGTTACAATTAGTACGACCATGGATATTACGGAAGACGAAGAGTATATGTTGACCTTCGCCCAAAAATTTGCGGCTTACAATGGTGAAACCAATCAGTTGGCTACTATCCAGAATATAAAAGGTTCCGTCCTAAACGAAATAAACATTAATAATTATCCTATTTTCTCATCTAACTTTTTTGACCGTGTAAGTCCCGAAGAATTCCCTATTGAAGGTTTTTGGGATGAAAATACCACGGAGACCATCGCAATAGGTGCCCAAGGATTTGATTATAGCATAGGGGGCAACAATTGTAGCTGCAATTATTCAAATACAAACAACAAAATATCAGTTGGAAGATATGAGAGTTATGACAACCAATTTGCGACGGATAACATTTATTTCCATATGGTCAATACTGATCAGAACACTGCCCAGTATGCGTTTTTTAAAAAAAACATGTTAGAAGAAGGGTTTAAACTAACCCCCGACCTGTTTTCTTCCGAAGGTATGACTTTGGAAAGCTTTGAATATCCAAATCTTGATACTTCTATATCCAAAGATCCAAGTCTAAAAATCTTTGTTTATGAAGATACAGTTGATTATTCGAATAATATTTTTCATGCGATATACCCATACACGTTTAATTTAGATATCGAATCTGAATATAATTTTTGGTTGGACAATAATTTCAATAACTACATTACGGAATTAACATACCTTAATTATAAAATAGACCATACTGGCAAACCAAATAAAACCTACAATGGTAGCAATTGGACATTGAGCCACACTTTTCAAGAAAACACTTTCTCTATAGACAAAAACACAAATAGTCAAGATTTTGTCGGAAGGTTAAGTATTTCAGATTCATTTTCTCCAAAAAGTAGCGGTCAACAAACCGTATTGGATGGCAACAATGCTACCTACAGATGGCATATTCTTTTTGATAGCCAAAACAATTCAACAGTTCCTCTACCTTCACTCCCGGAAGAACTTGAGGAGTGGATATTTATCGACAAATACAATAATCAAACTTTTGAAAGTATCGAAAACAAAGACCAGAGACAGGTTGAAGTAATTAAATATGAGGGTCTTACTTCTTACGATGAGTACCTACAAAAAGTAATTCAAAATAATGAAAAATGGTATCTGGTTTCTCCAGAAAGAGAGTCCATTTATGACAACCCTAGCCCTTGGAAAGAGAATTATTTCTATCCCAATCATTTTTTATTTGATTAATTCCCAGACTGCCCGATAAATAACTTTCTGTTATAAACATAGTATTAAATGAAAAAAATAATAAGTATCAATCGATTTGTTTTAATAGGTATCGCCTTAACTGCCTTGCTTTCTTGCTCCTCAGACTCCAGTGACACCACACCTGAACCCGACACAGTAGCTCCAACACTGGATTTTACCATTTCAGGAACCTCGAGTGGTTCCGAACCCATTGTGGTAAGCAACCAAATGGAAATCAATATTAATGCACAAGATGCGAACGGTATAGCAAAAGTTGAAGCCTTTATCGATAATGAAAAAGTGGGAGAAGATACTTCTTCTCCGTTCCATATAGTGGTTGATCTATCGGGCTATGCTGCTAAATCCTTGACAGCTAAATCTCAAAATTACATATTGCGTGTTGATGCTACGGATACCTTTGGAAACAAGTCTTCCTCAGAGCAAATGATTACCGTTATCAATGAGACCCCATTGATAACTATAAATATTCCTGATGCGTATGTGAACTCAAAACTTATTGAATTTTACATATTTGCCTCCACAATGGATGGCGAATTAATGGGCGTTAAAAAAGTAAATCCGAATGACAATAATATCACTATTAGTACCCTTAAAGATGTATCTGAAAATGAATTATATATGCTGACATTTGCTGAATTGACCGTTTATGGCGCAAAATTCAGTACCATTGCTAGTATAACACAGGAGTTGCTTCCTGAAATAAATCTAGGCAGTTACCCAATATTCGAACCCTATCCAGGTATTAATATTTTTCAGGCATCTGGGTTTAATGAAACTTCTGGTGATAAGCTGTATGTTTTTGGCAATAGATATGTAGGAGTGTTGGACCAGAATAATTTAGACAATATTAGAGTAGATAGGTCTAACTGCATTGATTGTAACAATCCATCTCCTGACTCCTTATATTTTGTGAAGAGAAACTTTACTACAGATGATTACAAATATTTGACAACAGCATGGGATATTGACAGTGATGATTTAATATCATATGATGATTTTACTGATAAAGGCGCTGTAAAAAGGGAAATTCAAATCACCAATACATCAGGTCAACCCAACTCATATTTCCATTATAAAATCCTCGGCTATTTTAATGAAGGTGATTTTGAGAATAATTTTTACCACCATGTAGATACTGGAGTTGGCAATACCATAACTGATAACAAAATAAATTACTACTATAACGAAATCTTTGAGCATTATGCTTTCGAATTATCACTGGATGGTTATTATACATACCGTACCGATTTGCCTCCAAGTACAATAACTCCTTTGGATTGGACATTGGAATATTCAATACAGGATAGAGAGATATCCATTGAAAAAAGCAGCGTCGGTGATATTTTAGGAAAAATAAAGCTTGGGTCTCAAACGGTTGATGAAGATTATATTCCGTACAGTTGGGAACTCATTTTTAATAGTCAGCAGATAAATGGATTAAAAATTCCAGAATTGCCAGAAGAAATCAAATCCTGGGAGTTTTATGAAGCTTTCTCAACTCAACCACTTCAAGTGGATCAAGTGGAAATTAAAAAATATGAGAACATTACTGGATATGATGATTATATCAGAAAAGTAATTGCAAACAATAAAAAGGCTTATTTTATTTCCAATAACATCGAATCCATATTCATTGGTAGTGAAAGTAATTATCACAGAGCTGTTGACGATTGGTTGATTGACTAGGGAATTGCCTAACC
>NZ_CP092416.1 GCF_023716465.1 Flagellimonas marinaquae
TTAAAATAAATGCTTTAAATACTTGTATTACTTGTATTACTTGTATTTATTTCGTATATTGTATTTAAATAAAAACAAAGACGATTATGGAAAATCAAACAGTTCAACATTTAAAGATCGGTTCGATTAAGACCGACCCCGGACAGCCGAGGAAAACTTTTTCAGAACAAGGGTTAAAGGAACTTGCGGAGAGCATTTCCGAATTTGGGGTATTACAGCCCATCACGGTTCGCAAAACGGGCAAGACCTTTACCATCGTAATGGGCGAACGCAGGTACAGGGCGTGTAAATTACTTGACCTAAAGACCATCCCCTGTATGGTCAGGGAATTGGAAAAGGATGCCATTTTGGAAATCCAGATCATCGAGAACCTACAGCGCAAGGACGTTGAACCAGTAGAGGAAGCCGAGGCGATAGCTATGCTAAAGACCAAATTTTCCCCCGAGGAAATTGCCACCCGTATCGGACGTAACAAAAAATTTGTTTACGGACGTATCAAGTTATCGGAGTTGATAGAGGGCTTCAAACATTATGTAAGGAGCAAGGAAATGACCCTATCACTGGCCATTGGTGTGGCCTCTTTTCCCGCAGAGGAACAGCAGATGATCTTGGAGGGCATGGGGGGAGATTTCAAGGAAAGGTATGTGCAGAACGCCATAAACCAACAGGCTTTCGATTTGGCAAAGGCACCCTTTGCACTTGACGACAAGAATTTGGTGCCAAAGGCAGGGGCGTGTACCCTTTGCCCGTTCAATTCGGCCAACCAGGGAAGCCTTTTTGGGGACGGTAAACAGATATGTACAAAATCAAGTTGTTATGCCACCAAAAAGACAAAAAACTTGCTCAACCTGATCGAGACGGTCAAAAAGGATGGACGGTTGTTGATCCCCAAGATCAACAAGTATGCTCTGGACAGCCAAGACAACCAGTTGTTCCTTTCCATATTGGGGGAGAATGGTCTGGAAATCCATTTGATGGGCGACATGGACATACTCAATGAGCCTGTTATGCCCACCGAGCAGTCCGTTCGTGATGAACACCATTGGAGGGAATTGACGGATGATGAAGTAAAAGAGGAACTTGAAGAACAGATGGAGTGTTATTCGGAAGAAGTCGAAACCTATACCAATGCTCCCGAAAATGGTTTCAACAAGGGAATCCTGATCGACCCCAAAACCTGTAATTGGGAGGAAGTCTATCTAAGGCATAAGGAAATTGCCAAAATTGAAACCAGTGCTGTTCCCATCGAAAAAAAGAAGATGGACGATTGTACGCCCACGGAGAAAATCCAAAAGATGAACGACAGGGAAATCCGTAAGAAACAAATCGAGAACAATAAACAGTTTGAGGAAGTGGTACGGATGGTAAGGGAATCGGAGTACCATAATTCTAAAAAGACATTGACCACTGATGAAATGGTTGCTTTTTGCTTGGTGTTGTTCGAGAACCATATAGGGTGGCACAACCAAGAAGAGTTCTTTAAGGGGTTCCTGGGGAAGTCCGGAAAAAAGGATGCGGCAGGAGTGGTCGAAGAGTTCAGGAAAAACTTCAAAAAGGAGGTATTCCACAAGTTGATACGGTTTGTAATGGCAAGGGAAGTCCACTTTGGGGAGCTGAACCACAAGAACAACAACGTGAACAGTTCCGTTTATACGGCAATCAGGCCCTTTTTGACCAAAGAGTTTGAAACCATTGAATCCGATTTTGAGCAAAAAAGAATCAAAAGGGAAAAGCGGTTGAATGAGCGTATCGCCGCTCTTGAAAAGGAGAACGAAATGCTAAAAAGCGCATAATACCCCCAAACATAGATTTTATGGCAACAATTGAATTTGAACAACGATTGAAAAAGGGAGAGAAAGGGTTAAGGGATGCCTTGGCCTCCCACATGGACAAAGGAACCAACTATGCCGATGTGAGGGACTTTATCCATGATGTGAGACAGATATTGATCAATCATGAGCTTTCCGAATTGTTCCAGACCGGGCATGGCCATAACCATGTTTGGATCAAAAGGGTTGGGGACAACGAACGATGGGCGATCATCATGGATTGATAGAAAAGGGACAGGTTCCCAAACGCAATGTTCGTTTTTGTTAAGGTTGGAGGTCCGCAGGCCATTGGTTTGCGGACTTTTTTATGCCCCCAAAAAAGGGCGGTTTATGGATGGCCGCCCTTTAAATAAAAACAAAGACTGGTTTAAACCGGTCCGCTCAAATATACTTCTAAATTGGGAGCCAAAAAATACAATAAATACAAGTATTTTAAGTATTAATTGTGTAACTTTGAATTATTGTACAACAAGTAATTATTGTGAAAGTTATATCCGTCATCAACAAAAAAGGAGGGTGCACCAAAACGACAACGTGCATCCACATGGCCGCGTACCTGGCCAAAAGGGGAAACAAGATTTTGCTCATTGACTTTGAGGCACAGCGTAATCTTTCTATCGGGTACGGAATCCCGGAGGATTACCCCTATACGGTTTTCGACATGTTGAATGGCAAAGCCGGTCTAAGGCTAAAGAACAAAAAAAGGAATCTGTACATCCTTGCAGGTTCCGATATGATCGATACCGAGGTGTACCCATTGGACATACTTAAGAAACGATTGGAGGTACTTGAGAAAATGTTCAAAAAGGAACATGATATCACTTTTGATTATGCCATAATCGATTGCTCCCCATCCGACCTTAAGAACAAGTATGCCAAAGGTAAGTTGCAGCCCAAGCTGAACCAGATTGCCCTTTATGCATCCGATGCCTTTATCGTTCCCTTGGTTCACGAAAAGTATGCCGTTGATGGTCTTGCCAACTTTATGTATGATGCGGCCGCATTTAAAAAGGAGTTCAACCCTTCCCTTAAGGTGGGCGGGGTTTTCTTCAACATCGTGGAAGAGAACACCAGACGGTTCAAAAAATACTATCTAGAGGTTCAGGATTCCGTTCCCGATGATTATTTTTTAAAAACATTTGTGCGCAAGGATGTACAAATAGCGGATGCAACGGACGAGGGGGAGAGTATTTTTGAGGTGGCCCCAAAATCAAGATCGGCCAAGGATTACAGTAAATTGTGTAGGGAAATATTGAACAAAATAAATTGATGGACATGAAAGACAAAAGTTTGCAAGGAGGGTTTGACGAGTTCGATGAAAACGAGGTTGCCCTTAAAATAAAAAAGCCAAAAAGGGTATCGTTCACGATTACCCATGATGCAGAGACCAAAGAACTGATGGATGACATCCAATGGCTCCAGCAGTATGTTGTTAAAAAAAGCCCGGTTTCCCAAGGGGATGTCATTTCGGAGGCTCTGGAGCTCTTGGCGGACAAGATCGGTTATGACAAGCTGAAAAAGGAATACGCGGAGGATCTGGCCAACGCAACTATTACGGCGGGCAGAAAGAGTAGGAGGTAACACCAATTTGAATCAAATCATTTAGTCATGGATATTCAGGACATTAAAAAAATGCCAGTGGCCAAGCGTATTTTGATCGCTCAGGACATTTGGGACTCTATCGAGGACAAAGATTCCATTGAGTTGAGCGATGAAACCAAAGCGGAACTTGATAACCGAATCGATTACCACAAGAGCGGTAAGGCCAAATATTATTCCCTGGAGGAATCGAGGGAACGAAACGCCAAGTTGAGGAATGACCTATAGATTCCAGATCCTTGAAGCCGCCGATCATGATATTGCCGAGGCCATTCTTCAATATGAGAAAGTCCGCAAGGGCCTATCGGTCGATTTTGAACTTTGCCTGGAGGAAGGATATGCCGATATATTGAACACGCCCCTTGGTTATCAGGTAAGGTACAGGGAGGTCAGGATAAAGTTTATCAGGCGTTTTCCCTATGGGATCCACTATATGGTCGAGGATGATATGATAACGGTAATCTCCGTTTTCCATCAATCCAGAAGCCCAAGGAAATGGTTTAAAAGATTAGGGGAAAAATAAATTTGCCATGGAACATCCGAACAAGGAACAAAGGGACAACCAAGCCAAAATGTTGGAGCAGCTCCCAAAGGAGCTAAGGGAAGAACACGCCCAAATCTTTCGGTTAGGTAACGCTGCTTACATATACCATTCGTTGGCCAGTGAAGAACTTGAACCTACGGAGGAAGATTTTGAAGAGTGGCTGGAGGGCCTTCCGGATAATGTTGGCACCGATATGAAGGCGAGGGGATTTGAAGAGTGCCGGGGCATATTCTCGTTCACCAGGTATGTGATGGAGAAGAACGATATCGGGATGGATGAATGGATGGAGCAAAACCTTTCCGAAGAGGATTATCGGGCCTATTCCGAAATGCACAGGAAAATGAAAGAACGCAATTCATAAATTGGGAAAAAGAGTCAGGACATATCCGGAAATCCAGACGGGACAGCTTTGGAGCGTGAATGGGCAGGTCTATGAACTGGTCGATATGCGGGTAACCGCTGTGGAGTCGCCCACTAAGTTTTTGACCACAGTATTTTTCAGGAGCAAAGATCCAAACAGTGAAAATCCTTTTTTTGAGGAAAAGGTCAAAACGGTACTTTCCGATCCAATTTTCAAAAGGCACATATTTGGCGGCAGAAGGGAACTGGAGGAATGGCTGCAAGATGTGCCGGGAGGGGTCAGTACAAGGCTCTATAACATCCTTCGCGGGCTATGTAAAAAGGAGTTCAACGGTATGGCGGACGATGTTTCCCCCTTTGAGCTCACCAAGGAAGGATTCTTGGCCCTAGATGGCGCGGGCAAAAAATCTTGGGAAGAATTTGAGAGGGCCAAAAAAGTGCACCAAAATGAAAACCCGAAAAAGCGAAAATTCTAAATAATATGGAAAAGCGCACCCAAGAGGAAGAGGATTTTTATCAGGCCAAAAGGATCTTTGCCAGTGCTGTTTGCACGATCCTTGAAAAAGACGGGGTCCAATCGGCCAAAAGAGAGTTGGAAAAAGCGTTCGACGATACCACCTTGGGACATTTCCCGAACGAATTGACCAAGGACGGCATTTATGATACGATCATCAACTTGGAACGTTCGGAGATTGTTTACAGGGACGAAAAATATAACAAATCATGGGCATGAAAAACTTAAAATACTTGGTACTTATCGGGTGGGTTTTGATCTTGTTCTCTGGTTTGGTAGGGCTGTTGAACATAACCGGCATTCCATTTATAAACGAGATTTGGAAATCGGGCGTTGTCGTTCTATTGGCCGGAATTACTTGGAAGTTGTACAACAAGAAAAAATAGGGTCTTAAAATCCTATACTAAAACAAGAAATGAATAATAGTGGCCGTGGAAAAAACGATTGACATCCAAGTTACTTTGTCAATGAACAGTTACCAAATGCTTTCTGATGCCGGGCAAAAGGAAAAGCAGTATGGCAGGTCGGCAAAAGAAGTATTAATCGTTTTTTGGGAACAACACGGCCAGTTACTGAATATCAATGACCGAATCAGTTTCTTGGATGATGTAGATGGGCTTCAAGTATTTTGTCTAATAAGGGAGCGCACCTTTTTGATTGGAGTTGGTGGGGTGCCGGACATGGTTTTGTTCAATTTGGAGGGGGCTGTATTGCCCGAGGACGAGCTTCCAGATTTGTAAGAACACCGGAAGAAACCGCCTTACAGTTTCAAAGGCGAAAAGGGGATATCGGGTACGAAACTGTAAGATTCCGGGCCATTTTAAGGCGTTCTAAGGGACGGAAAAAACGTAAATGACTGTAGGGTAGGGGAATAGGGAGTTATATAACGGGTATTATGTTCAATAGAACAGGGGAAAGCCCCTTTAAGATAATGAAAATTTAAACCGATTCAAAGCATGAACACGCTCGTAACAAAAATGGAGAAAAAGAAAGCAGACCTGTTCATGGAGTGCCTGCAAGCCTATAGGGAGAACAAGTTTTTTGAGACGGACATCGAGGCCGTGTTCCTATTGTACGATTCAAGCGGAGGCGAGTGCCAAATCGAGCTGACTTCCTCAAAGGACATCGTAGGCGAGGTCTTCACCATCGGGGAGCATATGGACATAAGATTTGAAAAATTAGATTGAACTGCCCAGAAGCGGGAGTTAAAACACAAAGTGAGAGCATGGCAGAAAAGGAAAAAGACGGGCTGATAGCCTGGGAAAACCTGATAATTGCAGGTGGCGGTCTTTTGGACGTTGGGAACAAGATAAACGAAGCCAAAAAATCCGATAGACTATATGGAAAGTACAGGGGCAAACACGGCAAATGGATCTACTGGACCAAGGTTAAAATCCAAGCCTTGCCCGATGGCCACAGGAAACATTTTGTGGAAAATGAAAAATAATCCTAACAGGGAATGACAAAAAAACAGGAGAAAGAGCATGAGGACGAAATTCGAGCACTGAATTCCATTTTATTGGAAATGAAAGACCATGCAAATGCTCTGGGCCATGAGCGAGACAGATGGAGAGAGCTGGCCATTGTCCTGATGAAGAAACTGGGCATACCCTATTCGGAGGAAGAGGAGCCCGAAAACCTAATCGATAAACTTTAAATTTTGATAATGGGAAACATCATCGAAATGACAAGGGAGTGGATCCAGATGAACGATTATGAAAGAAGGGTCATAGCCCTATCCCACGCAAATGGTTTCACCAATAACGGTATTACCGTTACCGAATCCCACATGATGCGTTTACTGGACCTTGGCCAGCCCAAGTGTGTTTTTGGCTACGACGGCGAACAACTTAAGTATTCAAGGATCCACAAGGACAGCACCGAGGTAATGAGGGTAATCACCAACAACTATCTTATTGATCCCGGAATTGATGGAATAGAGGATTTTGAACTAATCGACGATGAATGATGGTAGATGTATTTGTGAAGGGAAGCACGATGGAGGAACCGGCGGCATCCGGGGAAATTGTTTTTGATGATGTGAAAGCCTTTAAGCTCCACACTTCGGATATTTTATTTGAAAAGGATAAATTCTATTACAGGACCAGATTATGAAAGTACAGGACAGGCCAACCACAATCTATGTTAGGGACATAGACGAATCAACCTCCAAAAACTTTTCCAGGCTTAAAAAGCGTTACGCCTCCAATTCCAATACAGAGGTAGTCAAGAGGCTCATAAACGATTTTGAGGGCAAAGAAGAAGATTTGACCGAATGTAAGACCATGATTGCCGAACAAAAGGAAAAAATTGAACGTATGCAGCGAATCATCATGGATTTTCAGGAATCCCGCAATGCCTTGTTGAATTTTATGCCATGACCATGTTCGCATCGATTTTCCGGAACCGCTGCTGCAGGATCCTACTCCAGTTTATTTATGTTCGCATAAATTACCAATTTGGAATTGGCCACAGCTCATTTAAATTCGCATAAATGGCATACACCAGATATAGGGCCATCGTAAAAGTTCTTTGTCAGGAATGCCAGGCAAACGTAAACGCTAAACGCAGGATAGATACCGATTGCCGTCGGTGCCGTTTCCTGAAATACAACAATGTCAACAAGTTGATGAAGTTTACAAAATTCCTTCACTCGGATTTCCCCAATTGGGCATGGTTCAACATCTACGAGTACAAAAAGGGAGAGCCGGGGAGAAAGCTGGCCAGTTACCAAAAGGGAAAGAACGAGCCCACAGACGATCAGATATAAAAAAAGGGACAACCCGGGGGGGGCATCCCATTTCTTGAATCAAACTCGCGTTTGCTTCTTTCATTTCAAAGATAAATAATTCAGGCAACACTCCTTTGCTTTTTTGACCTTTTTCATCCGCAATCGGTTAGATAAGGATTATTCATTCTATATAGGGGTAGTGACCTCATAGCTACGAAAAGTATCAATTCAGCTCATAAGCCCCATAAATACAAGGGTTGGTAATTTAGCATAATCCTTAAATTGTCAAAAAGTCAAAAATGGAAGACAATTTAAGCACAAACTGGTTTATAAGTTACGACGAAGCAGAACTACTTAAAAACAAGAGATACCCACATAAACTGGCATTTGCACTGCAGTTAAAGAATTATTCGGAAACCGGTGCCTTCATATCGAAAGAAAAGGACATAAGATCTGATTTGATCGATCATCTCTGTACCCAATTACATACGAATCCATCGATTTTGAAAGATTATAATTGGATGTCAAGTACGGCCAAAAGGCACCGTTCAGAGATTCTGATGTTCTTAAAAATTGGACGTCCAGGCGCAGTCGACCAACAAGAATTGAGATTTTTGATGTGCGACCAATTGTTCCCGACAGGCATCCAAAAGGAAGAGGCGAACGATCTTGCCAAAAAATGGTATTTCGAGAAAAGGTTAAAGTGTCCTCCGGAAAATGCCCTTTACAGAGAAATAGCGTCTGCCTTTGCCGACTTTGAAAATAAGCTGTTCACCCATGTTGCCTCACTTTTGGGAAGAGGAACGACTGAACTGTTCGACCGCTGCCTTAGAAGTGAACCACATGAAAATGGTTCGTTCACCTGGATTCGTTCCGACCCTGGCCGTACCAGTCTAGCTACCATTCTCAGCGAACTGGACAAATTGTCGTTTATCGAGGACTGCGGATTGCCCGCAAAAGAAATCGGCGGGATACATCCCAAGATTCGGGAAAGGCTTTACAAAAGGATAGCCTCCGAGTCGGCCTGGGAAATAAGGCGGCACCCACCATACATAAGGGATACCTTGATGTGCATCTTTCTTTATGTCAGAAGGCAGAAAATCATCGATGACCTTGTGGACCTGTTCATCCTCCTAGTGGGAAAGCTATCAAAGAAGGCGAAAAAGAAAGTGGAGACCGTATTGGTAAAGGAAATGAAACGGGTCTATGGCAAGACGACACTTTTGGCACGAATTGCTAAGGCATCATTGAAAGACCCTAAAGGCACCATCACCAAAGTAATATTTCCAATTGCCAGCAAAGCGAAACTCTCCGATATCGTCAAAGAGCACAAATATTCCGGAAAGGGTTTTAAAAATGAGATACACAACTTGGTGCGTTCCAGTTATTCCTCCCACTATCGGAGAATGGTGCCACAGATATTGGGCAGTCTGACCTTTAGGTCAAATAATGATTCACACGCGCCCATCTTGGATGCCATCGACTGGCTCATGGAGAACCCAGTACACAACTCAAAGTTTTCTCTTGCCGATGGTTCGGTTCCCACATCGGATATTATCAGGCCCAGTTTTATAAAACTTATCAAAGGGATGGGCAAAGGTGATATGGACCGAGTGGATTATGAAATAGCCGTCCTCGAAGCTTTGAGAAAACGACTTCGGTGCAAGGAGATATGGGTGGAAGGGGCGGATAAATACCGTAATCCCGATGAGGACGTTCCCATGGATTTCAATATTAACAGGAAATTCTACTATGACCGGTTGGGCGTTGAGAACGACCCGGCAGAGTTTACTAGCGGACTGAAGGAAGAAATGGAGACCGCATTGAGAATGTTGAACGAGAACCTGCCATCCAACAAATATGTAAGGTTAAGGCAGTCGGGAGTTAAGAATATCGTACTCTCTCCCTCGGATCCTCTCATGGATCCACCTAATATAAGTGCGCTCAAGGGAGAGGTCCAATCCAAATGGCCAATGACCTCCCTTTTGGATATACTTCGCGAGGCGGACAGTTGGTCCAGCTTTACAAAATCGTTCAAAAGTGTGAGGACTTCGGAACGGTTGTCGCCCGAACAGCTCAGGAAAAGGTTGCTTTTGGTGCTCTACGGCCTTGGAACCAATATGGGGCTCAATCGTCTGGCATCGGGCAACCAAGTCAGTTACAAGGAGCTCCGCCATGTCAAGAACGCCTATATCCATAAGGATTCCCTGCGTAGGGCGATCAGGGAAGTCGCCAATGGGACATTCTTGGTCAAGGACACCAAACTTTGGGGCGAGGCCACCACCTCATGTGCCTCGGATTCAAAGAAGTTTGGTTCTTGGGACCAGAACCTGATGACGGAATGGCACATAAGGTACGGGGGAAAAGGTGTAATGATCTATTGGCATGTCGACACCCGCTCAACCTGTATCTATTCCCAACTGAAGAAATGCTCCTCCTCTGAGGTGGCAAATATGATAGAGGGGGTGCTCAAGCACTGTACCGATATGAAGGTTGAAAAACAGTTTGTGGACACCCATGGCCAGAGCGAGGTCGCCTTTGCCTTTTGCAGGCTATTGGGGTTTGAGCTGATGCCAAGGTTGAAGAGCATCGCCTCACAGAAACTTTACCTTCCGGATATTTCCCTAAAGAAAGAGCTCAAAAACCTTTTGCCCATACTAAATAGGGGCATTAAATGGGAAATCATAGAAAGGCAATATGATGAAATGGTAAAATACACCGCCGCCCTGGAACAGGGAACGGCCGACCCCGAATCGATTTTGAAAAGGTTCACTAGGGGAAACGAAAGCCATCCGATCTACAGGGCCCTTCAGGAATTGGGGAAGGCCGTGAAAACGATATTCCTTTGCCGTTACTTGGCCGATGAAAATGTTCGGAGGGAAATACACGGGGGCCTGAACGTGATAGAGAATTGGAACTCTGCGAACGGTTTCATCTTTTTCGGAAAAAGTGGAGAGGTTTCATCGAACCGTTTGGAAGAGCAGGAACTGTCGGTACTGGCATTACATCTGCTCCAGAACTGCCTGGTCTATGTCAATACACTTATGATACAACGTGTGGTGGCCGAAAACGGATGGATGGAAAGATTTGACAAGGAAGATTATCGTGCATTGAGCCCATTGATACATGCCCATGTGAACCCCTATGGAAAGTTTGAGTTGGATATGGACAAAAACCTTGGACTTGCTGTATAGGTCGATTATCTCTGTGCCAAAAAAGGTTCGTTTTATGACACTACAACGGTCTCGGCTATGAGTAGTTGCGTGGTTTAGCAATTTACTTAGCAAGTACACACCAAACTGAAAATCCGCGAGGATTTTCAGAAGTAGGCGGGAACAAGCAATTACTTATAGCCTTTGTTGGCATTTCGTATTTTATTTTTTTCGTTTATAATGTCTCTGCGATATTTGATTCAGAAATGTTTTTGTTCCAATCAGTTCGAAATTCAGTTCGTTGGGTAATTCTCCAAATAGAGAAGAGCCACCACCTAATAAAATCGGAATAGTTGTAAGAACCATTTCATCAATCAAGTCTTCTTTTAAAAAATTCCTGATTGTTGTTCCGCCATCTATGTATAATCTTCCATATCCTTTTCCGTGAATTCGCTCTAAAATTTCCGTTAGAGTTCCATTTACTAAAAAGGCTTTGTCTTTATGAGATTCAGGTATTTCTTTCAGTTTGTTACTCAACACAAAAACAGGTTTGTTATATGGCCAGGGAACGTCAAATCCGATTACAGTTTCGAATGTTGTTCGCCCCATAACGAGAGCGTCAATTCCATTGTTGAATTCCACATATCCCATATCATTATTGTCTGGATTTGGAACAGAGTGCAACCAATCGACTCCACCATTTTTGTCCGCTATAAATCCGTCCAAACTTGTTGCGATAAATACGCTATTCTTTTTATTCATTCTTCTTTCGTGTTTTTGTCAATATGAATGCCAACGGTTCTCAGCTATACGCAGGCAGGGATTTTTACCACTAAGCTACCTACGAAGAACTGAACTTTAAATTTACCACTTTCCTGTCTTACGAAGCACGAAACCCCTGCTTGCGTATAGGTGATGTTATGCGGTCGGCTTTCATTTTCTCTTCTTTCTCGTTAATTTGTCAAGCAAAGTTACTAAATTTGCAGTCAAGCAATTTCAATTTTTGAATTATGTATTTCAGCAGACCTTGGACTTCTATCTAAGTGATAGGCAGTCCTGAAAATTCCAATCTCTTTTAGGTCAAGACAATCAGTCTATGGGTTTCGTGTGCCGACTTTTTTGTAAAGGCGTTACGTTGTCATAGTTGCTCTGTCGGGTAATACTGTCTATTCACTTCTCCACGATTTGAATTCAAGTATTCACCTGTAAGAAGTTACTAATGACAAAAAAGAAATTGCCCGTTCGTTTTACGGGTCAGCACTTTACTATTGATAAAGTGCTAATACAAAATGCAATAAAACAAGCAAATATAAGCAGTCAAGATACAGTTTTAGATATTGGAGCAGGCAAAGGGGTTCTTACTGTTCATTTATTAAAAATCGCGAACAATGTCGTAGCTATTGAAAACGACACAGCTTTGGTTGAACATTTACGAAAATTATTTTCTGATGCCCGAAATGTTCAAGTTGTCGGTTGTGATTTTAGGAATTTTGCAGTTCCGAAATTTCCTTTCAAAGTGGTGTCAAATATTCCTTATGGCATTACTTCCGATATTTTCAAAATCCTGATGTTTGAGAGTCTTGAAAATTTTCTGGGAGGTTCCATTGTCCTTCAGTTAGAACCTACACAAAAGTTATTTTCGAGGAAGCTTTACAATCCATATACCGTTTTCTATCATACTTTTTTTGATTTGAAACTTGTCTATGAGGTAGGTCCTGAAAGTTTCTTGCCACCGCCAACTGTCAAGTCAGCCCTGTTAAACATTAAAAGAAAACAGTTATTTTTTGATTTTAAGTTTAAAGACAAATACTTAGCATTTATTTCCTGTCTGTTACAGAAACCTGATTTATCTGTAAAAACAGCTTTAAAGTCGATTTTCAGGAAAAATCAGGTCAGGTCAATTTCGGAAAAGTTCGGAATAAACCTTAACTCCCAAATTGTCTATTTGTCGCCAAGTCAATGGGTAAACTGTTTTTTGGAAATGCTGGAAGTTGTCCCTGAAAAATTTCATCCTTCGTAGTTCAAAGTCGGGTGGTTGTCAAGATGATTTTTCTGGTTTGGTGTCGTCTTTTAAGCTGCCGCATAACTACTGGATATCCGGAAAGTTCCGCATAACCATATTGATGTTGGATAAAAATAGTACTTTTTCACTATAAATCGATATCTTCATATTATTATGTCATTGCCTGATTTTGTGAAAATATTGGAGGTTAAGCGGTATAGCAGGAACACTATAGAGAGTTACTCTTCCATCGTAAAGATGGCGACTCAATTTTTTGAAAAGCCACTGAACAAGATTGATGAAACCGAACTTCACAGGTACTTCTATCATATGGTACACACCAAGAAAGTATCCTATTCCTACCAGAAACAGGTAGCGATGGCCTTGAAGCTGTATTACAGAGAAATTTTCGGTCAGAACATTAACTTGGAATATCTATTTCCGAGTAGAAAGCCAAATAAGCTCCCCGTAGTCATCGCAAGAAAGGAAGTTCTTAAAATCATTGAAAAAGCCAACAACATCAAGCATAAGAGCATGATAGCCGTGGTCTACAGTGCAGGCTTAAGGGTAGGCGAGTTGATTGCACTTGAAATCAAGGATATAGATTCATCCAGAATGGTGATACATATTAAATCAGGAAAGGGCAACAAGGACAGGATAGTACCCTTATCTGAAAAAACCTTGTCAATGCTTCGTGAGTACTATAAAGAATATACGCCCAAACGATACCTATTTGAAGGCCAAAAGGGAGACAGGTATTCTTCGTCAAGTTTCAACAAGCTTCTCCAGGCTGCTGCCAAAAGGGCGAGAATAAATAAAAACATCACCGCGCATACCTTGAGGCACAGTTACGCAACGCACCTATTGGAAAATGGTACCGATATTAGAATCATCCAAAAACTTTTAGGGCACAATTCCATTAAGACGACCATGATTTATACCCAAGTTACTGAACCTACTTTGTTGAATGTGACAAGTCCTTTTGATGATTGAACCGCTCCATAAATTGGCCGTTTTACGGCACAGTTGAATCCGCGTCAAAAAACATTCGTTCACAGTTCCATTTGTCGTTCTTTTTAGTAGTTTCGTTATATAACCTTTTACGGAACCAAATATGACGGTCGGATATGCCAGGGTGTCCACACCCGAACAAAAGTTGGAAGCTCAGATTGCCTTGCTCGAAAAAGAGGGTTGCGAGAAAATCTATACCGATATCGCCAGCGGTACAAGAGATGATAGAAAGGGCCTGAACGAGATGCTCAAATACATGAGGAAGGGGGACACCATTCTTACCTACAAAAACGATCGTGTTTTCCGTTCCCTGAGAAACATGGTGGAACTCATAGACCGCTTCAACGAGGCCGGGGTACACTTCAAAAGTCTGAGCGAACCGGAATTCGATACGACTTCGGCAAATGGGAAATTTCTTCTACAAATCTTTGCTGCGGTTGCGGAATTCGAGAGAAACCTAATCAGTGAACGTACCAAAGTGGGACTGGACAATGCCAGAAAACGAAACAAGCTTTTGGGCAGGCCCAAGGGTGCAAAAGTGGAAACAATTGAAAAGTACCACTACGCCAAACATCTTTATGAGAACCAAGGGGTCTCAATCGATAATGCATGCAAGCGGGCAAAATTGGGAAAGACCTCTTTCTATAGAGTGGAAAAATCACTAATGGCGGATTCAACCGTTAAACCCTGAACCGATCTATGCCGTACCTATCGTCACTTAGCGTTATAGCGGAACGGACCCATCCGTTTCCCTACGATGTCAGTGCTATCAAGTTTGCAAAGGATATCGATGTGTCCGCACCAGTCACATTTATTATAGGGGACAATGGAACGGGGAAGTCCACTTTACTTGAAACATTGGCACTTCGTTTACAACTCCCACATATGGACGGGTTCGGATATGGCAAGAATTGTTTCAAGGCGGCCCGTTCGCTGACACCTTATCTGCAATTGAACTGGAAAATTGAGAGGCCAAGGGGATTTTTCTTCAGGGCAGAGGACTTTGGTGATCTCTTGAACAGTATCGATAGGGAGGATGCCAGGCTCCACGAGTCGTTCAAGGATATCTATGGTGAAGTTCCGGACCGTATCATCCAGGAAATGAAGGATAACCAAAACTATCAGATTTATAAAATGCGGCAGAACTACGGCCAAGACCTTCAGGGGTTTTCACATGGGGAAGCTTATCTGAAAATAATGGACGATACCATAAATGGAAGTGGGATATTCCTGCTGGATGAACCCGAAGCAGCATTGTCCCCATCAAAACAGTTGTCATTGCTCTATTTCATCCAAGCACACTTAAAGGCCCATATGTCCCAATTTATCATTGCCACGCATTCACCCATGCTTATGGCGTATCCCGGAGCAAATATTTATGAGGTGACGGACAAAGGAATGAACAAGGTATCATTGGAGGAAACGGAGCACTATACCATTACCAGGTCGTTCTTACAAAGTCCGGAAAGCTATCTGAGGTTTTTGAAATAACATATCCTAAATTTGATTTATGGAATACGAAATTATTTATGAGAAGAGCAGCGATGGTTGGAGTGCCTATGTACCGGAACTTCCCGGGTGTACTTCCGCTGGTGCCGATAGAGCTGAAATCGAGAATAATATCAAGGAAGCCATTGAATTGCATTTGGAACTCCTTCACGGACAAGAACACTGAAAAGAGCTTACCGTGGTTGTTCCAATAAACAAAATAGGAATCTCATTATCGCATAAACATAAAATAGAACACTTGGGCAGTACGTTCAATAAACCCTATTGCACATTACATCCATATAGACCAATAAATAAAACTGGGGAATTTAATTAATCGATAAACACCAGTGTTTTCGGTATTTCCGAGCAAAGTTTTCCGTTTATGCAGCTATGTGGTCATCGGGCGGTTTCAGCCGCTATGCGTTCACTCCCAAATCAAAGTTTATATTGGTTTCTCCTATATTTTTTCCAGTTACGGGTACGTTTTGAAAATTTTGAGTTAGTGGTCTCTATTCCATGGGGGAAACAGAACCAACAACCACCCATCTTACGGTAGTTGTCAATCCTTGAAATGCGGATATTGGATATCTTTTTAGGAAAATCAATGTGTCCCTCTTGGGTAAGACCAAAGGCTTTTATAAATCGCTTTGAATGTTTCACGATTTCAATGTTTTAAGTGAATACTTAGAACATTGAGCCTTTTAAGAAAATGGAAAGAAACATAATCGGTTTATTTCCGTAAAGATAGTCCATTAACCGTTTTGCGCCCAAGTCGTTTTAAAAGCCATGAAATGGTAGTGTAATCCCGAAACGGGCTAGCGTCCGTAAAAAATTGTATTATAATAAATTAGGTAATTTAATTGGGCATTTTGTTCAATTTTGGGACGATGTCAAAGCGGAAAGCCAATGTTTTCAATGCCTCCGAGCTATATTGACACTTTTCGCAGCTATGAGGTCACTAGGCCATATACAATGCTATTGCCGTTCATCGAATTGTAGGAATTTTATTTGTGTTGATGCCGATTACCCTTTAGTTTAGGACCACCTAAAAGGAATTACAATCCTTTTGATGAATTGGAAAATCCCTTGATTTATTGAAAATACAGCAGCTTGCCATCCCGTAACCGGAAAAACTCATTTATAATATAAATGGATTCATTCACACCGGGTCAGATGGCGGGGGCGGGCTGCTTTTTTTCCTTGCTTCAGATCTTAATTTTTTTAAAAGGTAGGTCAGGGCCATTATGCTTCTATGCAATTTTCCACGTTTTATGAAATCGCTGGACCTTGTTTCGGCCTTTTTCTTGATAAGCCCATCCCTGAGCTCTTCAATTGAATTTTCTCTGTAAAGATCCGCAGTTATCAGTTTTGAGCGGACCTCCTTAATCATATCACCGTTTGGCCTGAAAAAGAGCATATTAATCATAGTTTCAAATTTATGACCTTCCAGCATTATTTCATTTATGAGGAGATATATTTTCGATGAATCGTACCTTGCTTTTTTGACCTTTTTCATCCGCAATCGGTTAGATAAGGTTGTTACGCTGGATATGGTCCAGGTGTCCGCAATCCGTTAGAATACGCATAAACAAAGGGGTTGTAGGGGTTTATGTAATCCGCAATCAGTTAGAATTGTGGTGTAGGGGAGGGCGGTTTTTGTCCGCAATCAGTTAGTTATGGACTTATTTTCCCTTGATTTGGACATATTTTTAAAATTTTAACGGCCCAGAGAGAATCTACATTTCTACACAAATCCTCCGCAATCCGTTAGAATACGCATAAACAAAGGGGTTGCAGGGGTTTATGTAATCCGCAGTCGGTTAGAATTGAATGAACTGAAAAAAAGGTCGTCCGCAAAGTGTTTGAATAGTAATAGGTGTCCGCAATAGGTTAGTCTATTCCGAATCCTTTTTGAAGATGTGCTCGTAATTGTCCAGGATAACCTTACTTACTGCATTGGGAAGATCATGCATCTTTTCAAAATTATCCTTGATGTCAAAGAAATGGGTATTTATGAGTGTTTTAAGGAAGCTGAACTGATATTTGTTCATAAGGCCCACCAAGCGGCTCTTATCCTCTTTAGAAAGCGTAAAATTAGCCTCAAATAAAGAAAATATCTCTTCTATCCTTTCCACATTATGACGAACCGGCGCTTTGTTGTTGGTCTTATAGAACTTGAACGTAAAGCCAACGATTTTCCTGCCCTTTTTTATTTCGGAATAATTGAAGCTCACATCTGCAATCTCGTCCAACATCTTTTTTGCCGGCTCGATAATCTTTTGCTTGAATGCACTCGATGTATTCTTTTGGTAGAGATTGTCCGGTATTTCGAGCTCATTTCTGAACTGTTGCAAGGAGTGGACGGTCCTGCCGCCCATGTCGAACCACTGGCGGATGTAATAATAGAATTTGATATTGTAGGTTCCCTGGAGGTTGAAGCTGCTCTCGGCGAGGTATTCGGTATATCCTTTGCTCAGGTCGGTCAAAAAGCCGTAAAATCCGGCATCAAGGTTCAATTTGACGTGCGAACGGCTCAATGTCCATTCGGGCTTTTCGATAACCCCAACCAGCTTCACGGTCTCCTCTTCTTTGCCGTCCACTTCCATTTTGCTTGATATGGGCAGGGTTTTTTCCCTTAGCCCGGCCAGGGTAGTATCAAGCCTTTCCTTTGCGTTGTCTGTATCGAGCATCAAGTCGCGGTAATGGAATTGTAACGAGATATTGCCATTTAAATCAATCTGGGGGCTGTAATCGATTTCTTGGTGTACCTTTATCCTTTGCAGGACCCTAACTAGGACACGGTTCTCTCCAGCAGAAAAATTGAACTTGACAAAATTGGCCGTCAGTTGATATGGCTGCCTTACCACATCAGGAAGTTTGATTTTTTTGTTGGTATCCCTGTCAACAATTATAGCCATATCCGCAATCGGTTAGTTTAAAGTAACCAAATATATGATTTTAAGTTAGAGTTCCATCCGCATTCAGTTAGATAATGTCCGCAATCGGTTAGAGTTCCATCCGCAATCGGTTAGAATAAAACTTTGTCAGCCCCTATAAAACAAGGCAAAATCGCGGTGCTGTAATTTAGTCTTTAATCCTGACTATTCTATTTAGTATTTCTATTATGAAAAAAGCAATTTTGATATATCCTGTTAACTTGTTAATAAGGTTTCAAAAAAGGCATAATTTTCAAAAAAAATTCCGCCTTTTTTTCATAAAAATACTTTGCTCCGCAAAATGAAAATGGTATTTTGAAAAAGGTCAAAAAGCATCCGCAATCGGTTAGAGAACGATAGAAAAAATCTATCGCACCTGTATTATTTTACCATTTGCCAAAAGCCATTTTAAGTTAAAAAATTCCCTTAAAAATCCAACCATTTTTATTCGGGCCTTTGGATTTAGAAAATCGAAAAAGTTTGAATAATGATGAAAGGTTTTGCAATGCAAAATGTTTGAAATTTACTTCGTGTGAATTTCATCGAAATATGATCTTGATTTTTGGAATGCAATGGAAAAAGTCAGTTTTTTGAATTTCGGAACGTAGTGGAGAAACAAAAAAGCAAGCAGTAATCACGCAGAGCGAGATTAATGCTTGGTAATTTCCTGATAAACAGAAAATTACAAAAATAAATTAGTAAAAAAATTACTAAATAATTAGTAAAATATTGTAATAATACCCTATGAGACCCTATTATATAAGGAAAGTACAATTACTAATTAGTTAGTAAAAAACGCTAAATTGCGATATTCAAGATAAAAATCGGATATTGCTTCAAAAGCAAAGCGATTACCATGAGAACAATGAAAATCGAAGAGGATGTAGCAACACGTCTGGCCGTTCTTAAACGGAAATTCAAAAGGAAATCATTCTCGGATTTACTGGAAAGTTTTTGTGATTTTTTTGAAGAATCAAGATTAAAACCAACCGACCTTGACAGTGCCCGTAGGCCACCATCTTTAGTGATAACGGAACGCACCAATAGGATCATTTCCTTTATCAAGACATCCGAGGAAAAATATCTGAAGGAGATCCTTAACCTGGTGGAGAAGTTGTATGTACAGATGGAGAAGAACAATCTCCAGCTTCCGGAAACCGCCGTACCAAAAAAACAGGATAAAAAATCGGTACAGGTAGCGAAACCTTCCAAAGAAATTGTTGCCCAACAGGACCAGTTTATTGAACTGAAAACGGAGCTTAAAAAGGCAAAATCTGAAAAAGGGGAACTGGAATACCGTTTGGAGAACCAGAACAAGTTCATGAAAGAGCTTTTGTCGAAATTCAAAAAACAGAGCATGACAGGGAACTGGACCATTTCAAATGAACAGTACCAACATTATAAAGAAGAATTGAGCAAACTATGATAATGAAAGTCCATAAGCCAAGCAGCACACCTGGAGCCGACAACAAAGGCAGTGTCAGTAAACTTATCGACTATTTGGAAAAAGAGAACAGCAGCCTCGAAAACGGAGGTTTTTTCTTTGGGAGGACCAAGGATGACGACCGCTTTCAGGATATGATAACACGAACGCAAGCAGCTATGGCCATTGATAGGAACATAAAGGGATTGAAGAAAAAGGATTCAAAATTCTTTATGCTCACCCTGAATTTTTCCTCCAAGGAACAGGAGCATATGGCCAGCAAGATAGCCGGAAGGAAAATAACAGATGTAGCCCAATTGAACGAAAGGGAAAGGCAGGTCTATGAACAGAAAATGAAAATGTACACCCAAAAGGTCATGGATGAATATGCCAAAAATTTCAACCGAGGACTTACCGAAAAGGATATGGTCTATGTCTCCAAAATCGAGCACAACCGAACCTATAAAGGTAACGACCCCGAAGTGTTGAACGGCGATAAAAAATCCGGCGATAAAAAACCTGGGATGCACACCCACGTCCACATCGTTGTCAGCAGACAGGATGCTACCCAATCCAAATCATTGAGCCCGAACGCAAAAGAGTTGAAGGCAAATTCCCATCATGTCCTGAACGGAAACAAGGTAACCAAGGGCTTCAACCATGAGGTATTCAAATTAAAGACGGAAAGATTGTTCGATAAGGAATTTTCCTATGGAAGAAAGTTCCATGAAAGCTATTCTGCCAAGTCCAACAACGAATCCCTGAAAAGCGTGGCCACTATGTACAAAAACCAATTGACACCGCAAGAATACAAGGAAATGGCAGCGCTTTCGGACAGCAACCTGAACATGGTGTATCGATATTTCACCAAACCAAACCAGGCAATGCTCCATAAACTTAACACCAATATCCAGAACCAGTTGAGCCTTAAGGCCAAGGTACAGGACCAAATGCTCAACGGCCTATGAAGATAACCTTACTCGATATTGGCCTTTTCCTGATCTGCCTTTTTTACTCTTATGCTATTTTGGAGTTTGTCCAAAGGAGGGAAAAATACAGCATCCTGTTAGGGGGGAACTTCATTATTGGACTTTTTCTATTTGTGATACTCCACGCACCGATCGTATATATACTTAAGGTCTTGGGGATAGGCCTGGCCGCTGCAATGGTCCTCTATATTGTTTTGAACCTTGGCAAATCTGAAAAAAAAGGGAAACGTTCCGACAAATCCTATACCGGCGACCCGATAAAACTAAAGACCAAAGATGGGGATACCATAAAATATTACGAGCCACTTGAAAATTTTTTGGTGTACGGCGGAGCTAATGCCGGTAAGACGGCCTCCCTCGGAAAACCTTTATTGTTGGAATATC
Source organism: Flagellimonas marinaquae (assembly GCF_023716465.1). Classification (NCBI taxonomy): domain Bacteria; kingdom Pseudomonadati; phylum Bacteroidota; class Flavobacteriia; order Flavobacteriales; family Flavobacteriaceae; genus Flagellimonas; species Flagellimonas marinaquae. The sequence goes on from NZ_CP092416.1 coordinate 20,966, forward strand.
TAAAATCGGGGTATTGCAGTTTTGTTTACGATGCAAAGGAGTTTGACTATTCCAAGACCATTTATGGATATTACAACACCCATGAGCAGAGCTCGAACCTGTTCTATGTGAATTTCAACGACCCGAACAAAAGCCATAGGTTCAATCCGACCGAACCGAGCCTTTTCAACAACAGCACCCATTTTGAGGAAGTAAACGAGCAGTTCCTAAGAAGTTTGAAGGGCCTGCACTCCAAAGACGATGAATGGTGGGGCGCTGCACTTGGTTTGTACAAGGGCATCAGTTGGATGTTCTTCAAACATTTTCCGGAACTGTGCACATGGCCGCATATAGCAAATTTTTTCTTGCACAGGGAAACTTCCGACCTGGTTGAGTTCTTGAATTCTGATAATAGGGCAAAAGGTTACGCTTCCGCGTTCCTTAAGGTACAGGACAGCGAAAGGACATTGGCGTCGATACAGTTCAACCTTAGCAACTATTTGAGCAAGATAGCGAACAACGAGGCTTTGTGCTATATCCTAACGGGAAACGATTTTGAGTACAATTTTGTCAATCCCGAAAAGCCTATCAGTTTTTGTGTTTGCAATTCGCACCAGATCTCCAACACGCTTTCCCCGGTCATAGGGGCCCTGGTCAACATTGCGGCCAAACAATTTGACCTTACAAATAAGAACCCTTTGCTTTTCTGTTTGGACGAAGCTACCACTTTCCACATACCTAATTTTGAGGGATTACCGTCCCTCTTACGTGAGTTCAAGGTTGCTTTCCTGATGTTAACGCAGAGTTCATCGAAAATAGAGAAACTTTATGGGAAACTCGATTTGAATAGCATACATTCAAATTTTACTAACAAGTTTTTTGGCAAGACGGGGGATGTTAACGCCGTTAAGGACTACCAACAACTTTTTGAAAAAGTGATGAACGAATATACCAGCGAATCAAGAAATTACGGCCAGAGCTATTCGGAGGGGACCACTATGACAAAACGCAAGGAATTCAAGTTCGAGGCCGATTTTTTCAGCCATTTACAACCGGGAGAGTTTGTGGGCATCGGGGGCCAGTCCAACTATATCGACTTTCACAAAAGGTTTGTGCCCTACGACCGGTCCCTGGACATGGAACCAAGGACGGTAAGGGAAAAGATCGTTACTGCCGCAGACCTTGACGAGAACCTGGAGACAATAATCAACGAAGTAAAATCCATATCAATTTAAATAGAACATTATGAGAACAAACCTTAGAAAGAAAATGATCTTGGCAGCCACCCTGTTACTGCCCTTGTCCACGTTCGCACAGAACAGCTTCATCAACAACGCAAAGGATGTGATCAATGAGTACCTGATACCCATTATCATCATCGGGGTAATAGTATCGGCGGGAGCGGGTTTGCTCTACAACTTGGATGATTTTGTGGACAAAAAGGGCGATGGGACGCGCTCAAAGGCCCTTACCAACATTGGTTGGATAGTGGGTATAGCTTTGATAGCGATCCTGGCCTTTATTGCGATCATCAACTGGATAGCCGGACAATCCATCCAAATCAATTGATGGTATGTACGAATACAAGGTAATCAAAGGGACCAGGCGGACGCTCTACCTGAAAGGACTTAAGTCCCGGTATTTCTATTTCTTCTGTTTTATTGGGGGAATAGGTGCACTGGGCCTTGTGCTTACCGGGCTCAACGGCGGGTTGATCCTCCATCTTTTTTATGCACTGGTATTCGTGATAGCACTGTATGCATTTTTCTTTTGGTTGAGCCTTGAAAAGCCCTTTGGGGGAATAAAGCGGACGTATTCCGTAATCCAGAACATCGATTTGGTAAAAATTCTGAAGAAATGATAGTAAGCGCAGAAAAAGCATATTCCATTGATACCATTTACGGTAACACACTTATTTCCACGGACGGAAACCTGTCCAAGGTATATGTTATGCGCATGCCCGAAAAGTACAGCCTTTCGGAAAAGGATTTTGACCGCCAGCACATCCGGAACTATAAGGCATTCAGGTCCATGCCGGAAAATTCCTTTGTCCACAAACAGGACCTGGGACTTGTCAAATACTATGATGCCTCCCATTTGCCCGAAAACAATATCCTCCAGCGTGCCTACAAGAACTATGTGGACGGAAGGAAGTACCTCCAGCACCAGACATTGTTGATCTACACGCTAACGGGCCTCAAAATGCTTGCGCCCAACGTGGTAAGGAACCCTTTGGGGTATAAGGAAAAGTACAATAAAAAGGACCTTTTCAGAATCCAGTCGTTCGAGGAAAGCGTGCGGTCGAGTGTGAGCATCCTATCGCAAGGGGCCATAGAGCTCTCGCCCATCGACGAATCCGAACTGATCGTTTATGTCAAGGAGTTCTGTAACGGCTTCACGGGGGAGAACACCGATATTGATTATACGGGCGAAAACGATAAGATGAGCATACTTGATAACAAGTATGAGATTTTGACCGTTCCCAGGCAGGAATATCTTCCGGATTCGATCTCCAATATCATCGAGGATTTCTCCGATCAGGAATTTGTTTTCTACAAAGGGTTTATGGATGATTTTGGGGAGACCTTCTGTTACAATCACATTTATAACCAGATCATTTATTTCAAGGGACATAACAGGATCAAAGGGGACATCGAGGCTTCGCACCTTACCCATGCCCAGAACCGGGGCTGGAGCAAATCGATTGAGGCCGATACCGAGGAAATTGGAGAGCGCCTTAAGGAAATTTCCCAAGACAATTCCAATGTTCTGGTACAAGCCAATTTCAACCTAGTGATATGGTCCGGGGATGAAAACGAGCTTAGAAAGGCCACAGAAGAGGCCAAGACCATTTTCCAGACCAACGGGATGGAATATTACAGGGCGTCCAATGTAACGATCCAAAACCTATGGCTTTCCTCCATTATTGGACGGAATACCCTGATAAATGAAAAGTTCCTTTTTGAACAACCATTGAAACAGGCTCTATGCCTGTTTACCAACACTTCCAATTATGTAACGGACGATACCGGTATCCTTTATAATGAAAGATTGTACGGGACACCTGTTAAGCGCGATCTGTGGGACGTCGATAAAAAGCGCATCAATGCACGGAACTCGATAAAGATAGCCCCGACCGGTAGTGGTAAAAGTTTTTCGATGTTATGGGAGATCTTCCAAGAGCTGATGTCCGGGATCATAGTTTGCCTGATCGAGATAGGGAGCTCAGGGGATCTCTTTGCAAAATTGTTCCCTGATATTTCGGTACAGATCAAATTCGACTTTGACAAACCCCTTGGGGTTAACCCCTTTCGTTTGGAACCAGGAGAGGAGATCGGGAACAGAAAGATAATGTTGTTGTCGGCCCTTTGCTTCAAGTTTTGGCAAAAGAAGGAGTACAAGGAAGATACGGACCATGATAGGGCCATGAAAAAACTGTTGCGCCACTATTATGAGCAGATACCCAGCGGCCATAGCTTCCCGTCATTTTACAATTTTTTGAAGTCCAAAAGGGAAATGGTCCTTTTGGACCTTGAAATTGAGGAACGTTTCTTCGACATGGGCAGTTTTCTCCATATTTGCGAGGATTTTCTTCCCGGAGGCATGTACGAAAACGTATGTGCAGACACGGACGTTACCCTGGAGAGCCAGGTGGCCGATAAGCAATTCATCCATTTTGAACTTAGCAGGATAAAGAGCGACCCTTTCTTGGTTTCCATCATGATCCATTTGATAAACTATGTGATCGACACCAAGATCTTGAGCGATCGTAGCAAAAGGGCCAAGATCAAATATGATGAGTTTGCGGAGACCCAGGAATTGAAGTCCGTTTTATCGGACGACCACGTTTTGGCAACGGTGGCCTTTTTGTACCAAAAGATCAGAAAGGAAAACGGAGGTGTGGACATTGTTCTGCAATCGCCAACACAGATACCCTATAACCAATATTTTAAGAACATCATTGCCAACCACCAGATCTTGCACGTCCTGGAGGGCAACGATTTGGTCTATAAGAACACAAGGGAACTTTTGGAACTAAAGGACCACGACGAATATTTGATGAAGTCGATAGAGAACAACTTCAAAACGGACAGGCCCTATTCGGAGGAATACCTTAAAATCGGCAACAAGTACCGTAACATAGTCAGGCTGCAAGTGCCAAGGGAAATCTATTACGCTTTCCAAACAGAGGGCAACGATTGGGACTGGATGCAGAAGGACTATGAAAATACGGGAGATATGGAACAGACTATAATAAACATTATCAAGAGAAAAAATGAGAAACTTAGTATTCGTTAGTATGGTATTGGCGGGACTTGCCGGTCATGCCCAGATACCCGTTACAGATGCGGCGGCCGGGGCATCCCTCACCGCCATCAATGCACAGATAACCACCGGAAACATGACCCTGCAAGAGCTGGTGTCCATCCAAACGGCGGCCAAGGGAGAGGCGGTCAACACGCAGACGAACACCCTTAACACGCTCAAACAGGCAGAGAAGATGTACGAGATCTACACCAAGATCAACAACGCCATCACCACCGCAAAACTTGTGGACGAGATTTGGGACACCTCCAAGAACATGATCCAGTTGACCTTTGATGTCCACAGGATCGTCAACAGCTCCAACCTTGACGGGGACGTTAAGCGCACACTGATCAATACCGGGACCGATTTGCTCAATCGTGCGGAGGCACTACTTGAGATCGTCAACAAGATTTTGGAATCCGGCACATTGAAGGGCGATGATATGGACAGGATAAATGCCCTGATGGACATTAAGGAGCAGTTGGACAAACAATATACCGACTTGCAGGCTTACAGCTTTAATTGTATTGAAATGAACGGGCTATCATCTGAATCGATGGCCAAAAACTGATGTATGGACGTAGAGGCCATTTGGAACATATTGGAGGGCTTGACCGCCACGGATGTTTACAGCGCTTATCGCGAAGTCATGCGGAACTTCAAGGTAATCTATGTAGGCACAGCCCTTGGTGTGGCCGCAAGCCTCTTCCTTTTGATCCGTGAATATGGCGATGTCATCTACGAGGCCATTGGTTTTAGTGAGGGCAGGAGGATCCAACCACCAAACTGGGCAAAACTTACCGGCATCATCCGTCCCACCATCTGGGTCGTGGTCATTGTTCTGGCCTACCCGCAGGTACTAAAGGGAATAGAGTACATTTTAGCGGGATTCCAGGATTCCCTTGGTGGACAGACCGGTCCAGAGAGCAATTTTCGTGACCTCTGGAGGGAAGAGGCCCTACGGTACCAAAAGTTGATGGCCCAGACATCCACCTGGGACATCGGGCAAAAAATGTCCCTGATCATCAACTACTATATTATACTGCTGATAAAGCCGTTTATCATTCTTTTGGAGCAGGATGCATATTCCCTGTTCCTGGCACTTCGTTACCTGTACCTTATCATACTGGAGCTTTTCGGGGGCGTGGCCCTTGCCCTTTATATCAACAAGGAAACAAGGACACACACCTATACTTGGTTGAAGCACATGCTATTTAATTATGCCATGTTGGGAGCCTTTGCAATGGCCAACGAGCTGGCCAACCTTATCATAGATTTTTACATCAACAGGAATTCGGTCTATTCATACAACATTTTGATAATAGCCTTTGGAGCGGTACTCAAATTGTTCCTGTTCAAACAGTCCTTTAACATTCTTAAATCAAACATTTTCTAACCAATGAAGTCGGAAAGCGAAACAGTGTACAATCAATTCTCAAAAGCGAAACAACAGCAAAAATATATCTGGATATCCTCCATGCTTTTTGTAACGGTCGCCTTTATCGGGACGCTGGTGTTCCTTTACTACCAATCCAAGAATGTTGTGGTCATCAAGGAAAACGGCCAAAAGGTGTCGGCGGTGGTGGGCAATGAAAAGGAGACGTTCAAGGCCCTGGCCTCCGAACATTTGGACCGGGCCTTCAAGTATGCCAATTCGTTCGACCGCTTCACCTATAAGGACAACATGGCCAAAACGCTTTTCCATATGGATTCAAGGAGTGCGAATCGGTTGTTTTCAGAGTATGAAAACAGCGGTGCATTGGCCGACGTTCTTAGCAAGGGCACCATCTATGATGCTGAAATTTTGTCGGAGTCCATCCGCATCACTGGGGACAGGGAACCTTTTGAGTTTGTTTTCCAAGGGACCATCGATGTCAACGATGGTGGCCATGTAACCAAATATCTGGCCCAAGGTACGGGCGAGCTTATTTATTATACGCCCCATTATCCTGAAAATCCCACAGGATTTTTCATTACCAACTATACCCAAAAAACGAAGATATATGAGCAAAAATAAAATTAAGATACTCATACTTGCCGTCATTGGGGTTGTTTCAATCATAACGATCGTGGTTTCCATGGACGAAGGAGCCCCGAAGGAGGAATTTCAGAACACTGTTCCCATTTCGTTGAAGGAGGATAATTTTTCCTATGATGATGTTACCAATGCTTACGACAAAGCCAAGAAAAACGGGGAATTTGAAAAGACCGAGACCCGGGACAGCAATGTTTATTCTGAGGAAAACGACCCCAAGGTGCTGGAGCTCCAGAGACAGATTGAACTATTGGAGGAAAAAAGGAACGGGACCGGGGGCAACGGGAATGTCCAGGGAAACAACGTTCAGGAAAACCGTCCATTGACCGAGGCGGAAAAAGAGGCGATTTACCGATCCGAGCTTCTTAGGGCAAGGGAGGAACGCCTGGCCAGATCTCAGGACTATTCAGCACCACCGAGCGAACCCGAGACCACGGGACCGGTCGAAAGCATGTTGGAGTTCCAAGCGGCCATCTATCGAGACCAGTTTATTCTTCCTGGGGACAGGGTAACGCTCATCCTTACACAGCCCGTAACCTACAAGGGAAACGTATTCAAAAAGAACACATTCATTTACGCCAACGCAAACATCCAAGGTTCACGGGTATTGCTCAATGTTACCAACATCGACCACGTTCCCATTGGGTTGGTGGCAAAGGATGTCCAGGACGGCAATATCGGGATGTACAGCGAAAGGGCCGGACAGTTGTGGAGGGAGTTCCAAGCGGATGCCCAGACCCAGGGCATCAATGACGTAACCGGGGAAATTTCCCAACAGACCAATGTGCCACTGGTAGGAACCGCGATCAGGGCGTTCGGAAATTTTTTTAGGAAGAAAAAGTATAAGGAGAAGGACAAGATCTTACTTGTGAACAACGACAAATTGATCTTGACCACACCGTTAAACACGAGACTATGAGAAACAGCTATTTACTTATTTTTTTGTTGGCAGGTTGCTTGGCAATGGCCCAAAACGATACCATCCAAGTTTCGACCAGTACGGCGGTCGTGATTTTTCCCACTGATATATCGGATCGGATATTGGGGGATGACATTACCTTTTTTATGTCGGAGCAGAACGACGGTGGCAGTGCTTTTTCCAGAAGGATCCTGAAACTTTATTACAATGAAAGCCCCAATGCGAAAAACCGCTATACCAACCTTACGGTAATCACGACAAACGGAAATTCCTACGAGTTTACCTTGGAGTATCAAAAAAAACCATCCAAAAAAACATGGTATATCAAGCCTGATCAGGCCGTTACCAACATACTTGGCACGCCCGTAAATTCCAATTACCAGAAAGAAACGGCCACGGCCGAAAGTGATATGCCAACTGGTTCCGGAACCAACGGAACTATCACGGATGATAAAATTCCGGAGGTCGAAGCGGAGACGGAAGAAACGATCAGTGAAGCCGCCAAACCTACCAAAGAGCTCTACGAGACCGATAAGGAAGAATATTACCGGTTAAGATCTTACTATATGCAATTCGACAAGGCCAAGCTGCCCCGCTTTTTTGCCCGTTCCGGCGATGTTTTCCTATGGTTGAAAGGGGTTTATTTCAATGAGGATGAAATCTATCTCCAGTTCAGACTGGAAAACCAGGAAAGCATCGATTTTGATCTGAATTTCCTGAAATTCAGTATTGCCACCTCCTATAAAAAGAGCAGTAGCAACCAAAAGACGGAAATCCTTCCTGCATTTCGCTATAAAGTTCCCAAGGAGGTCAAGGGAAACACTGAGAATCATTTTGTTGTGGTATTCAAAAAGTTTTCCCTGGACCGAAATAAAGTGTTGGTCGTCGATCTGGCCGAAGAAAACGGCAATAGGAACCTATCTTTAGAAATTGACCACAATCTTATCAATAACCCTTTCAAAATTTGAGCTTATGAGCAAGATGGCCTCTATGATAACATTATTGTTCCTATTGATCACCATTTGCGCAAAAGCGCAAATGAGGGGAAACCTGGCCTCTTCTGTCGGGGTTAGCGGTGGTTACGTGGAAGATGGTTTTGCGGCAATGGGAACGTTCAATTTCCACCCCAACCGTTTTCAATATTTTCAGATCAGTGTATTGGCGGCCTTTGCCAAGGACAAGGGCACGAACGACATACCCTACAATATTTTTACCATTCAGCCAGGCGTATATTACAGAGTGTATATATCGCCCAGACGCAAGAATTTCAGCGTTTTTCTTGGCGGGGGTGGGCTTTTTGGTTACGAGGTAATCAACAACGGTAGCAACGAACTGCCCAACGGGGCCATTATCAACGGAAAGAGCCAATTCATTTACGGCGCATATTTGGGCGGAGAGGCCGAGATTGCCCTTAGCAACGATTTTTCATTTTTGATAAAAGCAAACGAATACTATCATGTAAACTCAGATGTGGGCAACTTTTATCCCTATGCGGGGGTAGGGTTGCGCTACTTTTTATTTTAGAACACTAACTGGAACACTATGAAAAAAATTACCCCACTCCACATAGTTTCTCTATGCCTGTTTTGTCTTGTCCTTATCCTGGCTTGCAGCAAGGATTTCGATAGCATTGTACAGGATTCTTTTGATTTCAGCTTTACAGAGGACCACGAAAACGATGGCTTTGTTTTTGAGGCCACCAAGACAGATTTTTCCCTGAAACCCGAGAAAGTGGTAACGACCGTCGCTTACTTCATGAAGTACAGTATAGAGAACGGTAAAGGATATTATTTGACTTCGGAGAATGACACCATACGCCAAAACGATACGATCTTTGTGGCGGATTTCGATATGTCCTTCAACTATATGCCCATTGACACAGGGGCCCATAAGGTCAAGGTCCTTGCCTGGGATTCCAACAAACTGGAAAAGGAACTGGAGCTAATTTACAATACCAGCTATGCAAGTTTCAGCTTCCTTCTCAACAAGGGCACGGACGATTTTATAATCAACAGCAAGAACCCCGTAAGCGCCACCCTTTTAAGGGACAAGGATACCGGGGACCCCACCAATGCCGGCAATCAGGAATTTGAGGTTTCCTACCAACTGGAAAACGGTACCGGCAAGCTCTATTTGGGCGATGATTCCTATGCCCCGGGGAATTCCTTTGTGCTTCCCAAGGGAGTTACGGATTTCGGCTATCTGCCAGAGACGCTTGGCGAGCATAGATTGACGATGACGGCCAAGGCTCCAGATGGTGCCACCATCACAAGGGAGCTTGTCATGGTAGTCGGCAATCTGAACTTTACCTTTAGGGCCACAGCAGCCTCCACCCAGGTCGAGCTCGATACCAACATTGCCATCAATATCGACCTCCAGACCCAGGACGAGGAAAGCGATGTAACCTATGACATCAGCCACTCCTTTTCCGTTGGCAGTGAGGGAGGCGGGACCGTCCGGGACCAGAACGGAGGGGTTATGGATGCCGGAACGTTCAGGCCCATTGAACCGGGCAATTACAATTTTACCTTTAAGGACGATGTTCTTGGCCAGCGCAAGATATATTTTGATGTGCGCGACAGCAACGGGCAGACGAAAAGGGACAGTGTTGAAATCGAGGTCGCAAACATCCCATTTACCTTTAGTGGAAATGCGGAGAGCAACCAGGTTTTCGTAAACCAAAGGACACAGCTCAACTTCAATATCAAATCCAATGGGAATACATCGAACATAGAGTATTTCCTTACCTATAACATTACTGAGGGAAACGGTAAAGTTAGAGGGGTAAACGGCGACAATATCCAGAACAATACGGACTATCAGGTCGGTCTTGGAAACTTTTCACTTTTCTATACCCCGGAAACCTTGGGGAACCACAAGATCAGTTTTCTTATAACGGACAATTACGGCCAAGAAGTGGGGCCGGTGGAAATTGATCTGGAGGCGAAGCAACTGGAGCTGGACTTCAACGCTTCGGCCAATAGCAGCGAGGTGCTTGTGGGCCAACGGGGGGCCATATCCCTAAGCCTGATAGAGAAAGGAGATTACGATGGCGTTACCTATGAGCTCAATTATTTTATTACGGGCGGGGACGGCCAGCTCTACAATGGAAATTCACCCATTGCGCCAAGCCAGTATTTCACCGTAACGCCGGGTAGTTTCGCCTATGATTTTATAGGTCAACAGGCCGGCACCTATGAGATTTCCTTTTTGCTCCGGGACAGCAACGGCCAGATTTTGGAGGAGCAGGTTACGGTTGTCGTGGGCAACAATGATTTTAGCGTTACCATGACTCCCTCAAAGGCCACCGAGTTTTCCAACAACCCCGTTGGCATCATCGTTAACATCGATGAAGTTCCGGACGGGGCGAACGACACCTATTCGGCCTTTTATTCATCGAGCCAAAACGGGTCAATGATGGTCAATGGGGTCTCATATGGACCAGGGGAAAATTTCCCATTGTCCCCAGGCTCGAACAACATTACATATACCGGACTTGAGCCTGGCCAGCATAATATCGTGCTAAGCGTTGAATCAGGATCAGACGTTACACGTACTGCCAATACGACCATTACCTTTGACCAGGTGGACTTTACGTTTACGGGCGGATCACAGAGCTCCGATATTTCCGTTGGGGAAATCACTTCCCTGAACTTCAACATTTCGGAGAGTGTGGGGTCGTCCGACTATACTATGCGGTTCACCATGAACGGCAACGCCATCATCAAGGATTCCAATGGAAACGTAGTGAGCCCGGGCAACATCTATAATGTGCCCAAGGGGAACTTCAACTGGAGCTTGGAGGGCACGGACGATGGTAATATAAGCATGACCTTTTATGCAAAGAACGACACAGGACTTGAAAAGTCGGTAAATATCTCCGTTGGTGTTGCGGCAAAAGACTATAATTTTACAGCTTCTGGATCCACCCAACAAGCGTACACCGAAGAGGAAATCGATGTCAACTTTAATATTTCCGAAATCGGGATTGGCGGGGACACCTACGAAATGTATTTCTCCGTAAGTGGCAACAATGGATCCTTCCTGTATTCCGGCACAACGTATTCCGCAGGGGAGAGCTTTACCGTTCCGGTCGGTTCCTTTTCAGGCAAATACACAGGGACCACAGAGGGCAACCATAATATTACCTTTACGGTACGTTCCTCTTCCGATGTGGAAAAAACCGCCAACATCAATGTGAATTACGAGGTGTACGAAGAGCCGTTCACGCTCAATATCAGCCAGTCCTCCCAGGACAAGTACATCAATGACCCATTTGATATTACCGCTATCACAAATGCCACCTCCGGCCACGACCCAAGTGTTACCTATACAATGGTGTTCACCTTTACAGGGGCCAGTGCAGGGACTATGCGTTATAAGGGCATTACATATAGTGAGGGGGAAACGATTCCCCTTGATTATGGCAGCGCACCGATGCAGTTCACTCCCGAGACGGACGAGAGCTTTGTAATCAATTTCTTGATAGAAAACTCCACTGGACAGTCCCAGACCGAGAGTGAGTCTATACAAATGTTCAAAAGGCCGACCGTTTCCGCAAAAGGAGAGAAACACAACATCAGTTGCGGCGGGCTTAATGGATGCGATTATCAGGTAAGGATATACACTTGCTTCAGCGCCAATTGTTCCGAGGCATACAATGGGGCGAGTTTGGAACAAGTAGAGATTAGAATTCTCAATAGGGGAACGAACAATTGGGACACGAAAATATTGAACTACAATGATGCCAAGGGAAGCGGCGTGGACAGATATTTTGAGATGGAGACTGAACCATCAGAGGGCAAACTTAAATATCTCGATCAACCCTATGAAGTAAGGGTAAGGGATTCCAATGGCCAATGGAGTGATTGGACTTCGGGATCGGTTGTTAGGGTTTGATAAATAATAAGGGGGTCTATTGACCCCCTTTATTGGTTTTTATATTCGCATTGATTCTCAGGAACCGCCGCTGCAGAATTATACTCCAGTTGATTTATGTTTGCATAAATGGCCAACCTGGTTTTAGATATCTGCCCTTTATGTTCGCATAAACCTAACTTCTTTTTAATGTATATGTGATCACCACATCCTGATCGTCCAAAAAATCATCCTGTTCCACTACAAGCCGATCTTTTGTAAATTCTATGATTACCATATCGTTCCTGTTTTCAAACCGTAAAATCTCATTATTTATCAATTCGTATTTATCCATTTCAACAGTACTGAACGGATCTACTTCGCCACAGGAAAGGCCGTTTTCATTAATTCTATATTCATCTTTTTCTCCAGAGGGGCCTTCATTGAAAAAAGTAAGATTGTCCTTTAGGCACTGGCGGATCTCATTGGTGTTGTACAGGTCGATGTTCACGGTCCCGTCCCCGTTGATGTCCACGGCGGTGTCCGATTCTATTGCCTCATATTCCCACTGGCCAAAGAGTGCCTCGTTCCTATCATCCAACGAAACCCCATCGTCATCGTTACTGCATGATAACAGCCCCATAATCATTCCAAATATCAGTAAGTGTTTTCCCATAGTGTAAGATTTGTGTTAGGGGGGTAAAGATACAAAATCCAAGGGCACAAGCCGTTTGTTGTTAAGGGGTTTGCTATCTTTATCCTTTCATTGTCCCACAACAACGATGCCGAAACCGAAACACCATATTTTATGCGCTTTCCTACTTTTGGGGCTTTTTCCGGCACCCCAGTTATCGTTGATGGCCCAGGCCAGTTCCCACAACAAAATGGGCGAAATGGTGGACAAGTTCCTGTCCAAGTCCGAGTCTTATGATGATGTTGAAAGGCTCTTGGACATATTAGACAACGATATTCACTTATATAGCGATAAGTTTCAGTTTGTGCCGTCCATTAATCCCTTGAATCCGGACCGGTTGAAACGTTTTTCCAGTAAATTTGGCAAAAGGTTCCACCCCATCGATAAAAAGGAAAAAACCCACTTTGGCATTGATATTTCAGCTAAAGCGGGCACCCCCATCCATGCGGCCGCATCTGGAACCGTCAAGAGCGCCGTTGAATCGAACAAGGGTTATGGCAACCAGGTCATCATCGAACACCGTTACGGCTTTAAATCACGTTATGCCCATATGTATCTGTTTGTTGTCAAAAAAGACCAGACGGTAAAAAAAGGGGATATCATAGGGTTTGTGGGAAGTACCGGTAAGAGTACCGCCAACCATATTCATTATGAGATATGGAAAAATGAAATTAGGATAGACCCCTATCCTTTCTGTTTTCTTGATTTTTGATTTTCTTGATTTTCCCCTTTATTATTTTTCGATTTAGGCATAGCTTTATAGGTCCTAATCGATAGCACCCAATGGATTATATAGCCCTGATTGATTGCAATAACTTTTATTGTTCGGTTGAGCGGGTCTTTGACCCATCGCTCAACGGGAAGCCCGTTGCCGTTCTGAGCAATAATGACGGCTGTGTTATCGCACGGTCCAACGAGGTCAAGGCAATGGGCGTGCCGATGGGGGCCCCTTATTTCGAGTACAAGAAAATATTCAGGGAAAATGATGTCAGGGTATTTTCGTCCAATTTCGCACTCTATGGGGACATGAGCTCCAGGGTAATGAACATATTAGCCCGCTATTGTCCAGATATGGAAATCTATTCTATTGACGAGGCTTTTCTCCATTTCAAAGGATTCGATTGCTTTTTTGACCTTTCATCCTATGCCCAGGAGATCAGAACGTTTGTCTTAAGGGCGACGGGAATTCCCGTCAGTATTGGAATCGCCCCAAGCAAGGCACTTGCCAAGGCCGCCAATAGGGTGGCCAAAAAATTCCCTGAACGTACCGGGGGTGTGCATGTCATCGATTCAGAAGAAAAAAGGGCCAAGGCGCTCAGATGGATCAAGGTCGAGGATGTTTGGGGAATCGGCCCCAGATACGGTAACATGCTCCGTTTACGGAACGTCAGGACCGCCCTTGATTTTTCCTTGCTTCCCGATGATTTTGTGAGGGACAGTATGACGGTTGTAGGTCTCAGACTAAAACATGACCTGATGGGGAAACCCTCAATCCAGATGGAGGATATTAAACCCAAACAAGCCATAGCATGTACCCGTAGCTTTGACAGAGACTATTTGAAGTATTCCGATTTACGGGAGAGGGTCGCAACCTTTTCATGTGAAGTCGCTAAAAAACTAAGAGCACAAGGTTCCGACTGTAACCTTATACAAGTATTTGTGCGCTCCAATCCCTTCAAGGAACACCTGCCGCAATATGGGCGTTCCGTTTGTGTGAAACTACCCTACCCCACCAACAGCAGTATCGAGTTGACCAAATTCGCCCTAAGGGGCCTCTCAACAATATTCAAAAAAGGTTATGCTTACAAAAAGGCGGGGGTCGTCGTCATGGGCCTTACCCCGTCCGAATCCAAACAGTTAAACGTTTTCCGCAACTCCGACCCTAGACATTCACCGCTTTGGAAGGCGATTGACCGGATCAATTTGCTATCTGGATACGATGTCGTTAAATTAGGGGGCCAAGATCTTAGGCGGAAATGGAAAATGAACCGTAATCTATTGTCCCCTAGATATACAAGCAAACTGGATGAAATATTAAAGATAAATGTACACGACAAGGAAGAAATCGAGCGGGCTTGAGTTTTTGGTCCCGGGCATGGGAAATCCCTTGGGCCTGCCATATTTTGATGGTGGGGTATCAGCTGGGTTTCCATCACCTGCAGACGATTTTAAGGAGGACAGAATTTCATTGGATCGTGAACTTGTTCGCGATACAGAAGCGACCTTTTTTGCAAGGGTCAACGGGGACAGCATGCAAGGGGCCGGCATGGATGATGGGGACCTTTTGGTCATTGACAAAAGCATAGAAGCCTATGACGGTTGCATAGCCGTTTGTTTTGTGGATGGGGAGTTTACCGTGAAAAGGGTCCAGAAAGAAAAGGACCGTATTGTTTTAATGCCTGAAAACCCCAAATATAGACCAATTGAGATTTCAGGAGAGAACTCACTGGTTATATGGGGCGTAGTTACCTATGTCGTAAAAAAACTCCATTTTAAAAACCAACATATTTGATCAAGGCTTATTTAAGTTCATAGATCAAAGTAGGTCCGTCACAAATTTGGTAGGTGCTTTCAAGTTGGTTCTTTTGGGAATTGAACATCAAGACTTCCGTTTCATTAAGACCACAGTTGGAAATAATACCATTGGGGTCATCTTCGTAGTTTAGGGTAAGGTTAACGGAACCATCACTTGTCCCATAAGAAAAAGTACCTTCCGCGCTGGACTCTTGCCCGTCTTGAACCCTTATTTTTTCAAAAGACCCGTTTTCTTGTAACAAGTATCTTTCTTGATATAGCATATCATTACCCGTAAGGGTTTGATCGGTCATTCCAATGGTCATCCTTACCAATGTCCATTCCTGGGGAAAAGCATCCAAATCAATAGTATTATCGTTCCCATCATCCGATGAGCATGAAACCAAAACAACAAGGAAGATAAACGATAGTTTAATGAAGTTTTTCATAGCAATTGAGGTTATGTCTTTCTAATAAGCAAAAAATATACCAACATTTCCAAGTTAATCAATTGACAATGATTTTTTTTCTGTAATTACGCCCCTCACCAATCATATTAACAATATATACCCCTGCGGGCAATAAACTTGTGTCAATGGTCTTTACAGCAGTGTCCTGCAACGACCTTTTTATAAGCGAACCATCAAGGCCATGAACATATACCTCATATTGGCCTTCCCCAGCAGCAAACAACTCCACGATTTCTCCCTGTCTTGCCGGGACCGGTGCCGCAAGGATTTCTTCACTGCCCAGACCGAAAAACTCTTGGATGTCGCTAACATACTGGTTGCCTTGATCCGTAATTACACGCGCCCGATATTCTATTGTTCCCTTCCCAGGTATTTTATCGGTATAACCTATGGACAATTGATTATTGGGCTCCGTTCTGTACAATTCCTTAAATTGGGAACCGTCCCATTTTTCAAAGACAACCACAGACACATCAACAACGGATCTTAAAGAAAGGTTCATAATGGCCTCGTCCGAAAAGGACCTTTCCAAATAGAAATTCTGTATGAAACATTCCATTTCAAGACCCATAGGGGTGGCTGGGGTTCTTTTTAGTTCACGTCCTTGAAAAACCGGGGCAACGGCCGTATAAAATTGTGCCGAGTTATCTCTTTCAAATGAAAACACCGTCCCTTTTGTTTCCCCTGCAAGCTCCAACCCCCCATTTTCGAAGACATAGACATTATATTTTTCCGCCTGTTCGATGGGTTCCCATGAAATTGTGGAAATACCCTCACACGAATATTCGACACGATGCTCATATAATTCCGTAATTGAAAATTCCGGAGATTCGATTATATCCTGTCCAATAACAAGCCTCAGTTTGCAAATGGCCGTTTCCGTTGGGATATTCCATTGATAGAATCCTTCGGATGTGTTTATGTCATCACTGATGACCTGCCATTCACCAAATGCACCTTTGCTTTTTTTTGCCAACTCCAACCTACCCATTGCATCGGACCCGTTATCAGATTCCCACCTAATGACCTGTTCGGTTCCAGAAATTAACGAAGCTTCTTTTGATGGATATACCCATTCATTTGAGGTGCGATAACTATAGGCAATACTATATGGTTGTGGGCCTTTGTTTCCAGCCCCTGCGGTTATTTCCAATTCGTATGTGCCCTCTGTGGGAAAGTCAACGGTTATCTTTTCAACGTTGTTCAACGTATCCCTTGAACGGACCGGGGCTAATGCCAAAGAATCCACATCTGGATAAGAACTAAGTTTCCAAGGATTCCAGGCCTCTCCGCCATCCCTGACCAAACGCATATCCAAATTGTTCACAAGGCCCCGACCCATACCAAGTGTTTCAGAGGGCAAGTCATTCCAGACTATGGTTACATTCAGTTTTTTAACACCTTCTGGAACCACGATGCTGTGTATTGCCCCCCCTCCTATTCCAACGTTTCCCTCAAAGTACTGACCATTAACGAGCGTTTCCAATGATCGATAGGCCTTTACATTACCGAACCCCTCCCTGTGGCTCAACTCCTTTTTGTTTTTCGCCTCGTTTATGATCAAAGCCTTTATCAACGACGAATTTGGCAATATCCCGTTTTCACCAAAGAATTGTTCTTGTAACAACCCGCACACCCCACTCACCAAGGCTGTTGCATCCGATGTTCCATTGGCCCCGTAGGCGACCACCTCTGGCTTGATCCTACCATCGGCGGTAGGCCCACTGGAGCTGATGTCCCATAAAGAGCCAAAAGGATCGGTTGCACCTACACAGATTGAATTTTTAGAATTTTTTATTTGTCCGGTCAAAGTACCATATCCGGTCATGCCAATATAAGGACCTGTTTGAGGCTGTCCGTCTCCCAGGTTTCCCGCAGAAAAAACATGGACAAGATAAGGGGTGTAACTTGCTTGGTCATCATAGGCCAATGATTCTGCGCCATAATAATTTTCAATGTTGCCCACGCCATAGGAATGGTTCTGTACACTAACATGATAATCGGCCAACAAATCACTATCGTCAGGAAGCAGGTCGTTCAGAGGAGACGAGAATAGGCTAGCTCCGGACACAACACCCTTAAATGATGGGGAAGTGTAACCGGCCCCGGCTATTATTGTTGCCATTTCAGTAGAGTGCGTAGAAAAACCATTTTCCGGCCTATCGATTTCAGAAATCGTTCTTCCGAAAAGATCCAAGTCATAGATATTGAAAGGATCTTCTTTTATTGCTATTGTGATATTTTCACCTTTGTTTGAAGGTTGGCTAGTTGTCGCTTTGGTTACTTCGTTGAGGGTGGGGTCATAATTGAGCAAAACCCCTTCCAAAACAACATTTGTCCCTGCCCTGTCCAAATAGATTACCCATGACTTTTTGGATAGCATTTTTATTTTTTTGTCATCCAGGTTAATCAGGAAAATGGAATTTCCTTTTTGGAGGTCGTTCAAAAGCTCTGGTGTAGTTTCATTTTCTTGACACCACTCATAAAATTGTTGCTTATCATTTATTATTGCTCTTACGGACTTTTGCTCGTAAGACTCTAAATTTTCCTTTAATATCTGGGACGCTATTTTTTGTGCATTGACAACGGTATCATCTTGTGCGCAAACTTTTCCGTACAAGATGAAAAAGGCCATCAAGAAATTGATGGCCCATGCTTTTCTTTGGTTTCCACTATTTATCTGCACAATGATTTCAAATAAACAGTACTAAAAACCATGCACATATCTTAAGGCAACCCTGTCATTATAAGTAAACGGCCTATTTTGTCCATCATCGATACAGGCCAACATCCATGAACCGGAATCAGGTCCGGTCGGTGTGCCGGGTATGTGAACCGCCCCTATATTATCGGGATCAGCCTCCTGTCCTCCCGTGTTGCAACTATAGCTCCTGTTCTGCCAATCAGTATGCCTATATCCTATCGTGTGACCCAATTCATGAGCGATAATGGAGGCGATATGTTCAGCACCTTCGTTGCCAATTAAATTCGGATCTAGCCGTATAACTTCTCCTGGTTCAATTGTTGTGATTTGAGATCCGCCTCTCGTTGTTATTGTTCTTTCATATGGTGGGTCGGCAAGCCCCAGAAATCCAGTGAATTGATTGACTATGGTAATATCTTCATTCGTTCTTACGCAAGGGCTGCAATTGGGATCGTTAGGATCTTGGATAGGTGTTATATAGAACCTCAAACCAGAAACATGGTCGTATCTATCCTGCACTATTTGCATAGCTTGCCAATATACAGCAGGGAAATTATCTTCCAGCAAGACCCGGATACTTTCTTTTCTCCTCACCAATACCTGTTCTCCAGTATTTCTGTCAGTTTGATAGAATTCGCTCCCAAATTCTGGGGTAAGGGTCATTCTATAGTGCTCTTCATCGGCTATAACCACAGAACTTCCCTTTTCCATTCCTAGATGATGGTCTTTCAAAAGGACATCTCCCTCAACTATATATGAGGTTTCCCCGTTTTCATCGATGAAGGCCACAGCATTTTCAGAGCTGAACCCCAACGCCTCTATTTTTTCGAGCACTTCATCGCTTATCGCCAATTGTTCATCGGCGATGTTCGTTCCATTTTCCTCCTTGCTGCAGGAGGATAAACTAATAGTGGTTGCGATAAGTACCAACCACACCAATTGTAGGTTTCTTTTCATAATATGTAGTGTTTAGATTACAAACAATATTACAAAATATATAAACTATTTTACAATAAAATTAAAGAAAATAGCTACTTTATTAAATCGTTATTTAAGATTAAATTATTCATTAGCAAATCGTTATTTTTAATCAATAAACAAATCCCATGTGCTTCCATACGAGAATTGATAGGCCCGTTGCCGAAATAGAGACCCATTACAACGTTTCCCGAACCGAAAAGGGAATGGAGCTGGAGGAGGAACTTCTTTACCACCATTCGGATGGGTTCAATCATCAGGATTTTTGGGTAATCCCGCAGGAAAGCCCGAAACACATCACCCCGATGATGTGGGGAATGCTGCCGCCTTGGGCCAAGAACGAAGACCCTGTGGAGGACCTTAAGGAAATCAAGGGCCAGGGCCTCAATGCCCAGAGCGAAAAACTCTTTACCTCAAAGATGTACAAACCGAGCTCTTTGAAGCGTAGGTGTGTCATCCCGTTGACCGGCTTTTATGAACCGCATACGTGCCAGAAACCAAAGGACTATAAAGTGCCGTTCCTGTTCGGCGCAAGGGAGGCCACGTTTTTGAGCCTTGCCGGAATCTATACGGTTACATCGAACAAATATGTATCGTTCTCCCTATTGACCAGGGAAGCCGAGCCGGGCTCCATGTATGCGCAGATCCACAACAAAAAAAACTGGCAGGGGCAGCACCGTCAGATCGTTCCCCTGGCCGATGATCAGATAGAGGCTTGGCTCTCGGAAAAATTGACCGAAACGGACATCGACAGGATCATCCATGATAATCTTCCGGAAGATGGCCTTACGGCCCATCCGGTCAGCAAGGATATTTTCTCCAGAACGGTCAGCGCCGATTATCCCGGAATCGAAAAATTGGTAGACAATCCCAACCTAAACCTGGACTATTCGCAATGGGCATAAAGGAATTTTTGGGCCTGCACGAAGAGGACCAGTGGGACGAGTTTTGGGACAAATGTGTGTTTTTGGCCCACTTTCCAGACCTTGAAAAAAAACACCATTTGTACCGGCTATTCGATTTTTACGTAGAGCTTACTTCAGACCATTCTGGAATGTTCCCCGTACTGAACGCTTTTGAATCCGGACCAAGGCTCGATAAGTACCGGAACGTGAACCTTGACAAGATCTTGGGCGACCTCCGTATTAATTTTCCCGAGTAGGGAAACCGAACAGTTCCCTTACTTCCACCCCCAGGGCCTTGGAAAGTTCAAGCACGGTGCCCAGGGTTATGTTGATCTGCCCCTTTTCTATTTTGGAAATATCACTGTAATCCACATCACAAAGTTGTGCCATAGTACGGTAACTCAACCCTTTTTCCTTGCGGAGCTGTTTCACCCTCATTCCAAACCTTTTTATAAAATCCGATTGGTCCATCCCCGCAAGTTGCGGAGAACGTCAAAAAATAGTGTGGGCGAAAAAACCCACAACTTTTGTTTAAAATACCAAGGGACTTTTATATTTTAGGGCCGTAACCCCTATGAACATGGACCTATACGATTTTTTTATGCTCAACGAGAGCGAACAGACGGAAACCTTGGTGCAATCCGGCCAGCTTGTGGCCATGAAGTACAACGCCATCACCTATTTAAGTTTGTTCAGCGTAAGCACTTTTTACGTGGAATTCGAGTGGGAAAAGTTCACCAACAGGATGGTCGGCAAACAGATATTCAAGTCGGGTGCCGAACTGGACAAATACCTTCCGGATATCGACCTTGTCATTTGACGTTTTCCCTACGCTGTACCACTCCTTCAATAATTTCCAAATACATGGCCTGCTTGCTCACATCGTCGTCCAATTTGTTGTTTTGGGCGTGCCATCCAAAGGCATAGCTCGATGCAAATTCCGCAACATCGCCGACCCCCAAGCGGTCGTATTCCGAAAGGACGTGTTCCCAGTCCAGTCTATATGGTTTGGCATCGACCATGCCCTGTAATATCAAGTTCACTTTTTGCAAAGCCCTATCCATTAATGTTCCCGTGGCCCGTATGAACCCAAACCTTGTCCTGTCAATTCTCATAAGAGGATACTTTTAAGATTGTCCATTTTCTGTTATTACTTTTGCTTCGGGGGAAACTTTGTTGTTATAATAGAAGTTGATGGCCAAGAGTATACTCAGGCCGATCGTGATATATAGTTTTATGTTGGGATCATTGAATTCGGTCTCCCTCCAGGACATGGCAATGACGACCACTTGGTACAGGCTCAAAGCTGCCGGCACCAAAATAAAGGGGCGGTACTTTTTCCCGCGTGAATCAAAAAACCATCCTATCCATCCCAGATGTGCGAAAAGATAGAGGCAGAACAGGTAGACCAAGATCCTATAGTTCGCGAGCCCCCTTACATACCCCTCATTGTCGGTCAACATTTCCTCAATCCCCAATTTTGGGACCCATGCATACGTTTCCCCGCTCCTGTTGGTTATGAGATCATGATAAAACGGTAGCGTGGCCATCAAAAAAAGCAGCACCCAGGAAACCACCTTACGGAGACTATAACCTCTTTTTTTGATGGTCATATATCCAAGGACGATCGAGAGGATCCCCAAAAAGACCAATTTGGAAACCGGTTCGTTCAACAAAGACCTCCTTAGTCCGAAAAGGATAAGGAATATATGATAAAGACCGGAGGCCGTGGCCAATAAAAGGGCGCTTCCGTAAAATCTTTGCCTTGCACTTTGGAACCACCCCGCCCATCCTATCGTGGCAAAAAGGAAGATGAAAAACGTATAAAGGAACACCCGATAGGTGGAGAAACCCAAAACGTTCCCGTTCACATCGGTCAATAGATCCTCTATTCCAAGTACCGGGACCCAAGGTTTAAGGCCGCCGTCATCGGTCAAAAAATCATGTAGATATGGAAGCGTTGACAACAGGATAATGGCCAACGCCCCCCAAAAGGTATCAGGTATCCTGATTTTTGATTTCCTTGCCGTCGATTGCCTGTTGTTCCGTTGCATTCTTGAATAGGGCCTCATCCTCCGCAATATCGTTTTTGGTGCAGGAGGTGGACAAGCTAACGGTTGACAATAAGACTACGGCAAGAAGAATTTTTTGAATTTTCATAACTGAAAAATTTTAGGGTTAAACTCCCTAAATTTAATCAGCCGCCTTGCTTATTTGACCGTCCTTCCGCTAAACTTCTCCAATAAGTATTAACAAATATTAACGTATATTCCTACGTTGTTATTGCTTTAAATCTCGCATAAAAGTACAACAAAGGACACTCAAAGAGTGTCCTTTGTCCCCACTTTTTAGTGAAACACCCTGTTTTGGCGGGATTTGGCAGGTAATCACAAGGATTCGTGCCCGACCACGAAAATGTTTGTAGGATCGTCGATCTCGATATAGTTCGCGGCGTCCTGTCCCGTGTTCAAAATGGTCTCAAAGTTTTTCATCTTTTTTGTCTTTTGGGTTAGGAGCCATTTTTTGGCGTGTCCGCAGGGAATTGGCAATGAGCCAGTGAAATTGTACTTTTCCCGCAACGCCCTATATTTGGCGATCGGCCCCAACTACAAAAAGATGCTTTGGTACATGGAAAATGGACTACAAAAAGGACTACCGCAGCATTGCGTTCAGGGTCATCTTCACAGTGGACGGGAACCATCCCGATAACCTGGCATTCGCGGCGCAGCCCTTCGAAATGTTATTGGGCGACAAAATCAGCAACGACCCCAAGAACTTCCTTGTTTACGGCAGGGTCGGCAAGGGGGTAAGACTGGAGGTGGGCTTCAGGGGGTTCACCTTTGAAATGGACCAAGAGCTGCACGATAGGTTGGGCAGGTTGTACACCATGATCCAAAACGAATACAGGAAGATTATCATCAAAAGGCTTTAGGGGGCATCCGGGCGGGCCATTGCTCCAATCATTTTAAGCCGTTCTGGGGCATTAAGGGGGCTGTGGGAGCTTCATAGGTCGCTTCCTCGTCCCAATGTCCCAAATAACCCCTTTAAAATGGATTTCCGCGACTGTCCCTGATGCATCCCGCTCTGAGGAATGGTCAAACAAGCAAACACTTTCCGGAACATATCATTTTTCCGCAGGCAAAGGTACGACCGCGGGGCGGCACACAATTTCGCAAACTCATTGCTTTGGCACCCCTTGTGCGGCCGTGTAGGGGCCAACGAGAAAAATGATCGTTAACCTTTAATCCAATTATCATGAAAGATTACAGAATGAGCACCTTCAGGGACTTTGTGGGAGAACTCACGGCCATCTACCGCAGGACCGAACTCCCAAGTGTCAACATCACCCGGAGCCAAGACGCCGCAGACTTCATACGGCCCATGTTCGATGAGATCATGGACGACCACGAACAGACCAAGGTCATACACCTGTCCCGCTCCAACGGGGTGGTCAACGTACACCATTGTTCCCAAGGGGACGTGGCCGGCACAGTGGTCCCCGTGAAGCTCATACTCCGACACGCCCTGATGATACAGGTATCCGGGATCATCATGGTCCACAACCACCCATCGGGGAGACTGAAACCATCGGAGGCGGACAGGAAGATAACCGAGAAATTGAAGGCCGCCTGTGCCCTAGTGGACATCCAGTTCCTTGACAGCATCATCATCACCCGCGAGGGTTATTACTCGATGGCGGACCAGGGGGACTTTTGACCCCTTGGATATTTGTACGCAAAAGCGTACATTTGTAATATCTTCAAAACTCTTTGTTATGGATTATGGACAGAACCATTTGCGCGACTGGTTGAAGGAAAGGCCCTGCCTTTCCATAGGTTGCATCGAGCGTACCTGCAACATGACAAAGGACACCTTGCGGCATTTTATCAATGAGCGCAGGGGTGTTCCCGAAAAATTCATTGCACCTCTTATCAAAGAATTGTCCAGATACGGGTATGTCCCGATGGATGAAGAATAGGCGCGAGCCCATCCCCTCCCCCTCCCCACCAGTTGAGGGCCACCACATTTTTCCACAGGCAAAGTTACGACCGCGGGACCACACACAATTTCGCCAGCTCATTGCTTTGTCGCCCCTTTTGCGGCCGTGTAAGGGCCATGAGAAAAATGTTCAACCCTTAAACAGTACATCATGGCCAAAATCCATCTACCCCAGGAACTCAAGAAGTTCGGGGACATTTTCGACACGCTTTCAAGGTCGCACGGGACCTATTACATCTTCCAAGATTTTTTGGACTTTTCCATCAATGCCTGGTCGCTCAACCATCAGGCGGACATGGATACCATCAGAAAGAAGTACGACCGCAGGGAACTCGACCTTTTCAACGAGCTCATCTTTGAGGCTATCAGGATCCTGGACAAGACGATAGTATCCGATACGGATGTTTACGATGTATACGGAACGTTCTACGAGGCCAACAGCCTTACCAACAAACATTTTGCACAGTTCTTTACCCCGATGACGATATGCCAGTTCATGGCACAGATACTAAGCCCCACTGGACCCGAAAACTTCAACGACCCGTGCTGTGGTTCCGGTAGGCTTTCCCTTGCGGCCAACAGTGTTAACCCGGGCATGTTCCACACCCTTATCGACATTGATTATACCTGTGCACGGATGAGCGCACTGAACCTGATGTACCACGGCATCCACGGCATCGTGATCTCCGATAATGCCCTTTGGGCCGGCAAGGACTTCCGAGGGGCCTTTATCGTGAACCGTTGGCTGAAATACAGCGGGGTCCCTCAAATAGAGTTTGTGGCCGACATCAACCGGGCGTATGGGTATGCACGTAAGAAATTGGGGATGCCCGAACCATCACCGCAAAAGGGAAAAGTTCCCGAAAACAGGAACACCAATGCCCAGGAGGTTGCGGATGTGATAGTGGATTCCAAGACCAACCAAATCAGGTTGTTCTGAAACGATTGCCCAAGGGCATCTATGAACTGTACCAATAAGGAAGTCGTGCCGTCCTTCCCCTTGCACTACCGGTGCCGCTTTGACACGGCTTTTGCGGGCAGGGCAAAACCCGCGCCAAAGGCGTTCCTTGCCGATCGCGGCAAGGACTTCGGGGGGACGGCACTCCACATTTCTCTGTAGCCTTTCCCTTTCCTCGGCGGAGCCTCCATCCATCGACGGCAAATATAGTCCGTGCCCGATGAGCTGGCCGGCAATGCTTTTCCGGAAAATAGGGTTTCCCTGGCGGGACCCTCCCGATTTTCCGGCATGGTCGCAAGCTCCCAAAAGCCTTTTGGCCGCTCGGCACGTCCAGAGGGTATGGCATCGACGGGGGCGATGACTCCACCTCGGGGAAAGGCAACATCTTTAAGGGCTCAGATATATCATAAAACCTTATTCCATTGCGGTCTATGATAGAAAACAATGATTAAAATAAATGCTTTAAATACTTGTATTACTTGTAATACTTGTATTTATTTCGTATATTGTATAGGAATTAAAACAAGTATTAATCCTTAAAACCTTAACAGTTATGAGTATCAAAAATCAAGTCGTTTTAATCGGAAATCTCGGGGGCGATCCCGAAACAAAGGTGTTTGATAGCGGAAGCAAGAACGCCAAGTTTTCACTTGCCACAAATGAAACTTTTAAAAACGATAGCGGAGAAGTTGTCAACCAGACCGAATGGCACAACATCGTTGTTTGGGGCAAACGTGTAGCCGTTGTGGAGAAGTTTCTACAAAAGGGAAGCGAAGTATGTGTAACGGGGAAGTTGACCTACCGCTCCTATGAGGACAAGGACGGGGTAAAACGTCATATTACCGAAATAAAGGCCAACGAAATCGTGATGTTGGGCGGGAAGAAAGATGGCAATGGTTCCACGGACGATAGCAAGGAAGAGGAATAGCACAGTAAGACAAAAAGGGCGCAGCCTTTCAACTCATGCGCCCTTTTTTAATCATAACCTTAACAGTTACAATATGAAGCGTAAAAGTAATCAAAAAAGACCTTGGTTCAATTTTACCAAGAAGCGTGGATCCACCGTTACCATTCTGCCCACAGATGTAATAGTGGAGCGTACCAAGATCGGTGCGGTAGAGAATATCCATGTCATAGATGCCGAAGTGGTCGAGGCCAAAAGACCCACCTTTTTGCTAACGGGACTTGTTTCCAAATTCTTTGCTCTATGGAAATGAACACAGAAAGGATTCGGCACGAGTTGGCGGGCTTTCAGGCAACTGGCCAGTTGTACAGGTATCCATATTTTAATTTTATCTATACCGACGGGATAAAGCTCATGGCGGAACTCTGTAAAGCGGATTGGCTCGTAACCGATTCAGCGATACAGGCAATGGACCTGATGAAACAATCCGCTTTTGTTACCATTGATTTGTTCAAGGAGGGCGATACTGCTAAAATAGACTATTCCGACGGTAACGGGAACATCCTGCACCGTCAAGGGTACAGTTTTACAGATTTTCCACTGGAGACCTTTAGAATGTACTTTGTAAATAACACCTTATTGCTTCCAAGCGAGTATTGAGGTGCGGAAATTTCCCCGCCCAGGACAATGGCCCCGAAAGGGGCTCTTTGTGCCGTCCGGTCCCGTCATGGTTTTTGCGGTAAGGGCAAAAACGCACGCCTGGACCGGGCCTTATATCGGAAGTCGTGCCGTCCTTCCCCTTGCACTACCAGTGCCGCTTTGACACGGCTTTTGCGGGCAGGGCAAAACCCGCTCCAAAGGCGTTCCTTGCCGATCGCGGCAAGGACTTCGGGGGGACGGCACTCCACATTTCTTTGTAGCCTTTCCCTTTCCTCGGCGGAGCCTCCATCCATCGACGGCAAATATAGTCCGTGCCCGATAAGCTGGCCGGCAATGCTTTTCCGGAAAATAGGGTTTCCCTGGCGGGACCCTCCCGATTTTCCGGCACGGTCGCAAGCTCCCAAAAGCCTTTTGGCCGCTCGGCACGTCCAGAGGGTATGGCATCGACGGGGGCGATGACTCCACCTCGGGGAAAGGCAACATCTTTAAGGGCTCAGATATATCATAAAACCTTATTCCATTGCGGTTTATGATAGAAAACAATGA